>NZ_CAPJ01000253.1 GCF_000331775.1 Xanthomonas translucens pv. translucens DSM 18974
GGAGTGGCCGGCGGCGAAGACGTGTTCCTTGGGGATGCCCTGCCTGGCCGCCTTGGCGATCATCTGCGCGGTGAACGCATCGGCCGCGCCGGTTTGCGTGTTGACGGTATCGCGCACCATTTTGGCATCGACGGCGATGTCCTGCAGTGTGGTGAGTGCGTGGTCGGCCTTTTCGGCCTTGGTTGCGCCGGAAAATAAACCTGGGTCGGTGCCGCGGTAGGCGATGATGACATCACCCGTCGCGATATTCTGATATGCGGTCGCATGAAAGCCGGTAGCCAAGTCACCTGTGTAGCCGAAGACTTGGTATTTTTCGCCATCAAAAGACACTTTTGTCTGTATTTTTATATCTCGTTGAGAGCGATTTCGGTATGCATCATTGGCCGCATCGGCGAGTGCTTGATCGATGGATTTCATGGCTTGGCTTCCTTGACAGCGATGGTGACCGGAAAGAAATCATCCGGGTTCTTTTTGTATTCTGGCCGAAGAGGAGAATAGTCGGGCGCACCATAAGGAGCTAAAGAACGATCCCCATATGCACTTTTCTTGAAATAACTGATCTCGGGACTATCGCGCAGGAGTTCCTCAAACGCCTCCCCGCCCGCCCCCCAACTGAACCGCACTCCTTGCGCTATCGCGCCAACGCCCACGCTCGTGACATCCCAATGGCACACCCCGAGCTTGAAGTAATCCTCGTCCAGCATGGCATCGCGGTAGAAATACCCCTTCCAGGTATGGTCGTCCACACGGGTCATGGGAACATCGAGTCCGGTATTGGGCACGTGCTGCTCGCCAATGAACGGGATCATCGGGACGCATTTGGTGTTGATGACATCGTAATGAACATAGGCCCCTTCAAACGTATCCCACGGCCCTGGCGCATGCGAGGTGGCAATGACTTCGTAGCGCTTCACCGGATGCGGGTTCAGGTGACCGGTTGCGCCGTCGTTGCCGACATCGATGCCTTTCGAGCACCCCGCGGCGGCCACGGCCATGGGCATGATGGCGGCAGCGGCCAGGTGGTGCAGTTTCATCGGGTCGTCCTCGGGCGGGTAAATCGCGGATGCGGCAGTAACGGATGGCGGCGGCGGCAGGTTGGGTTTGCGCTTGGTGTGCACCGGCAATCCGCCGGCCGGCAGCGGGCCGAGCCTGTCGCGCACCTGGGCATTGATGATGGCCACATCGCGCAGCAACTGCGCATCGTGATGCGGATCGCGCACCGTGCGTGCACGCGGACGATAGGGGTTGTCGCTGTGGTCGTTGGTGTCGCGGCTCATCACGCGTTCTCTCTCCTTATTGTGTGGCCAGGTCTCCAACCTGCGCACGCGATCTTACGCCAAGAACCCTATGCTGCCATGGCTTGACGTGTCCATGGGACCAGCGAGGCCATGGCCAGCGGCGCCAGGGGGATGACGGACGCGCCATAGGCACCGGCCTCGCGCGCCGCCGACGCCACGCGTTCGTCCAGGTCGTGCGCGGCACGGCCGGTCGCATGGGCGACGCCGGCACCGTAGAGCAGGCCGTGTTCGGCCCCCTGCACCGGCGCGTTGCGTTCGATGCCGGCGCGGATGGACGGGTCGGCCTGCAATGCCAGGACTTCGTTCACCTGCCGCTGCACATTCGGCGATAGCTGGCCCTGGCCGGCGTGGCCGTGCATCTGCAGCAGCGACTGCGCCAGTTCCGCGCGGGCGCGCGACACATCGCTGCCGAACTGGTCGATGGCCGTCTGATGCTGCGCGTAGCGTTGCGCCGCTTCCTGGAAGCGCTGGGGGTGCAGTATGTTGTCCGGGCTCTTGCTGTTGAAATGCTGCTGCCCGCCGTGGTCGTCCAGCCGCATCGCGATCAACGCATTGGGTGACGGCGCGCCGGCCGGCGCATCCAGATAGCGGCCAGCGCGCAGGCTCTGGATGTCC
>NZ_CAPJ01000252.1 GCF_000331775.1 Xanthomonas translucens pv. translucens DSM 18974
CTGTCGGACTGGCGCGCGCGCGGCCTGACCGCCCTCGACGGCAGCGCGCTGGAACTGCCCACGCTGGCGCCGCAGACCCCGGCCGCGGTGTTGATCCCGGCCGGCACGCAAGGCCCGGCGTTCCTGGTGTTCCGCAACTACGACGCGATCTACGCCTACAACGCGGCCGAAAGCTATGCGCTGGCGATCGCGCTGCTGTCCGACCAGCTGCGCGGCAAGCCCGGCCTGGCCACCGCCTGGCCCACCGACGATCCCGGCCTGGGCCGTCCGGAGCGGCGCGAACTGCAGACCTTGCTGCTGGCGCGCGGCCACGACATCGGCCAGGCCGACGGCATGATCGGCAGCGCCAGCCGCCGCGCGATCCAGGTCGAGCAGCAGCGCCTGGGCCTGCAGCCGGCCGACGGCCGCGCCGGGCAGCGCATCCTCGATGCCTTGCGCCGCGAGGCGTCCGGCGCACCCGCCACCGCACCCGCCGCGCCGACCACACCCACACCTGCACCTGCGCCTGCGCCTGCGTCAACACCGGCGCCATCCACGCCCTTCGGCGGCAAGCCCGCCACCGCGTTCCGCGTGCCGGCGCGCTACCCGGCCTTCGTCCAATCCCCCGCGCCACGGAGCATCATCCCCATGTCCGAGATTCCCGGCCTGAGCACAGGCGATTTCCACGGCTACCCCTCGCTGCTGGTGGAAACCCCGCACTCCACCGCCGCGATCAGCCTGTTCGGCGGCCAGCTGCTGTCGTTCGTGCCCAAGGGCGGCACCGAGGTGATGTGGCTGTCGCCGAGCGCGCAGCCCACGCCCACCCCGATCCGCGGCGGCACCCCGGTGTGCTGGCCGTACTTCGGTCGCCAGGACCAGCGTGCCGACGTGCCGGCGCACGGCTTCGTGCGCACCGTGCCGTGGCAGCTGCAGGACGCGCGTCGCGAGGCCGACGGCAGCATGCTGCTGACCCTGGCGCCGCCGGACTTCGACGACCTGCCGCTGCGCCTGCGCATGCAACTGCACATCGGCGCGACCCTGGAACAGCGCCTGATCACCGACAACGTCGGCCGCGAACCGACACGCTTCACCCAGGCGCTGCACAACTATTTCCACGTCGCCGACGCCACCCAGGTGCGGGTGCAGGGCCTGGACGGACTCGACTACCTGGACAAGTTCGAAAACTACGCCACCGCGCACCGCCAGCACGGCGATTGGAGCCTGCAGGACCCGCGCGATCCGGGCCGCAGCGACCGCATCTACACCGGTGCCGGCGGCCGCTACACGCTGTTCGATCCCGGCTTGCAGCGCCGCATCGAGATCGCCACCGCCGGCAGCCGCACCCTGGTGGCCTGGAACCCGGGCGAAGCCGGCGCACAGAAGATGGCCGATGTCGGCGCCCACTGGCGCCAGTTCGTGTGCCTGGAAGCGGCCAATGCCGGCCCCGAGGTGATCGAACTGGCCGCGGGCGCGCAGCACGTGCTGCAGCAGACCATCGCGGTCGCGCCGCTGTGAGGGCGCGCGCTGCCCCAAGCGTCCGCGCCGGATAGGCGGCGGCTGCGCTGGCCTCTGGCCATCAAGCCGCCGTCGTGCTGTCCACCGCCACCAGGAGGCTGACGCGCCCCCTGCGGGAGGGACTTCAGTCCCGACGCGCTCCACCGACAAGACGCTGGACAAGGCGTCGGGATCGAGCCCTCCCGCAGCAATTGCATGCTCGGCCGTCTTCCGGTCGCCAGCGCCGCCATGCGCGCGGCCACAAATCCAGCCACACCCCGAAACCCCACGCCTGCCGATTACACTGCCGCGTCCATCCGGAGACCCTGCCGTGCCTTCCTCGCCCCCTGCCGCGCGCACGCGCCGCGCCGCCCTGGTTTTCATCTTCATCACCCTGCTGATCGACGTGCTGGCCTTCGGCGTCATCATTCCGGTACTGCCGGGGCTGGTGCGCGGTTTCACCGGCGGCGATTTCGCCGCGGCGGCGAAGTGGGTCGGCTGGTTCGGTTTCCTGTTCGCCGCGCTGCAGTTCGTCAGCTCACCGCTGCAGGGGGCGCTGTCCGACCGCTACGGCCGTCGCCCGGTGATCCTGGCCTCGTGCCTGGGCCTGGGCGTGGACTTCGTGGTGATGGCGCTGGCGCAGAGCCTGCCGTTGCTGCTGCTGGCGCGGGTGGTGTCGGGCGTGTTCTCGGCCAGCTTCACCACCGCCAACGCCTACATCGCCGACATCACCACGCCGGACAAGCGCGCCCAGGCCTACGGCATGATCGGCGCCGCGTTTGGGCTCGGTTTCGTGATCGGGCCGCTGCTCGGCGGCTGGCTCGGCAGCTACCACCTGCGCGCGCCGTTCTGGTTCGCCGCCGCGCTGGCGCTGCTCAATTTCCTGTACGGCCTGTGGGTGCTGCCCGAATCGCTGGCGCCGGAACGGCGCACCCCGCGCCTGGACTGGAAGCACGCCAATCCGTTCGGCGCGCTGCGGCTGCTGCGCAGCTACCCGCAGGTGTTCGCGCTGGCCGCGGTGATCTTCCTGGCCAACCTGGCGCACTACGTCTACCCGAGCATCTTCGTGCTATTCGCCGAGTATCGATATCAGTGGGGACCGAAGCAGGTCAGCTGGGTGCTGGCCCTGGTCGGGGTGTGCAGCATCGTGGTCAACGCCTTGCTGGTCGCGCGCGTGGTGCGCCGGTTCGGCGAGCGCGGCGCACTGCTGTTCGGTCTGGGCTGCGGGGTGGCCGGCTTCGCCATCTACAGCGTCGCCGGCAGCGGCGCGGTGTTCCTGCTCGGGGTGCCGGTCAGCGCGCTGTGGGCGGTGGCGTCGCCGTCCGCGCAGGCCATCGTCACCCGCCACGTCGGCGCCGATGCGCAGGGCCGCGTGCAGGGCGCGCTGATGAGCCTGGTCAGCCTGGCCGGCATCGTCGGGCCGCTGCTGTACACGTGGGTGTTCGCGCTGTTCATCGGCAAGCACGCACCGGCGCATCTGCCCGGCGCGCCGTGGCTGCTGGCCGCGCTGTTGCTGGCGGCCGGCTGGGTCGTGGCCTGGCGCCGTGCGCGCCTGCCCGACAGCGCCACCGCTTAGCACGCCGAACCGCGTGGCGACGGACCGCTGCCCGCATGGCTGGCGTGGTGCCGCTGGCAGCGGATGAATTGCTCAGCTTGAGCCGGCGCGTGCCCGCCTTGTCGCCCGGCGCCTTGCGTCCACGATGCTACGCTGTGCGGCATCTCCGCTGTCGCGGCCGGTCCGGCTGCTGTAGACCGCCCGCCCTCCATGATGTCGCCCCCCGACGGTTCCGCCGCGCATCTCACCGCTTCGCGCCTGCTGCGCGAAGCCACTGCGCAACAGCACCTGACCGTCGAACAATTGCCGGCGATGCGCGCGCTGCTGCGCGACTCCCTGTCCGTGCCCGACTACGTCCAGGTGCTGCGCCGCCATCACGCGGTGCTGGCTGGCTGGGAGCAACGCGAGTCGGCCTGGTTGCACGCCAGCGGCGATGCCGACTGGCGCTACCAGCCCCGCAGTCCGCTGCTGGAACAGGATCTGGCCGCGCTGCGGGCGACCCCGCCGCTGCCGGCGCCGGCGCCGGCAGCGGCCGACGCCGGCAACCGCTGGGGCATGCTGTACGTGGTCGAAGGCTCGCGCCTGGGCGGGCGCCTGATCGCCCGGCGACTGCGGCAGACGCTGGCCGCTGCCGCGCCGGCGCTGGCCTACTTCGAACTCGGCCATGCCGACCCGGCCTGTTGGCGGCGGTTCCAGCAACGCCTGGAGCAGGCCCTGCCGACGCCGCAATCGCGGCAGGCCGCGGTCGATGGCGCACGCGCGATGTTCGCGCACTTCCACACCCACTTCGCCCTGGAGACCGCCGCATGAGCGAGACCGTCGCGCCCTTGGACATGGACGCCTGCGCGCGTGAGCCGATCCATATTCCCGGATCGATCCAGCCGCACGGCGTGCTGCTGGTGATCGAACCCGGCGACGGTCGCATCGTCCAGGCCAGCGCTACCGCCGCCGACCTGCTCGACGTGCCGCTGGCGGACCTGCTCGGACAGCGCTACGACGCGTTGCTGACGCTGCAGGCACCGCGCATGCCGGCGGACGCCGCCGAGCGCGCCCAGCTCGGCTACAGCGATGTCGACTTCCCGCGCCGCGCCAGCGCCCCGCGGCAGCGCTGGGTCGGCGCCTGGCACCTGTACCCGGAGCAATGGCTACTGGAGCTGGAGCCGCGCGATGCGCCGCTCGCCGACGCCACCTTGCGCGAGGCCTTGCCGTTGCTGCGCCGGCTCGAGACCGACAGCAGCATCGACGAGGCTTGCCAGCGTGCGGCCAAGAACCTGCGCACGCTGATCGGCTACGACCGGGTGATGATCTACCGCTTCGACGACGAGTGGAATGGCGATGTCGTAGCCGAGGCGCGCACGCCCGAGCTGGAGTCCTATCTCGGCCTGCACTATCCGGCCAGCGACATTCCCGCGCAGGCGCGCGCGCTATACCTGCGCAACCGCGTGCGCCAGATCGCCGACGTCGGCTACATCCCCTCGCCGATTCAGCCGACCCTGCATCCGCGGCTGCGGGCGCCGGTGGACCTGAGCGACGTCAGCCTGCGCAGCGTCTCCCCGGTGCATCTGGAGTACCTGGCCAACATGGGCGTCACCGCCACCCTGGTGGCCTCGATCGTGGTCAACGACGCGCTGTGGGGGCTGATCGCCTGCCACCACTACCGCGCGTATTTCTGCAACCACGAGATGCGCGACGTCACCGACGCGGTCAGCCGCGCCCTGGCCGGGCGCATCGGCGCGCTGACCGCGGTGGCGCGTGCGCGCGTGGAATCGGTGCTGCTGACCGTGCGCGAGAAGCTGATCACCAACTTCAACGAAGCCGAAAACCTGACCGGCGACATGCTCGACGACATGGCCTCCGACCTGCTCGACGTGGTCGATGCCGACGGCGTGGCGGTGTTCCACGGGGACCACGTCACCCGCCACGGCACGGTGCCGAGCGCCGCCGAACTTGCCCGGATCCGCGAGCAGATCGAGGCCAGCCACCACGAGGCGCTGCGCCACGACGCGGTCGGTGCGCTGCATACCGACCAGATCGGCGCAACCTTTCCGGAACTGGCCGACCTGGCTCCCACCGCCGCCGGTTTCATCTTCGTCCCGCTGATGCCGCAGGCGCGCAGCGCACTGCTGTGGACGCGGCGCGAGCAGGTGCGCACGGTCAACTGGGCCGGCAACCCGCAGCTGTCCAAACTGCAGGACATTCCCAACGCGCGCCTGTCGCCGCGCAAGAGCTTCGACCTGTGGCAGGAAACCGTGCGTGGCCGCGCGCGGCCATGGTCGCCGCTGAGCCTGGAGTCGGCGCGCAGCCTGCGGGTGCTGATCGAGCTGATGGAGCGCAAGCGCTTCCAGCAGGATTTCGCGCTGCTGGAGGCCTCGTTGTCGCGGCTGCGCGAACCGGTGGCGATCATCGAGCGCGGCAGCGACGGCCGGCCCAGCCGGCTGGCATTCGTCAACGATGCCTTCGCGGCGCTGTACCAGCGCGAGATCGCCGAGCTGATTGGCTGTGACCTGGACCAGCTGTACGCCAGCGATGCGGCACCCGCCGAAACCCAGCGCATCGCCACCTTGCTGCGCCAGGGACGCGCCGCCTACGTGACCTTGCCGCTGCGCATCGACGCCACCGCCGCCGTGCATCGCCAGTTCGATTTCGAACCCTTGCCTAGCCCGTCCGGCGTCTCCACGCACTGGCTGCTGCAGTTGCGCGACCCGCGTTGAGCAAACCCGTGGCGGTGCACGCTCAGCGCGTGCGCCGCCACAGCAGCGAGGTCGCTGTCCCGGCCAGCAGGCCTCAGAACGCGGCGCCGATGCCAAACAGCGACAACCCCGACGCGGTGACCAGGAAGGTGATCAGCGCCGGTTCGCGTTCGCCTTCGTCCTTCAGCCCCATTGCCAGGCTGTTGCCGATGGTGCTGAATAGCGCGGTGCCGGCGATCGCCATCACCAACTCCTTCGGGAACGCAGCGAACAGCGCCGCCACGGTCGCCCCGAACAGGCCGATCAGCAGGTAGAACAGGCCGGCGAACACCGGCGCCATGTAGCGCCGCTGCAGATCTTCCTGCGCCTCGCGGCCCATGCAGATCGCCGCAGTGATCGCCGCCAGGTTCAGCCCATAGGCCCCGAACGGCGCCAGCAGCGTATTGACCACGCCGATCCAGCCGATCGTCGGCGAGATCGGCACCGTGTCGCCGGAGGCGCGGATCACCGCCACCCCGGGCAGGTTCTGCGAGGCCATCGTCACCACGAACAACGGCAGCGCGATGCCGAACAGCGCCTGCCACGACAGTGTCGGCCACACCAACACCGGCCGCGCCAGCCGCAGCTGCGCGGTCTCCAGAGGCAGCGTGGCGTCCCAGCAGAGAGACCGCAAACATCGCCAGCGCCATGCCCAATTGGCGCTGCATCGCCACGAACACGTCCAGGCCGAAGCGCAGCAGCGCCTCGGCCAGCATCGCCGAGGCCAGCGAGACCGAGATGCGCCGGATCATCCGCTCGAAGACGCCGGAGAATCCGGCCCCGGTGCCGAGCAGCGCGGCCACCACGAACGCGCCGATCGCATCGGTCAGCGGCAAGCCCCCGCCGCCGCTGATCAGCAGCGCCACACCGGGCGTGGACCAGGCCGCCACCACCGGCATCCGGTAGCGCAGCGACAGGCCGATGCAGGTGATGCCCATGCCCAGCCCCAGCACCCACATCCACGACGCGATCTGCGCCTGCGAGGCGTCCAGCGTGCGTGCGGCCTGGAACACGATCACCGCCGAACTGGCGAAGCCGACCAGCACGGTAACGAAGCCGGCGATCAGCGCCGGCAGCGAGGCATCACGCTACAGGGAGCGTCCGGCAGAGGAGGGCATTGCGAGGTCCTGCAGGGGGTGGCCGCACTCTCGGCGAAGCGGCTGCTCACGGCAGCAGCGGCGTGCGGACGTGGCGCGTGCGCGTTCTACTGATGGGAACGCTGCCGGGGAGCGTCTGCAATGGCCGCAGACACACCGAGCGCAAGAAAGAGGTTGACGTTTTTTCCTGGCCCGGTAGACTGCGCGGCCCGCTACGCAGCTGCTGATCTTCGGCTCGACAGAAGCGAAGCGGGACCGGAAACACCTAGTGAACATCGGGTGTTGACGGCGTGAAAAAAACGGCTAATATGGCCGGCTCGCTTCAACGAAAAGACTTCAAAGTCCTCATGAAGAAGCGGCGTCAACCTCCTGATAAATCAGGGTATTGACGGCAACAAAAAAGCCGCTATGATGTGCGGCTCGG
>NZ_CAPJ01000251.1 GCF_000331775.1 Xanthomonas translucens pv. translucens DSM 18974
CGATGCGTTCGGCGCCTGGTTGCGCGCCTGGCGCACCACCGCGTTGCCGGGGCACGTGCAATGGCGCGAGGTGAAATGGCCGCAGCTCGGCGCGCAATGTCTGCCGTCTGCCTGGCAGCCGAACGCCGATGAGGCCGCGCTGGCGCTGGGCGAACACGCGCGCTGGCAGCGCGCACGCCAGCGCTGCGCAGCACTCGTCGCGCGCTGGCCGCAGGCACTGGGGTTTGCCGCGCGCCTGCGCCGGCAGTTCGACCTGCTCGCCGATGCGCCGGAAGCGGATGTCGCGCGCCTGCTAGCGGTGGTCGATTGGTTGCATGCCCATCCGGACAGCGGCCTGTTCCTGCGCCAGTTGCCGATCGCCGGCATCGACAGCAAATGGATCGAGCCGCGCCGCGGGGTCATCGCCGACTGGCTGGCCGGGCTGCGCGGCAGCGCCGAACCCCGCAGCTTCGACAGCCTGTCCGGGCTACGCCGCGCGCCCGACCGGGTGCGCCTGCGCCTGCTCGATGCGGACCTGCGCGCGCGGCTCGGCGGGCTGGACGACATCCAGGCGCCGATCGCGCAGATCGCCGCGCTGCAGCTGCCGGTGCGGCAGGTGCTGATCGTGGAGAACCGCGAGACCGGCCTGGCTTGCGAGGACCTGCCCGGCACGTTGCTGCTGATGGCGCGCGGCTACGCGGTGGACTACGTGCGCGCCATCGACTGGCTGCAAGCACTGCCGCTGTACTACTGGGGCGACATCGACACCCACGGCCTGGCGATCCTGCATCGCCTGCGCCGGCATGCGCCACGCACGGTCGCGCTGCTGATGGACGAAACCACCTTGCGCGCTACGCCATCCGAGCTGTGGGGACACGAGCGCCGCCAGCATCGCGCGCAGCGCCTGGACGCGCTCAGCACCGCCGAGCAGGCCTTGTACACCGGCTTGCGCAGCGGCCGCTTCGGCCCCGCGCCGCGCCTGGAACAGGAGCGCATCGCCTGGGACTACGCATGGCCGCGTATTCGCGCCGCGCTGGCCGGAGAGCGCGACGAACCGTGCGCAATCGTCCGCTGATTCGGCCGCACCTCAGCGCAGCAGATCCCAGCCCATCTTGCCGATCAGCACCACCACCAGCACCAGGAACAGCTGCCGGATCAACGGCGTGCCGCCGCGCAGCGCTAGCCGCGTGCCGGCCACCGCGCCGGCGATGTTGGCCCCGGCCATCGGCACCGCCACCGCCAGCAGCACCTGCCCGCTGGGCACGAAGAAGCACAGCGCGGCCAGATTGGTGGCCAGGTTCACCACCTTCGCCGCGGCCGAGGCGCGCAGGAAGTCCAGCCCGAAGAAGCGGATGAACAGGAAGATGAGGAAGCTGCCGGTGCCGGGGCCGAAGAAGCCGTCGTAGAAGCCGATCGCCGCGCCCATCGCCAGTGCGATGGCCAGCTCGCGGCGGCCGATATGGCGCGGCCGGTGCAGCGCGCCGAAGTCCTTCTTGACCAGCGTATAGGCCAGCATCGCGATCAGCAGCCCCAGGATCAGCGGCCGCACCGCCTGTTTCGGTAGCAGGCTGACCGCGCTGGCGCCGAGGAAGGAGAACGCGAACGCGGCCGCGGTGGCGTACAGCACCGGCCGCCACGGGAAGCGCACGTTGCGCGCATAGCGCCAGGCCGACGCGCCGGTGCCGGCCATTGCGCTGAACTTGTTGGTGCCCAGCAGCACCGCCGGCGCCTGCTGCGGCAGGGTCGCGAACAGCCCCGGCAACTGGATCAGGCCGCCGCCGCCCACCGCCGCATCCACCAGCCCGGCGACGAAGGCGATGCACAGCAACCACGGCAGCTCGGTCGGGATCAGCTCCAGCAAGGCGGCGCTCCGCGCGATGGGGGCGCAAGCATAGCCGGGGCCGCCGCGCACGGCAGCGCCCGCGTGCGCCGCGCCGCCGCAGCCGGCACAATCGGCGCATGCCTCCGTCCGCCCCGCGCCTCGCCGATCCTTGCCCCTGCGGCCGCCCGCGCGATTACGCGCAGTGCTGCGGGCTCTACCACGCCGGCGCCGCCGCGCCGGATGCCGAGACGTTGATGCGTTCGCGCTACAGCGCCTACGTGCGCCGCGACGCCGACTACCTGCGCGCCAGCTGGCATCCGTCCACACGCCCGGCGCAACTGGAGCTGGATACGCACACCACCTGGCTCGGCCTGACCGTGCAGCGGGTCATTGCCAGCGGCGCCGACCGCGCCGAGGTCGCGTTCCTGGCGCGCTACCGCATCGGCGGCGGCAGCGCCGTGCGCATGATCGAGCACAGCCGTTTCGTGCGCGAGGATGGCCGCTGGTACTACCTGGACGCGCTGGACTGAACCCATGCTCAGGTGTGGCATCCGCTTCGCGCCGCGCAGGCCGATGATGGTGCAAACGCATCCGCGCGCAGGCCTTCCCCGAGCTGCAGCCGACGGTGAGCACCGGTGTGGTCCAGCTGCGCCCAGGCGACGACGCCAACGGCCTGGTGCAGCGCGCCGACGAGGCGCTGTACGCGGCCAAGAGCGGCGGCCGCAAACGCGTGGTCGCCGTGCACTGAGCCGGCGCGGGACCCCTGTAGGAGCGGCTTCAGCCGCGACAGACTTTACCGATAGCTCCTGTCGCGGCTGAAGCCGCTCCTACAAAAGCGCCGGACTGCCGTGACCCCGCCACCGCGCGTGAGCAGCCATTACCGACGGTTGTTTATGATGTCCGGCCTGCTGTTGGCGAGGAAGTTCCGATGATACGTTTCGCCTTGGTCTTGCTGCTGGCTGCGCCCTGCGCCGCTGCGCAGACCCTGCCCGCGCCACCCACCGCGCCGGATCCCGCCTTCGTCGGCTGCCTGTCCACGCTGCGCACGGCCGCCGCCAGGACCGGCGTGACCGCCACCGCCTTCGACCGCTTCACCGCCGGCGTGCAGCCGGACATGAGCGTGCTGCCGCTGCTCGACGCGCAACCCGAATTCACCACGCCGATCTGGGACTACCTGGCCGGGCTGGTGGACACGCAGCGCGTCGCCGACGGCCGCGCGATGCTGGCCACCCACCGCGCGTTGCTCGCCAAGGTGGCGCAGCAATACGGCGTGGATGCGGCGACCGTGGTCGCGGTGTGGGGCGTGGAGAGCGACTACGGCCGCGTCTCCGGCAAGCGCCCGTTGCTGGTGTCGCTGCTGACCCTGTCGTGCAACGGCCGCCGCCAGCCGTTCTTCCGTGGCGAACTGTTCGCGCTGCTGAAACTGCTGCAGGCCGGCGACCTGCGGCCCGACGGCCTGAGCGGCTCCTGGGCCGGCGCGTTCGGGCATACCCAGTTCATGCCCAGCACCTATGCCCGCGTCGCGGTGGACGGCGATGGCGACGGCCGCCGCGACCTGGTCGCCAGCATTCCCGACGCGCTGGCCTCCACCGCCAACTATCTGAAGCTGGCCGGCTGGCAGAGCGGGCAGCCGTGGGGCATGGAGGTGAAGCTGCCGGCCGGGTTCGACCCGGCCCTGGCCGGGCGCACCCAGCGCCGGCCG
>NZ_CAPJ01000250.1 GCF_000331775.1 Xanthomonas translucens pv. translucens DSM 18974
AGGGTCTGTTGCTGTTGGCGGGACGGGGCGATCCGGCCGGCCATGCCTGCGTGCGGTCGGCGCGAACAACGCACGCAGTCCTTGGCTGGCCTGGTGAGATGCTGCAGCGCTGCGCTGGCGCGGCGCGACTGGATCTTCTGGATCGTGTCGGGCAAGAAGGCCGACACGCGGGTCAAGCGCATCGCCAGCGCCTGCGACATGCTGGCCTCGGGTAAGCGCCGCGCCTGTTGCTTCGATCGTTCGGGCATGTACAGCAAGTCGCCCGGCGCGCCGCAGGCGGGGCAATGATCGCTGGCGGCGTGCCGCGCCCGCACACGCGCCGCACGCTTGGGTTGCCTTTGTCCACGACGGCGTCCTCGCAAACCGCCACCTATACTCCGACGATGTCCACCTGAAGGGTCTTGTCGCATGAGCGCACCCGCATCTCTGCCCGCCGCCGCTTCCTCCGGCGCCGCGCCCGGCAGCCTTCGCCGCTCGGTGTCCAATACGCTCAAGGGCTCGGCCGGCAACCTGGTCGAGTGGTACGACGTCTACGTCTACTCGGTGTTCGCCGTCTATTTCGAATCGCAGTTCTTCTCCAAGGAAGACAAGAACGCCACGATGTTCGTGTGGGCGATCTTCGCGATGACCTTCCTGATGCGGCCGATCGGCGCGTGGTACTTCGGCCGCTTCGCCGACCGCTATGGCCGGCGCCTGGCGCTGACCATCTCGGTGTCGCTGATGGCGCTGTGTTCGTTCGCGATCGCGGTGACGCCGACGGTAGCCACGATTGGCATTGCCGCGCCGATCGTGCTGTTGCTGGCGCGTCTGCTGCAGGGCTTTGCGACCGGCGGCGAGTACGGCACCAGCGCCACTTATATGTCCGAAGCGGCGATCCCGGGCAGGCGCGGCTTCCTGTCCTCGTTCCACTATGTGACCCTGGTTGGCGGCCATGTGCTGGCGCAGGCCACGCTGCTGCTGATGCTGCATTTTGCCGACAAGGGCTGGGTGTCCGAATGGGGCTGGCGCCTGGCGTTCGGCCTGGGCGGCATCGGCGCGCTGGTGGTGTTCTGGCTGCGCCGCACGATGGACGAGTCGCTGGGGTCGGACGCCATCGCCGAGGCCAAGAAGGGCGGGGCGCGCTCTGCCGGTTCGCTGCAGGAGCTGTTCGTGCACCAGTGGCGGCCGCTGTTGCTGTGCTTCCTGGTGACCGCGGGCGGCACCATCGCCTTCTACACCTACTCGGTCACCGGACCGAAGATGATCCAGACCGCATTCGCCGGCGACGACGTGATGGCCGGCACCCTCATCAACCTGGTCGCGCTGACCGTGCTGATGCTGATGCAGCCGGTTGGGGGTTGGCTGTCGGACATCGTCGGGCGCAAGACCCTGCTGGTGTTCTTCGGCATCGGCGGCGTGCTCTACACCTGGTTCCTGGTGCTGGAACTGCCCAGGCAGAGCGACTGGCTGACCGCGTTCGCGATCCTGACCGGCGGCTTCGTGATCCTGACCGGCTACACCTCGATCAACGCGGTGGTCAAGGCCGAGCTGTTCCCGACCCACATCCGCGCGCTGGGCGTGGGCCTGGGCTATGCGCTGGCCAACTCGGCCTTCGGCGGCACTGCGCCGCTGCTGTACCAGGCCTCGCTGAAGACCGGCCACGTGACCACTTTCGTCTGGTATGCCACCGCGGTGATCGCGGTGTCGCTGGTGGTGTACATGGTGTTCCTGAGCAACAAGGGCGCGAACTGGCTCGGCGACGAGCGCGCAATGCGCGAGCGCCGGGCCGCGAAGGCGGCGGCCCGGCGCGGCTGAGGCCGTCAACGCCTGCACGGGCGTGGCCTGGCCGCGCCCGTGCAGCGGTGCGCTGCAAGCCCGCCGACAGCGGCCGCCATCCTGGTTTCGGCGGCGCGCGTGCGACTCGGGTACCATGCAGCCCCACTCAGGGGCGCTTTCGCTCATGGCTGATTCCAAGAATATCCCCGACACCCCCGTTACCCAGGACCAGGCCGAAGCCGCCGTACGCACCTTGCTGCGCTGGGCCGGCGAGGACCCGGACCGCGAGGGCCTGCTGGACACGCCGCGGCGCGTGGCCGAGGCCTATGGCGACTGGTTCAGCGGCTACCAGGCCGACCCGCGCCAGTACCTGCTGCGCACGTTCGAAGAAGTGGCCGATTACGACGAGATGATCGTGCTGCGCGACATCGAATACGAAAGCCATTGCGAGCACCACATGGCGCCGATCATCGGCAAGGTGCATGTGGGCTACCTGCCGCGCGGCAAAGTGGTGGGCATCAGCAAGCTGGCGCGCGTGGTCGATGCCTACGCGCGGCGCTTCCAGGTGCAGGAGAAGATGACCGCGCAGATCGCGCAATGCATCCAGGACGTGCTGCAGCCGCTCGGCGTGGCCGTGGTGGTGGAAGGCGCGCACGAGTGCATGACCACCCGCGGCATCCACAAGCGCGGCGTCAGCATGGTCACCTCGAAGATGCTCGGCGCCTTCCGCGGGGACGCACGCACCCGCGCCGAGTTCCTGCGCTTCATCGACGGCGGCAAGCGCTGAGCGTGGCGCATGCGCTGCCGCGCTAGCATTTGCGCCTCTTCGCCACGTACGTTCGGTCCCGCAGCATCGGTATGAAGCACCGCGCCCGCATCGCCCGCTACCGCACCCTGCGCGAGCAGCCGCTGTGGAAGCTGCTCGCCGCCGACCAGGCGCCGGAAGTCATCGGCCTGCTGCAGTCGCTGCTGCTGGACAGCGAACGCCGGTTGCCGGCGGCGGTGCTGCACGAGCGGTTGCAGCGCATGCTCGACGAACTCAACGCCGAGCAGCTGTCGCGCGAACTGCCGCGCACCGCGCAAGCCTATGTCGCGCACTGGCTGGCGCAGGGCTGGCTGGAGCGGCGGCTGCCGGACGGCGCGCAGCAGGAAGAATACGAACTGTCCACCCAGGCCACGCAGGCGATCCGCTTCGCCGATGGCCTGGAACACGCGCGCGGCGCGGCCACCGAGAGCCGTCTGGCCTTGGTGATGCAGCAGCTGGCGCAGCTGGCGGCGCTGACCGAGACCAATCCGGATGCGCGGCTGTCGGCATTGCGCGACGAGCGCGAGCGCATCGATGCGGAGATCGCGCGGGTCTCCAAGGGCAAGGTTGCAGCGCTGGACGGCAAGCGCGCGCTGGAACGCGCGCGTCAGGTGATCGCGCTGGCCGACGAACTGACCGAGGATTTCCGCCGCGTGCGCGACGATTTCGAGCAGCTCAACCGCGACTTCCGCGAGCGCATCATCGACGACGAGGGCGAGCGCGGCGAGATCCTGGGCAAGCTGTTCGAAGGCGTGGACGTGATCGGCGACAGCGATGCCGGGCGCAGTTTCCAGGCGTTCTGGGCCTTGCTCAACGATGCCGAGCAGAGCGCACAGCTGGACGCGGCGCTGGAGACGGTGCTGGCGCGCTCGTTCGCGCGCAAGCTCGACCGCCGCGAGCGCGGCTTCCTGCGCGGGCTGACCGGCACCATGCTCGAGCGCGGCGGCCAGGTGCACGACGTGATGCAACATTTCGCGCGCAGCCTGCGCGGTTTCGTGCAGAGCCGCGGCTATCTGGAGCAGCGCCGGCTCAACCAGCTGCTCAAGCAGGCGCAGGCCGAGGCGCTGGCCTTGCGCGACCACATCCCCGCGCAGCGCGGCATCGGCCGCGACCTGAACCTGACCACCAGCCGCCTGCGCTCGCTGGCGCAATGGCGGCTGCACGACCCGCGCCAGCAGCAGGTCGAGGGCGGCATCCAGCGCAACGAGGCGGCGGCGATTTCGCTGGACAGCGTCGGCGACCTGGTGGCGCAATCGGAAATCGACTTCCGCAGCCTGCGCCGCGATCTGTTCGAGCTGCTTGCCGAGCAGCCGCAACTGTCCATCGCTCAGGTACTGACCCAGCGCGAGGCCAGCCAGGGCCTGGGCAGCGTGATCGGTTACCTGTCGCTGGGCACCCGCCATGGCGTGGTCGCCGCCGGGCAGCACGAGATCGCGCAATGGCGCGGCGGCGACGGCCAGTGGCGCCGCGCGCGCATTCCGTTGGTGTGGTTCACCCAGGAGAAACGCCATGAACTGGCATGACCACGAGCTGGATCCCGAGCAGGAACGCTCGAACGATGCAGTCGACAGCGCCGCGCCCGACGCCGGTACCGACCTGTTCCCCGGCGACAGCGGCCGCCTGCCGGTGGAAGCGCGCCGCGCGCTATGCCAGCTGCTCAGCGGCCCCAGCGTGGACGCGCAGCGCCACAGCAAGCTGTGGCCGGCGCTGTTGCGCAGCGAGGCGGCGATCCGCAGCGCCCTGGCCGACCTGTTCCTGGAACTGGTGCTGGACCGCGAAGCCGGCATCGCCTTCACCCGCCAGGCCGACACCGGCGAACTGGAAGCGCCGGTGCTGCTGCGCTCCTCGCCGCTGACCTTCATCGATTCGGTGCTGCTGCTGTACCTGCGCCAGCAACTGGCCGAAGCCGATGCGCGCGGCCTGCGTGCGGTGGTGGAGGAAGCGCAGCTGGGCGAGGCGCTGGCGGTGTACGAGAAGAACCTGTCCACCGACCGCGCCGGTTTCCTACGCCGGGTCGGCAATGCCGTGCAAAAGATGAAGGACAACCACATCCTGACCCGCCTGCGCGGCGAAGACGAACGCTACGAAGTCTCGCCGGCGCTGAAGCTGCTGTTCTCGGCCGAGGACGTGGCCGCGCTGGCGCAGGTGTACCGCCAGCTGCGCGAAGGCCCGGGTAGCGGCGAGGACGATGCCGAAGCTGCGCAGGACGCCTAGTTGTGTAAACCCATCACGTTGTTCAGCGGAATTCGGGAGATGGGAGGCTTGTAGCCGAGGCTGGCGTGGGGTCTATGCCAGTTGTAGTGATGCAGCCAGCCCTGGAAGGCGTCGGCGCGTTGTTTGGAGCTGACGTAGGAGCGCGCATAGGCCCATTCGCGCAGGCTGGTCTGTACCAGCCGTTCGGCCTTGCCATTGGTGCGGGGGGTGTAGGGCCGGGTTCGCAGATGACGCAGGCCGAGCCGTCGGACAAGGCGGCGGAAGCAGCGTGACGTATAGCAGGCACCGTTGTCGGTCAGCACGCGCTCGAAGCGCACGCCCAGGCTGCGGTAATAGCGAACCGCCTGCATCAGGGCCCTGCAGGCACTGATGCCGCGCTCATCCGGCTCGATGGTGCCGAAGGCCACGCGGGAGTGATCGTCGATGGCCAGGTGGACGTACTCCCAGCCAATGCCGCGGGAGGTGACCGTCCGATCATCGGTCACGCGGTGGCCGGGCTGGCGGAAACGGGCCAGCTTCTTGATGTCCAGATGCAGCAGTTGGCCGGGTTGGGCGTACTCATAGCGATTGTGCGGCAGCGCTGGCTCCAGATCCGCCAGCCGGTGTAGGCCGGCGCGGCGCAGCACGGGCGATGGTGCTCGGTGCCACAGGCAATTGCTCGGCGATCTGCCGATACGTGTGTCGTGAACGGCGCTGTGCGATGACCTGATCCACGACGTGCTGAGGCGTGGCATGGGGGCAGTCGTGCGGCCGGGAGGTGCGGTCGGTCAACCCTTCCGCCCCCTCTTCCTTGAAGCGCTTGAGCCATTTGTAGGCCGTTCGGACGCTGACACCCGCCGCATGCGCCGCTTCTTCCACGCGCAGCCCCTGAACAAGAATGCGATCCACAAGCAAGGCTCGACCGCGAGGGCTCAAACGGGCATGTTTATGCAGGTTCATCCGGGGCTCCTGGGGGCTGGGTTGGCTTGGTAACCCCCATCTTCCAGAGATGCCCCGGATGAACAACCTACTGAGAGATCACACCTAGGGCGCGCTTTGGCCGGCACGGGTTGCCGCGGCAGCGCCCGCGCCGGCTTGGTTCCGCGCGTCCCCGTCCCTAGACTGTGCCGATGAAATCCTCCGCTTCCACGCCTGGCCTGTTCGCCGGCGATCTGCCCGATCCGCGCCTCCAGCAGTTCCGCATGCGCCGCCTGCAGGTGCACAACTGGGGCACGTTTTCCGGCCTGACCGAGATCCCGATCGCCGCGCGCGGCTTCCTGTTCGTCGGCCGCTCCGGCTCGGGCAAGTCCACCCTGCTCGATGCGATGTCGGCCTTGCTGACGCCGCCGAGCATCGTCGATTTCAACGCCGCCGCGCGCGAGGCCGAGCGCAGCGGCCGCGACCGCAACCTGGTCTCCTACGTGCGCGGCGCCTGGGCCGACCAGCAGGACAGCGAATCGGGCGAGATCGCCACCCAGTACCTGCGCAAGGGCGCCACCTGGACCGCGCTGGTGCTGGAATACCGCAACGGCGAAGGCAGCGTGGTCAGCCTGGTACGGCTGTTCTGGATCGCCGGCAACGGCACCGCCGCGGCCGACGTGCGCAAGCACTACATAGTGGCCGAGCGCGCGTTCGACATCGCCGCCGACCTGGACGGTTTCGACCTGGACCTGCGCAAGCTCAAGCAGCGCCTGCACGACGTGCACCATTTCGACAGCTTCGCCGGCTATGCCGAACGCTTCCGCCACCAGCTCGGCATCGGCAACGAGATGGCGCTGCGGCTGCTGCACAAGACCCAGTCGGCGAAGAACCTGGGCGACCTCAACGCCTTCCTGCGCGGCTTCATGCTCGAGGAACCGAAGACCTTCGACGCCGCCGAGCGCCTGGTCGGCGATTTCGCCGAACTCGACGGCGCGCACCAGGCGGTGGTGACCGCGCGCCGCCAGGTCGAAACCCTGTTGCCGGCGCGCGGGCACCACGCCGAGCTGATGGCGGTGCGCCGCCAGCGCAGCGAACTGGACGAACTCAAGCTCGGCATCGACAGCTACCGCGAGCAGCGCCGCCTGGCGTTGCTGGACGCGCGCCTGCAGGAGCTGGACACGCAGGACCGCGGCCTGGCCGGCGAGGAAGGACAACGCCGCGCCGCGCTGGAGAACCACCAGCGGCGCCTGGACGACCTGGAAGCGCAGCGCCGCGCGCAGGGCGGCGAGCGCATCGATGCGCTGGAACGCGAGCGCGGCCAGCTCGAAGCCGAGTGCGACCGCCGCGCCGGCAAGCGCACCCAGGCCGAGCAGGCCTGCCGCCAGCTGGAGCAGGTGCTGGCCGGCAGCGCGCAGGGCTTCGCCGGGCAGGCCGCACAGGCGCGCGCGGCGCTGGAGGACGGCACGCGCGCGGCCGCCGAACTCGACGAGGCGATCAGCCAGCGCATCGCCGGCAAGGCCGAGGACGCCAAGCGCTTCGCCGAAGTGCGCGCCGAGATCGACGCGCTCAAGCGCAATCCGTCCAATATCCCGGCGCCGATGCAGGCGCTGCGCGCGCGCCTGAGCGCCGACACCGGCGTACCCGAGGCCGCCTTGCCGTTCGTCGGCGAGCTGCTGCAGGTGCGCAACGAGGAATCCGACTGGCGCGGCGCCATCGAGCGCGTGCTGCACGGCTTCGCGCAATCGCTGCTGGTGGACGAACGCCACTACGCCGACGTGGCCGACTGGGTCAACCGCACCCATCTGGGCATCCGCCTGGTCTATTACCGGGTACGCGACAACGAGCACGCCCTGTCTGGGCGCGCGCCGGCTGCCGGCTCGCTGCTGCACAAGCTGGAACTGCGCGAGCACGCCTTCGCCGGCTGGCTGCGCCGCGAACTGGGCAAGCGTTTCGACTACGACTGCGTGGACAACGCCAAGGCGCTGCGCCATGCCGAACGCGCGATCACCCGCGAAGGCCAGGTCAAGCATCCCGGCGAGCGCTACGAGAAGGACGACCGCCACGCGGTGAACGATCGCCGGCGCTGGCTGCTGGGCTTCGACAACCGCGACAAGCTGGCCTTGTTCGAAGAAGAGGGCCTGGCGCTGGCGCAGCGCATCGCCGCCTGCGACGCCGACGTGGCCGCGCTGCGTGCGCGCCGCGAACGCGACGGCGCGCGGCGCTTGGCCCAGCACACCCTGGCCAACCTGGCCTGGGACGAGATCGACGTGGCCGCGCCGCTGCAGCGCCTGGACGACATCGCCACGGCGCTGCGCCAGTTGCGCGAGGGCGACGGCAACCTGCGCGCGCTGGGCGAGGCGATCGACCATGCGCGCGCGGACATCAAGCAGGCCGAGCGGACCTACGAGAGCGTGCGCGAGGAGAGGATCGGACTCGGTGTCGAGCGTGTGCGGCTGGAGAAGCAACGGCTCAATTGCGCCGATGCGAATGCGCGCGTGGTCACGCCGTTGCAGCGCCAGGGACTGAACGAACGTCTCGCTGGCCTGGGCGTGCTGAGCCTGGACAATCTCGAGGCGCATTTTCGCCAAATCGGCAATGCCATCGTCGAGCAGACCAGCGCCAGCGACAAGGAACACAACCGCCTGGAGCAACTGCTGCTCGGCTGCTTCCGCCGCTACTGCCAGCAATGGCCCGAAGACAGCGGCGATTTCACCGTCAGCCTGAGCAGCGCCGAGGATTTCCTCGCGCGCCTGCAGCGCCTGGAACGCGACGGCCTGCCGCGGCACGAGGCGCGCTTCTTCGAGTTGCTGCAGAGCCAGAGCAAGAACAACCTGCTGGCCCTGCAGCGGCATACCGCCGAGGCGCGCAAGTCCATCGCCCAGCGCCTGGACGAGGTCAACGCCAGCCTGGAGCAGGTGCCGTTCAACCGCGGCACCTTGCTGACCATCGAACTGGGCGACCGCCGTCTGCCGGAGGTGATCGAGTTCCACCAGCGCCTGCGCGACGTGCTCGGCCACCACCAGACCGAGCAGCGCGAACTGGCCGAACAACAGTTCGCGGTGCTGCGCGAACTGGTGCGCCGGCTCGGTTCGCAGGACGGCGAGGACAAGCGCTGGCGCGAGCTGGTGCTGGATGTGCGCCTGCACGTGGAATTCGTCGGCGTCGAGCTCGATGCCGCCACCCGCCAGCAGGTGGAGATCTACCGCAGCGGCGCCGGCAAGTCCGGCGGCCAGCGGCAGAAGCTGGCCACCACCTGCCTGGCCGCGGCGCTGCGCTACCAGCTCGGCGGCGAGGACGGCGAACTGCCGCGTTACTGCGCGGTGGTGCTGGACGAAGCCTTCGACAAGGCCGACAATGAATTCACCGCGCTGGCGATGAACATCTTCGAGAACTTCGGCTTCCAGATGGTGGTGGCCACGCCGCTGAAATCGGTGATGACCCTGGAACCGTTCATCGGTGGCGCCTGTTTCGTCGAGATCAGCGGCCGCCACGATTCGGGCGTGCTGCTGATCGAATACGACGAGCAGGCGCGCCGGCTCAAATTGCCCGAGCGCACGCGCGGCGCGGCCACGCCAGGCGATGC
>NZ_CAPJ01000249.1 GCF_000331775.1 Xanthomonas translucens pv. translucens DSM 18974
GAGCCTGCGCGCGGCGGTGACACGCGCGCTCGACCACGGCATCGACCCGGCCCTGGCCGCCGCGCTACCCGCTGGCGCCAGCACCCTGCACCGCCTGCTCGGCGTCATCCCCGACGTGCCGCGCTTCCGCTTTGATGCCGACAACCCGCTGCCGTTCGACCTGATCGTGGTCGACGAAGCCTCCATGGTCGACCTGCCGCTGATGTGCAAACTGGTCGAAGCCGTCGCCGACGGCACCCAATTGATCCTGCTCGGCGACGCCGACCAGCTGCCCTCGGTGGAAGCCGGCGACGTGCTCGCCGCGATCCTGCAGGCCGCCGGCCCCGGCGATGCCCTGCAAGCGGACGACGCGCAAGCGCTGCACCCGCTGCTCGGCCACACCCGCAGCGACACGCACCGCGGCGGACTCGCCGGCCACCGCGTGCACCTGCTGCGCGGTTACCGTCAGGCGCAGGGTTTCGAACTCGCCCCACTGGCCGATGCCGTGCGCGCTGGCGACGCCGACACCGCCCTGGCCCTGCTGCGCAGCGGCGAACTGGCCGGCGTGCACTTCCACGAAGACAGCGAGGACCCGCTCGCCGCCCGCCGCGATGCCCTGCTCGCGCACTGGCGCGCCCTGGCCGACGCCGAAGACCCTGCGACCGCCCTGCGCGACGCCGCCCGCCTGCGCCTGCTCACCGCCGTGCGCGCCGGCGCGCAAGGCGCCCGCGGCCTCAACACCCGCATCGAACACCTGCTGGCCGACAGCGGCGCCGGCGCCCGCCGCCTCGGCGCCGCCTCGCCCTGGTTCCATGGCCGCCTGCTGCTGGTCACCGAGAACAGCTACCGCCACGGCCTGTTCAACGGCGACGTCGGCATCTGCCTACGCGACGCGCAGGGCGCCCTGGTGGCCTGGTTCGAAGGCGAGGGCGACGGCCAGGTCCGCGGCTTCCACCCCGCCGCGCTGCCCGCGCACGAAAGCGCCTTCGCCATGACCGTGCACAAGGCGCAAGGCAGCGAGTTCGACGACGTCTGGCTGCAATTGCCCAGCCGCGACGCGCGCGTGCTCAGCCGCGAACTGGTCTACACCGGCCTCACCCGCGCACGCCAGCGCCTGCACCTGGCCGCCAGCGAAGCCGTGTTGCGCGCCGCGCTGGCAAGGCATGCCGCGCGGATCTCGGGGTTGGCGTGGCGCTTGGGTGGGGAGCAAGAGGCGGCACCCGCCACGCAAGTGGTGGAAACATCCACGGACACGCCCGTGCAGGGTGCGTTGTTCTAATGGAGGCGGAACGGAGCGATGGCAGGATCACCTACGGCAGGACGGCAGTTTTGCCTATCGCGGTTCCGCGGCGGGCCGGATAGCAGCGTGGGCAAAGAAAGCCTGGTTGCGCGACATCGCCGGCACGCCAGGCATCGGTGGCGAAAAATTCGCCTTGCTGGCCTGCGGGGGCGATGGCAAGATGGACTGTACGGAATTCTGTCATCCGGGTTTCAGGAGTCGACCATGGGCTTTTCCGCCAGCGATGTAGTGCCTTTCACCCTTGCACGCGCCAACCTCTCCGAGTTGGCCGACCAGGCGAAGGCCGGCGCCGAGAAGATCATCACCAAGAATGGCGAGAGCTACGTTGCGCTGATCGACGCCGACCGGCTGGACTACTACCACCGGCTGGAACGCGAGCGCATCCATCTGCTGCTGATCGACGATGCCAAGCGCGGACTGGCCGACATCGCCGCCGGCCACACAGTCGAAGCGGACGCGGCCATCGGCCAGCTGCAGCAGCGACGCGCCGCGTGCAGTGCGGCAAGCGCTGGCAAGCGCGCGGCCAAGAAGCGCAGCTGACCGTTGTACCGGGTCGAACTGACCGCGAGCTTCCTCGCGAGCCTGAACGCCATCGAGGCGTTCTTGCTGGAAGCCGATGCCGGTGCCGCCTTCGATGACCTGCTCGCCGAGTTACGCGCCACGGTCATCCCGAACCTGCGGCGTTTCCCACGCATCGGCCGGCATTACCTGGACAACCCGCCGCAGTCGGCCGAGGCATTGGCGCAGTTGGCCGCGTTGCCGGTGGGCGCGCCCGATGCATTACGCAATTACCCGCATGGCGACTACCTGATGCTCTACACGGTGGTGGAGGCGTCCGCCTCCACCACCGCCACGGTGTACTTGCTCTCCATCCGGCATCACCGGCAGCTGTCGTTCGACTTCGCAAGGCTGTGGCCCGGAGGATGATGGCGGCCGGCGGGCACGTGCACCTAACGCCCGTTCTCTTTCATCCTCGGCTCCCTGGGGGGAGCGCAGGCGGAGTAATTGCCTGCGTCCTGTTCGCGCGCGCTTACTTGGCTGGAACGCGCTGGTACTCGTCGCTGCCGGTGCGCAGGTGCCCATTGGCCTGGTCGATGGCGAAGTTCACCGTTTCGCCGTCGTTGGAGACCTGCAACACGCCATCCTTATAGACGGCCGGGTAGCTCTCGGTCTTGGGCTTGCGGCTGAAGAACCGCGGCGTGGTGTTGCGCACCATGAAGGACTCGCCGTTGCGCTCGATATCCATCACCTCGTCCTGCGCTTGCACGTTGACCCAGTGGCCGACGTACTTCTCGCCCTCCACCCGGGCGCAGCCGGTCATCAGCATCGCCGCGGCCAGCGCGGCACCCATCCACTTCGTCATGTCCAGCTCTCCGGTGTTGAAATCGGCGCAAGGATGATGAGTTTCGGATGTATGGGAGGTCAACATTGCAGGCGTGAAAGGCGCCAATCGTGCCGAAAGCGCAAGTGCGCCAAGCGGGCACCGGTGCTTTCAACGCGACGGTGGGACGTCGCCGCGGGCGAACGCGGCCAGCGCGTGACGTTCCCGTTCGACCCAGCAACCAAGAGCCGTCGATGACGCGGGCGCGGTCGTTGCCCGCAGCGCAGGCGTGCAGCTCCTACACCGGCACGCTACGGCAATGCAGCCCGGAGACGGGCGGCCAGCGCAACGCGCTGCTGGGTGGCATAGCGCACTTTCTGCCCCCCATACAGACCGTCGTTCGCGTAGCGCGGGAACACGTGCAGATGGTAGTGCCACACATCCTGATTGCCGGCCGGCCCGTTGTGTTGGCGCGTGGAGATGCCTTCGCAGCCGAAGGCCGCCAGCATCGCGTGCGCGAGGCGCCGCGTGGCGCGGAAGACCTCGCGGCCCAGGGCGTCAGGCATGTCCAACACGTTCTCGTAATGGCCACGCGGGATCACCAGGCAGTTGCCTTGGATGCCGGCGTAGTGGTGCGTCGGCACCAAGGCGAACACGTTGGCGTCCACCAGCACAACGGCCGACTCCTGCACAGGCGAGGGCAGCGTGGCGGCGATACCGCAGAACGGACAGTCGTACCCAGGGGGAGCGTGCTGCATGAGGCGCAACGGCGAAGAGAACCCACTGTGTGGCGGGAGCGGATTCTGTGGCGGGTTCCGGCGACGCGTCAATCGGACAACGCAACTGGTGGGCTGGCGCCGATCGCCATACCGCTCGGACGGTGGATGGCGGAGAAGTGCACACTGATCCCAAGCTTCGTGGCCTTGAAGTGGAACTACAGCCTGTCGGCCAGGCGAGCCATCAAGTCCATGCGTTCGTGAAAGATCGCCACAATCAACGCCGGGGCGTTTTCACGTGGCAAGCAGAAGACGTAGTGGTGTGCACAGTGCGCCGCCCGCAGCGCCTGGTAGAGCGCGCCAAGCTCCCTGAACGTTCCTTCGCCCTCTGCGAGGCGCGCAATGCCGCGTTCCAGGTCTGCGATGTACCGGCGCACCTGCGGTTTTCCCCAGCGTTGCATCGTGTAGCGGATGACCCCACGCAGATCGGCCTCCGCCGCCTCGGTGAGGACGTAGCGCTTGGTCAAACGCGGCGGCCCTCGGCCAGTTCTTCATCGAGAATGTCGCCGACGCTCTTGGCGGACACCTTGCCCGCAAGTCCCTCGTTGATGCGCGCTCCCAACACGGCTTTCAATTCGTGCCACGTCCGATCGGCGTCCACGTCGCCGGGAAACAAGCGTTCCAGCGCGTATTGCTTGATGGTCTTGCCCTGCAACGCGGCCAGCGCCTTGAGGCTCTGGTGCTGCTGATCGCTGAGATCGATGGTCAACCGGCTCATGGAGGTCTCCAAAAACGCACAAACCCACATTAGCACATTGGAGATTGAGCGCCAAAGCTTGGTGGGTGAATCGCCCCTGTTCGCATGGCGCAGCGCCCTGTTCAACGCCATGCCGATCGGCGAAGCGGACCCTGCTGGACAGGCCGAGGCGCGTGCGAGCAAGTACAGTCAAGTACAGTGCCAGAGGAAATATGCTTTTCAAACAGATACTTCCTCTGGCCCCGTTGTTACCGTTGTTAATCGCTGGGCGACACCAAGGCCGCTCGTACTGGTTTGACTCGAAATCTTTCAGAGAGGCTACTAAGCAACGATCTATCGATAGCAGCTAAATGCTTTGCCGGGTAATGTATCATCTGTGACGCATTTTGAAATTAAGATGCCAATAAAATTATTATCTATAATATTTATTATAACGTAAATTGCGAAAAGAGCTAAATAGCTATGAATCAAAAAACTGTCGGACTAGGCGTTCTGGCGATAGCCATCGTCGTGGGCCTTGTGTGGATGCAGCGTATCGGGAAGGATGAAGGTGTAGAAGCGAATAGTGGGAACGCTGCCCCGACTGTATCCTCCGATGTTTCGCATTCTACCGACCCCATTCCAAGCTCCAAAGCTGTTTTATCTAACGACGCTCCGAAAAAAAAATCAGTCAGGCATCCTTTTCCAGAAGTCCCTCGAACACGAGAAGGGTTGAGCTTTAAGGATGATCCGTCCTTTGCGGAAAGTAAAGCGGAGCAGCAGTGGTTGGATCGTCATGGTTATCCCAATGAGAAGCAATGGGAAGCGTACATGCTTGCCCCAGATGCACTTTTGAAGCAGGCGGCTGAAGCCGGTGACATGGCTGCTCAAGCAATGCTTGATGCAAGGTTGCTTCCCGTCGATAGACAAGCTCAGCAGCGCCTTATTGAAGCGGGCGCTGAAGGAAATTTGTTTGCGTTGAGTATGCTCGCCTCTTATCAAGGTGGAAGCAGCGGTGGAGATCCTGTGGCGGCGTACGCTTTGTCGCGCGTCACGGAAATGCGAGGTGACACACGGGCTGGAATAACAAGGGATTTGATGATAACTAAGCCGCTTTCAAATGAGCAAAGGATGCTGGGTGAAGCAGAGGCGCTACGTCTGAATGAGGCTATCGAAAAAATCTACATAGCAAAACATGGGGTTGCTCCATCTCTGGATAAACGCCCAATTGGGTTTAAATAGCAAGTTCGGCTTTCAATTAAGGATGATGCAATGGATGGCGGCCGGGAGACTCCCTTGTATTTGAAATGGATCGACTTTTTAATTTCTAATATCTGAATATTTTTGGATCAAAGTAACGGGGTCATATTTACTTATACAGTTCCTCGGCATCGCGGGAACTGACTGCATCCAAGAAAGGCTTCACCCGTGCGCCTGTTGGTCCGCTGTACCAGCGCGCTCCCACATTGTCGGCACGCGGGCAATTGAGTTGCAGCGTCGTTCGCTGGAACAAGCGCTGGTTCGATTCGGGGTTTGGGAGAGGACGGAACCTTGCCGCCGCGTTGCGCCGCCTGGATCATCTCTAGTAATCGTTCGCCACCGATCAGTTCGATCGGCTTGCCCTGTGCAAACCGCGCCGCATCTTTCGTATAGCTGCCGATGCAAACGATCTTCACCGCGTGGGCCTGGTGATGCGCCAGCAGCCCATACATCTCGCGAACGACGCTGACGCCGACCTGCTGCCGCCTCCATTGCTTGCACTGCACCAGCGTGCGGCGACCCTCCTTGCGCAGGACTAGGTCGATGCCGCCGTCGGCGCCGCCCAGGCCGGTTTCTTCCACGCTGTAGCCTTGCCGGCGGAAGGCTTCGCCGACGAGTAGTTCGAATTGGCGCCAGCCGCCGGCGGCGAGGCTTTCCAGGGTGGTGCGGGTGTCTAGCAAGCGGCGGCGATGGCGTGCGCTTAGGAAGGAGAACAGCGCAGCCATCCAGCAGACGAGCAGCACGATCCAAGCAAGCGGCGCGAGCGTGCTGTCCGATTGTTGCGCGATGCCTTGCGCCAACATGCCGCCATGTTGGGAGAGCCACCATGCGAGCCCATAGCGCACAACAAGAAAGCCAGCGATGCCGGCCGCTAGTCCAAGCGGCCACGGCAATGCTGCCAGCGCGTCAAAACCGGTGTTTCCCCGTTTGCGTCCCATGCGACCCCCGTCCCAGAGCCAAACATAGCGCCAGAACCGCTGGTTGTCCGTATGGTGCTTGCGCCGTCTACGAATCGAGACACTAGGTACTGCGCCAGCAGATACGGAACGGCCTCTCAAGGCCATGCGACAGGCGTTGAGCCCGCTGGCTCCTGAGGCAGTCGAGGACCTGCGGTCGTGGTGGAACATGGAAAATTTCGTGGTGCTTATCACATATTTCTAGACCCTGAGGTTTAGCTACCTACTTGCGTACAAGTCTTTGCACATTGTAGAAAACGCTCACACCACTCAGGGAAGGAGGAGGCATGAAGCTATTCAGCATAGCTGTCATCGCAATGTCGGCGCTTTATCTCCCTCAAGCGCATGCGCAGAGTCAGCCCGTGAACACAGGACTGGGCCAGTGCGTGGATTTCGTCATCTATGGCTCCAGCACGCTTACTGGCCAGGTCAACGGCACCACATTCCCCTTCGTCTATGGCCCCTCCACATACCTGGACAAGCCTGGACAGACCGTTTACATCCAGAACTACTCTTGCGCCTCGAACGACATCCCGGGCCTCTATACCCGGGTGTCGATGGTCGGCCACGAAATGGGCCATCTGTACCTTGACCAAGGCTGGGTGCTCGGTACGCGGGACGACTACATAGCGAAGGCGTGTACAAATGAAGGGAGGGCCGTCCTCAACAATTCGACGGCACGTAATGAGATCCTCAACACCTCTCAGGGAAGCGCGGACATTCAACTGATCGCGGCGAATACCTCGGCGCTCTTGGCCATGATCGCGGCCGGCGGGGACAATCTGGCGGAGCGCGTAGGGGATGCCTTCTGTACGGCCAATGTCACATCGACTACGGGTGAGAACTATAAGGTGTACTACGGGAACGAGTACGACAAACTTCCCAACCACCCTACGGATGAGGAGCAGTAAGCCATGAAGACTTTCGTTGCCGCACTGGGCGTTGTCGCCCTTGCGATTGCTCCGCTGGTGTCGACCGCCGCAACCCCTCGCGCCACCGCGAGCGCTGAAAAGCAACTGTGGTCATTCTCCGAGAGGCTTGCGCTGGCCCTTCCGGGCGATGGCAGGGATGTCCTGAAGATTGTTTCTGCTTCCTCTGATTCCGTCGCTGCGCCATCTGGGTTGGAGCACCGCGCAGCATCCAGGGAGATCGCGCCATCGTTGTTCGCGTCTAACGTCGTGGTGGTGACGACGCCCGACAACCACACCAATTCGGCATCCTTCGACGTGACCGGGAGTTGCGTCTCGATGGCAGCGCTGCGCAACCGCTATCCGAACCTTATCGTGATGGACTACGCGCGCGGCGACAACGAGCACGCGACCTACACCTTCGGCGCACAGGTCGGCGATGCCATCGTCGCCTACTCGTTTCCAGCCAACAAGCTGGACTGCATGAGCCGCGTGGCTGTCACGCCCGCGAAGGTAACGAAGAGCAAGCTCGGGATTCAGTAGTCCCTGAAAGATGAATCGGCTCGCCCCTGCAAGAACTCGGGAAGCAGCAGAAGCCGCCAGCCATCCGCTGGCGGCTTTTTACATATTAGGCTCGAGGCATTGGGATACGAAGCTAGAGAAAATAATCTCTTAAGAAGATACTTATCCCGCCCGATTATTTGTTGAGGCTAGGCGTAAATATCTGCTTTTTGGATATCCGAAAGCGCGCGCTACGGTGGTTGCGCGGACAGCCCGTCCGCCCACGTCGAGGACGGATGCCATGACGACTTCGAAAGCCCGCACTACCACCGCTCGGCGGCACACTGCCCCAGCGGCCACGTCGCACACGCAGGATGAGCGCTTCACCTTCGGCGTCACCCTGCAGCAGCTCGACCAGTTCCACGCGCTGTTGCGCATCATCACCGCGCAGAGCGACATGGTGGCGGTGTGCAGCGGGGCGCCGCTGGACGACAAGAGCGTGTCGATCCTGGGCGAGAGCATCTTCACCGCCGCCCGCGCGGTGCGCGGGATCGTGGACGAGATCCACGCACAGCGGCTGGGCGGCGATGGCCTGGCGCCGGGGTCGCAGGGGGAGCCGCGCCATGCGTAAGCCGCCTTCCCGTCCCGCTGCCACGTCGCGCAAGCGTGCGCCACACCAGACAGTGCAATTTCGCGACTGGACCATCGTGGAGCCGACGCTCACGCCGATGCCGACGCCCGAGCAGATCGCTGCCGAACTTGCCGCCGAGCAGGCCCGCGCGCCGCGGGCGCCGCGCCGCACGCGCCCGCCGCAGCGCTGCAAGATGGGCTACGGCTATTACCCGGCCAGCAACCAGCTGGTGCCGTCGCTGCGCCTGCGCGGGCGCTGGCTGGAACAGCTGGGTTTCGCCATCGGCAGCACGCTGCGCATCGAGGTGCGCGCCGGCGAACTGGTGGTGCGCGTGGCCGAAGCGGACTGACGCGGCAGGCCGGCATCGGGTGCAAGGCCGCTGCACCGTTCGTAGCAGGGCAGGGGAGCAAACCGGGTCGCGATTGTTCTTGCCACTTCCGCGGTCCAGGCGAACACGCCGAGCCTGCCGGAGAACGCCGCCGCTGCCTCGGCATCGAGGCGACGGTCGGGGGGAGCACAGCACCAGGCCGCGGTCGATCCGATGTGTCTCCGTTTGCGTTCCATGCGATCCCCATGCCAGATTCAAGCATGGCGCTGGAATCAGCAGTCATCCGCATCGGCAGTCATCCGCATTGCCGGTCGCCTTATTTCGACGGTGCACCGCTCCAGCCGTGATACTGGCGACGTGTTGCCATGAAGTGCGCTCTATCCCATTTTTTTCGCTGTCCACCGCGCGAGCGTGTTCCCGCCAATCGCGCCGGCGAGCAGTTCGTTTATTGCATCACTTCTTCGGTTGCCGCGATCAAGCAGACGGCATCTGGCGGTTTATTCGTCTGCCTTGTTCAAGCAAAGTGGCGTCGCAATGCAAACATTGAAAAAAATATTGACGTGTTCCAGTTCTTTCACTTCTCCCACTTCTCCCACTCCTCCCAGTTGCCCTTTGATCCAGCGCGATGCCGAGCAAGGCAGCGATCGCTGGCATGTACGCGCCGCATCCGGCGACCCGCGGCTTGAGGCGCTCGCCGAGAAGCCCACACGGCCTTACATGCACGGCGTGCTAGAAGGTGATCTGCCCTCTGCAGAACGCGCCATACGTCGCCGGATCAAGACGCACTTGCTGCCAAAAATCAACGATCTTGTCGAAGAGTGCAAGAATCTCGAAAATGAAAATTTTCCAGAGTACGCAACAGCGTTGGACTTGAAGAACCAGCTGGAGAAGCGCAGCCGAGGGGTGCTCATCGATGAGGGGGGGGAGAAGATCGAAGGCGGCGACGAACTGGAGAAGATGGTTGGCGACCTTGAGAAAAAGGTTGACCACTACTTCACCCGCAACCCGGGCACGCCTCGGCCGACATTGCGGCTGACATTGCCGCCTGGGTTGCTTGCGGCGAATGCGCATGTTCACTTAGCTGCGCTAGTTCGTTCGAATTGGTCATCCGTCCCCGCATTCGTGCCGAAAACGGCATCGGTGACGCGGCCTGGATCGCATGCCCAGATCAAGTATGAGGTCATGAAGGCCGCCTTGCGCATGGTAAAAGTGGATGATCAGACGTCTAAATCGATGGAAGACGAAAAAAATGTGCTGAATACCAAGGTTGGAAATTTTCTCGAGGCCATCCGTCAAGGTAAGGACGTGAATATTTTGGCTGTGATCACGGCCAAGGAAAACAATGAGAACGCCACCGATTTGGTAAATGCGCTGAAGAACCTCATCAAGAAGAACCCCCAGCTGCCGATGTTATAAAGCCCGGCAAGGCGCGTCAGGGCCGGAGGCCGCGCGCCGGCCCAAGTCGATGCCGATGTCGAACTGCAATTGGCGAAGCGCCCCATCGCCTCCTGCAGTGCGCGCCGCCGTATCGCCCTTGTTTCGTTCGCCGGTCGCGCTGGTGTGGTGTTCGGCGTTGCCGACGCGCTATCCCTGGAATAGCCGTTTCGTTCGCGGTGATCCGTGTGGCGATGCTGCGACGCCCGCGGGATGCTGCGTGCAACGCTTGCGACCTTGTGCCGCCGAACTTGCAGCATCGGGGGGCGTCGGTACATGCGATGGGGGTTGGAAAGGTCGCGACACAGCGGCGGTAACGACACGCTGCTGTCTTTCACCAGGCGGCGCGCGCCGGGAGGATCGTCGCCTCCGGACGGCGGCGACGATCCCAGGATGTTGCCTGCATGTCTAGCGCGCGCTGCCGCGCCTATGGTGAGGCGCGACAGCGGTCATGCGCAGCAGGATGCAGGCGCGGGGGGAGGGGCGCGCCTGCATCCTGCCGCGACTTCAGCGGTACTTGTCGAACAATTGCTGGCGCACGGCGACGGTGCAGGCTTCCTTGGTCAGCAGGTGCTCGAGCGCACTGTTGTCTTTGGGATCGCCGGAACCGAGGTCGAGCATGGACACCTGATTGCTGCCGCGGGCTTTGAACGCGGCGATGGCAGTGGTGGCGTTCTTCAGCGGCACGGTGGCGTCGTTGTCCGAACCGCACAGCAGGGTCGGGGTACGCGGCGTCCAGGACAGCAGGTCGTTGCGCTCCAGGTCGCGCAGGAACGGGGCGTTGGGGTTGCTGGCGAAGTCGTTGTAGAAGCCGGGCTGGTAGTAGCTGCGCACCTTGTCGATGCTGGGCAGGGTGTCGCCGAGCGCCAGGTCGGTCAGGTCCAACTTGCCTGGGAAAAGCGCTTCCACCTTGCTGGCCCACGGATCCTGGAACACCTGCGACGGGGCGAGGTAGATGTTGTGGTACGTGCGCTGCATGCCGATCACGGCGTAGGTGCTCAGCACGATGCCGAAGGTGCTCTCGCCCACCGCATTACGGCCGCTCCAGCTGTCGCGGAAGGTCTGGCTGAGCGCATAAGGGCCGGAGATCGGCGCGCTGGCCACCAGCTGGAACTCGTTGGACAGGTGCGCTTCGATCTCGCGCTGGGTGGCCATGGCGGAATGACCGCCCTCCGAGTAGCCGATCAGCATGACCTTGCCCGACAGCGGGGTGTTGAGCTTCTGCAGTAGCTGGCGCGCGGCGCGCAGGGCATCGATGGAGGCGCTGGCTTCGGATGCGGCGTGCAGGTACGGGTGGAACCGATAGTTGGACTGGCCGATGCCCAGGTAGTCGCTGCTGACCACCACGTAGCCCTGGGTGGCGAGGTGGGTGACGATGGTGTCGTCGCCCTTGGCGTCGCGGATCTCCTTGGCCTGTTCGGCGTGGCGCAGCGACTCGGTGCCCTGGCTGTAACTCAGCAGCGGGAAGGGGCCGGTGCACTGGCTGCCGCCCGGCACCAGCAGCGTCCCGGAGGCCGTGGCCGGTTCGCCGTTGACGCCGATCGTGGCGTAGGTGAACTCGGCCAAGCGCACGTCGCATTTGGCCTGGTCAGTGGATTGGGCGTTGGCCAGCAGCGTGCCGATTGCCTGGCTGGTGTAGCTGCTCAGGACACTGCTCTTGAGCAGCGTGCCGCGTGCCGGTGCCGCTGACGCGGCCAGGGGCAGCAAGGCTGCCGCAGCGCCAATCATGGAAAGAGCGCGCAGCGTCAGCCGGTTGCACAGTAGGGTCATGGACAACATCCTCGCAGTTGAATCCCGATTGCCGGGGGGAGTAGGGAGCAAACGCTACTACGGCAGCTTGGTTATTTTTGCGACAATCAGGGTGGGATTTATCTGCGGTATTGATTCGCGCAGCAATTAGCAGATTATCGCGACGCACGTCGGCGAAGAAACTTGCGGCGCGTCGGCGGCGTCGAGTGCGCAACGCCACATCGGCACGGCGATTTGCGAAAAAATACGCATTTTTTTGCCAGGTTTTTGCCTAATTCAGGCCGGGGCGCGAAATAACGCTGGATCGGCGGTCTGCCACAATCAAATATTTCAGAAATATATAATAATGAATTTAAAGATAGCCGCGGTGTGTCGCTGGATAATGCGGCATCCGTTGTGCGCCGGTATCGAGCGGTTATGTCGGTCGGGCAGCGACGGAGTCACAAGGTGGCAACGTCGCCTGTCGCGCGGATGGCTACCTGGTTTCGCATTGCCGATGAGGGTGGTCGCGCATGCCACGCCATCGCCCGGCGTGGAGGGGACGTGGAAAGCGCGTGCGGATACAGCGTGGCTGTCGGAGGCGACGCGAACCGGGTGCGGCGGGCGGGTCCCCTCGAGCGCGCGGCCTGCCGGGTGGCGGCCTGCGCCGCCGCGCAGGCCGGACCAACGGGGTTACCGCACCTTGTACATCACCGCCGCGCCGGGCTTCGGCTCGAACATGGGGACGGTCTGCTGCGTGAGCGCGGTGCCCTTGGCGTTCCACACCAGGGTCTCGGTGGGGTATTCCTCGTTGCGGGTCATGCTGCCGATCTGTTTGACGATTACCGTGGAGCAGGCCTTCACGTCGGGGTTCCAGGCGAACACGCCGAGCCTGCCGTAGAACACGGCCGGCGCGTCGGCGTCGAGGCGCCGGCTATTGAATGGATTGCTCCAAGCGTCGCGGTCGGCCGTGCTGCGCAGGTGGGCCGCCGCTCTGGACGCGCCGACACTCTAGCAATCGGACCGATGGGGAATTGCAAAAGCCGCGTGATGGCACGTGCTGCACGGCATGTCCATTCACGTTGCATGTGCTGAGCGGTGCGGGCGGCGAAAAGGCGCTTGCACAGTAGCGGCAGGCACGCAGGTGGCACGGCGACAGGCTCAATTCCGCGAGACGCTTTCGCGCCGGACCCTCACCCAAGCCCTCTGCCGGTGGGAGAGGGGCTATTTGTACGGCCCCGGGCCGCGCCAGACCAGTTCGCCCTGCTTGTAGACCTGCAGCATGGTGATAACCTCGCGGGCGTCGCCGATGGCCTTCAGTTCCGGGGAATCCGGCGGCAGCGCGCGGCATTTGCCTGAGCCGCGCTTCATCGCGATCTCCAGCGGGCAGGCCATGCGGTATTGGGTGCCGGGCAGCAGGATGAAGAATTCCTTCATGCCCTGGTCCATCCAGGCGCGCAGCAGGGTTTCGCTGCGCAGGTCGTAATAGACCAGGTAGCCGCCCAGTTCCATGCTGGGGCCGGCGTCGCTGGGGTCGCCGCGGCGGCCGCCACGACCGCCGCCGTCGCGCACCAGGCCGGCG
>NZ_CAPJ01000248.1 GCF_000331775.1 Xanthomonas translucens pv. translucens DSM 18974
ACGCTTAGCGGCCGCGCGGTGCAGGCCGGCGATATCGCGGTGCTGGTGCGCAGCCATGGCGAGGCCACCCGCATCCAGCAGGCGCTGGGCGCGGTCGGCATTCCCGCGGTGGCCGCCGGCAAGCAGAGCCTGTTCGCCACCGACGAAGCACTGGAACTGCTGACCCTGCTGCAGGCGCTGCTCGACCCGGGCGACGACAGCCGCCTGCGCGCGGCGCTGGCGACGGTGCTGATCGGCGAGGACGCCGCCGCGATCGCCGCGCTCGAACACAACGGCGACCGTCACCGCAGTTGGCAGCAACAGGCGCTGGACTGGCGCGAGCGCTGGCAGCGCGGCGGCCCGCTGGCACTGATCGGCGACCTCGGCGCCGCGCACGCGCAGCGCCTGCTGGCGCTGGCCGATGGCGAGCGCCGCCTGACCAACTACCTGCAACTGGCCGAAGCGCTGCAGGAAGCGGACACCCGCGCGCTCGGCGCGCACGGCCTGGTCGATTGGCTGTCGCGGCGCATCGCCAATGCCGACGACAACGACGAGACCCAGCAGCTGCGCCTGGAATCGGACGCGCGCCGGGTGCAGATCGTGACCCTGCACAAGAGCAAGGGCCTGGAATATCCGCTGGTGTTCCTGCCCTACGTCGGCATCGGTCGCAGCGAGCGCGGCGCCGGCCGCCACTGCGTCGTGCACGCGCCGCCGCTCGGCCGCCAGCTGCACTGGAACACGTCGAAATGGAGCGGCGGCAACGACGACCCGGCCTGGAGCGCGGCCGAGGCGGCGTGGAAACAGGAACAGCGCGCCGAGGACGCGCGCCTGCTCTATGTCGGCCTGACCCGCGCCGAGCACGCGCTGTGGATCGCCACCGGCCCGTTCCACCAGCACGAGCGCACCGCGCTGGCGGCGATGGTCGGTGACCCGGACGCATTGCAGGCCGCCGCCGGCGCCGGCGCCGCCGCCATCGCCATCGACACCACGCCGCCGCCGGCCACCCTGCCACGCCTGCCGCTGGCCGACGCCATCCAGGTACCGCCGGCACGCGTGGCGCAGCGGCATGTCGTGCCGGAGTGGTGGGTGTACAGCTTCACCCAGCTGGCCAATGCCGATGCAGGCAGCGCACCCGATCCGATGGCCAGCGCCACCGTGGTCGGCAGCGGCGGCAGCGACGAACCGTCCACCAGCGAGGCCGTCGCCACGACGCTGGACGTGGAAGCCTTCGACCGCCGCTTCACCGGCAACCGCTTCGGCGTGGCCATGCACGACGTGTTCGAACGTTGCGACTTCGCCGCCTGGCGCGACTGGGTGCCCGGCCAACCGGCACCCGACGGGCAGGCCGCGGCGATCGTCGAAGCCCTGCAACGCGGCGGCTACGCCCAGGACGAACTGGACGACGGCGCCGCCATGCTCACCACCCTGGTCGGCCATACCCTCAGCGTCGCCCTGCCCGAAGGTACCCGCCTGGCCGCGGTACCCGCACCGCAGCGGCGCAACGAAATGGAATTCCACTTCGCCATGCGGCCTACCCGGGTCGATGCGCTGCTGGCGCTGCTGCATCGGTTCGGCGTGGTCGGCGAACGCCAGGCCTTCGGCGCGCGCCAGCGCCTGGAAGGGCTGATGACCGGCCTGATCGACCTCACCTACCAGCACGACGGGCGCTGGTACGTGCTCGACTACAAATCCAACCGCCTGCCCAGCTACGACGCCGATGCGTTGGCGCGGGCCATGGCGCACAGCGAATACCAACTGCAGGCGCTGATCTACACCGTCGCGCTGCACCGCTGGCTGCGTTTCCGCCTGGGCGAAGCCTACGACTACGCCCGCGACTTCGGCGGCGTGCGCTACCTGTTCTGCCGCGGCCTGGACGCCGCCCGCGATCCTTCGCCCGGCATCCACGCCTGGCGCTTCGACCCCGACCTGGTCGAGTCCCTGGACGCCCTCTTTGCCGGCACCGCTCTAGAGTCCTTCTCCCCCCGGCCACCGCAGGAAGTTTCCGTGGGAGAGAGGGGTTGGGGTGAGGGTACGTCCGCCCACGGAGCCCCCATCCCGTGAACCAACCCAACCTGCTAGCCGCCCTGCACCGCAGCGGCGCCCTGCGCACGCTCGACCACGCCTTCGCCCAGACCCTGAGCCGCCTGGACCCAAACACCCCCGATCTGGTCCTGTCCGCCGCCGCCCTGGCCTCGCTCGCCGTCGCCAGCGGCCATGCCGGCCTGGACCCGGCCCGCGCCAACGTCCTGCTCGATCCACGCGAGGGCCCGCCGCCGCACCTCCCGGATCCCACCGACTGGCAACGCGCCCTGGCCGCCTCGCGCTGGATCGCCCAGCCCGCGCCCGAAGAACCGGCCGCCGCCGACTGCCCGCTGGTGCTGGAACACGGCCTGCTCTACCTGCGCCGCTACCGCGAATACGAGCGCCGTCTGGCGCAAGGCCTGCGCCGCCTCGCCGCGCAACCGCTGCCGCCCTTCGACGTCACTACCGTGGCACCGCTGTTCGCGAAGTTGTTTCCTCTCCCATCGGCGACCGAAGGAAGCCCCCGTGGGAGAGAGGGTGCCCGAAGCGCGGGTGAGGGGACGTCCGCCGCCGACCACCCCACCGACCACCAAGCCCAGGCCGCCGCGCTCGCCCTGCGCCGCGCCCTGCTGCTGGTCACCGGCGGTCCCGGCACCGGCAAGACCACCACCATCGCGCGCCTGCTGCTGCTGCGCATCGCGCAAGCGCAGGCCACGGGCGGCGCCG
>NZ_CAPJ01000247.1 GCF_000331775.1 Xanthomonas translucens pv. translucens DSM 18974
CCGCCGGACAGCTCGCGCGGCCAGGCGTCGGCGGCGGCGAGCAGGCCCACCGCGTGCAGCTTCAGCGCCACCAGCCGTTGCAGCACCGGCTCGGGCAGGCGGGTATGGGCGCGCAGCGGCAGCGCCACGTTCTCGGCCACGCTCAGGTCGGTCAGCAGGCCGTTGCCCTGTAGCAGCACGCCGATGCTCTTGCGGGTTTCGCGCAGCGCACGGCTGCCGCGCGGCAGCGGCTGGCCGAACACCTGGACCGAACCGGCGACCGGCACCAGCTCGCCGGTCAGCGCCGCCAGCAGGGTCGATTTGCCGCTGCCCGACGGGCCGAGCACGGCGGTGATGCTGCCGCGCGGCACGGCCAGCGAGACATCGCGCAGGATCGCGCGGCCGCCACGATCGATGCGCACGCCCGACAACTGCACCACATTGGATTCGGAAGACGCCATCGCGGCCTTTAACGAAAAATCAACACAGGATTAAACCAGTCCGCTGAACTTAACCGAACTGGGCCGTGCAGTATTGTCGCATCCGTGACGCCTGCGTGCGCATGGTCCGGGGACACCGTACATGCAACAGCGTGTATTGGGCCTGGGGCGGCCGCTTCCACGCCCGTCGGGGGAAGGAACCGCCGCCGGCCCCGCCATCGCGCAACGACGCCCCACCTGCGCATCCGGCACAATGCCGCACGCATGCACGCCCCTTCCGCGCCCGATTTCCGCCTGTACCCCTCCAACGCGCTGGATACCCTGGCCGCCCTGCTCGCCGAGGAACTGCGCCGGCCGGTGCCGGAGCAGCCGTTGCTGGCGCCGGAGGTGGTGCTGATCCCGCAGGTGGCGATGCGGCGCTGGCTGCAGTCCACGCTGGCGGCTGCGCACGGCGTCGCCGCGAACCTGGAATTTCTGACGCCCGGCGAATTCGTCGCGCGCGCGCTGGACGCCAACCTCGGCCCGGCCGCCGACGATCTGGACATGGCCACCACGCAGTGGCGGCTGTACGCGGCATTGCAGGCCGATCTCGGCAGCGATGCGGCGCTGGCGCCGCTGGCCGGCTACCTGGCCGACGGCGACGCGCTCAAACCCTGGGCGCTGGCCGGCGAGCTGGGCAACGTGTTCGAGAAATACCAGGCCTGGCGCCGCGACTGGCTGCTGCGCTGGGAAGGCGGCGCCGATGCCGACGATCCGCAGGCGCGGCTGTGGCGCCGGATCGCCAGCGGCCGCCAGTACCGCGCGCGCCGCATCGGCCAGTACCTGGACCGCTACGCGCGGCCCGACGGCCCGCTGCCGCAAGGTCTGCCGACGCGGCTGTTCGCCTTCGCCATCCTCAACATCTCGCCCGACGTACTGCGCGTCCTCGCCACCCAGGCGCGCGTGGGCACGCTGCACTTCTACCTGCCCACGCCGACCCAGGGCTACTGGGGCGACCTGCAGACGCTGTGGCAGCGCCGTCGCGAGGATGGCGCGGTCGACCTGTTCGCCGCGCAGGTGCAGGAAAACCCGTTGCTGCAGGCCTGGGGCACGGCCGGGCGCGACTTCATGGCGCTGCTCGGCGATTACGAAGTGGTGCATCCGCTGGCCGAGATCGCGGTCTACGCCGATCCGCTGGCCTCCGGCCAGCGCCCGCTCGCCGCCGGCGGCCTCGGCGACAGCCTGCTGCGGCGCATGCAGAGCGACCTGTTCCAGCGCCGCGCGCCGGCCGTGCCGCCACCGTTGCCGCAGGTGGATCTGGCCGACCCCAGCCTGCAGCTGCACGCCTGCCATACCCGCCTGCGCGAACTGCAGGTGCTGCACGACCAGCTGCGCGCGCTGCTCGACGACCCGCGTTTCGATCCGCCGCTGCAGCCGCGCGAGATCGCGGTGCTGTCGCCGGACATCGACCCGTACGCGCCGTACCTGGAGGCGGTGTTCGGCGGCCATGGCCGCGATGACGCGCTGCCCTACGCGCTGGCCGACGCCAGCCCACTGGCCAGCGAGCCGCTGGCCGAAGTGTTCCTGAGCCTGCTCGGCCTGCCGCTGTCGCGCTTCGGCCTGCACGAGATCCTCGACCTGCTGGCCAGCGCGCCGATCGCCGAGGCCGCCGGGCTGGACGAAACCGGGCTGGAACGCCTGCGCGGCTGGCTGCATGCCGCCGGCGCGCGCTGGGGCCTGGATGCCGTGCATCGGCACCAGCACCAGGCCCCTGCCGACGACGCCTACACCTGGCGCTTCGCGCTGGACCGGCTGCTGCTCGGCCACGCCAGCGGTGCCGAGGACGATATCGCCGGCGTGGCGCCATGGCCGCAGCTGGAAGGCAGCGCCCTGGTCGCGCTGGACACGCTGCTGCGGCTGCTGCGCGTGCTCGACCGCCACCAGGCCATGCTGGCCGAGCCGATGGCCCCGGCCGACTTGCGCGAATGCCTGCTCGGCCTGCTCGATGCGCTGATCCCGCAAGCGCCGTCGGCGCCGCGCGCGCAACGCGCGCTGGAACGGCTGCGCACTCTGATCGACCAGTTCGCCCGCGATGCCGCGCGCGCCGACTACGCCGGCAAGGTGCCGGCCGAGGTGGTGCGCGCGCATTTCGCCGCGGTGCTGGGCGAATCGGACACGCGCGCGCCGCTGCTCACCGGCGGCATCAGCTTCGGCCGCATGGTGCCGATGCGGCTGCTGCCGTTCCGCGTCATCTGCCTGCTCGGCATGAACGACGGCGACTTCCCGCGCCGCGATCCGGCCGCCGGCCTCAACCGCCTCACCGCCGAACTGGGCAGCGCACGCCGCCGCCATGGCGACCGCTCCACCCGCGAGGACGACCGCTTCCTGTTCCTGCAGCTGTTCGCCTCGGCGCAGGACGTGTTCTACCTCAGCTATCTCGGCGCCGACGCGCGCGACGGCAGCGTGCGCGAGCCGTCGGTGCTGGTCAGCGAACTGCTGGCGAGCGCGGCCCATTACCACGCCGATCCCAAGGCCATCGACATGCTGGTCGTGCGCCACCCGCTGCAACCGTTCGCCGCCGCCGCGTTCGGCGCGCTTGGCGAAGACGGCGCCGATCCGCGCCGCTTCAGCTATCGCCGGCAATGGCGGCCGGCGGTGGACAGCCTGGCCGGGCAGCGCCAGCCACTGCCGCCGTGGGTGGCCGCGGCGTTGCCGGCCGACGCCGCGGCGCTGCAAACCAGCGTCTCGATCGACGATCTGCGGCGCCTGTTCGCCGACCCGGCCGGGCAGTTCCTACGCCATCGCTTGGGCATGCGCCTGCCCGACCCGGCCGGCGAGGACAGCGACCTGGAGCCATTGCTGGCGCCGGGCAGCGGCCTGGACCAGTACGGCTTGCAGCAACAGGTGCTGGAGGCCGTGCTGAGCGACAACACCGATGGCTTGTACGCACGCCTGCGCGCCCGCGCGCTGCTGCCGTCCGGGCCGCTGGGCCGGCGCCTGCTCGACGAGCGCCTGCGCCAGCTGCGCCCGTATGCGCAGGCATTCGCGCAGTGGCGCGGCGACGCGCCGGCGCAGTCGCAACGGTTGCAGGTGCGGATCGACGGCATCGAGCTGCATGGCCGCCTGCCCGGCTGGTACGCGAACGGCGTGGGGCGGGTGCAGATCGGCGCGCTCGGCGGCCGCGCGGCGATCCGCCACGGCCTGGAATGGCTGCTGCTGCGCGCGGCCGGCGAACGCGCGGACTACGTGCGCTTCTTCGAGGACGACGGCAGCCTCGGTCCGCATCCGATGCACGGCGACGTGGCCGAACCGCTGCCGCAGGCGAAGGCGCAGGCGGCGCTGGCCGACCTGCTGCGGCTGTATCGGCACGGCCTGCAGGCGCCGCTGGCGTTCGCCCCGTACAGCGGCTGGACATACCACCAGGCCGCGCGTAACGACGACCTCGACAAGGCGATCAAGGACGCCGCCGCGCAATGGCAGGCCAGCTTCGGCTGGAGCGAAGCGGCCACGCCGGAACTGCGCCTGGTGCACCGCGGCCGCGACCCGTTCGCCGATGCACAGCGCTTCGCCGAATTCGCCGCCACCAGCCACACGCTGTACTCCCTGCTCGAACGCGGCAGCGCCGACACCACGCTCGATCCGGCGCGGCTGGCCGAGAACTGGCGGCAATGGCGCGGCGCGCAGGAGGACGCCGAATGAGCGCCGCCTTCGCCGACGACCCGTACCTGAGCCTGCCGCTGCACGGCGTGCGCCTGATCCAGGCCAGCGCCGGCACCGGCAAGACCTTCACCCTGGCCACGCTGTTCACCCGGCTGGTGGTCGAGCGCGGCCTGCGCATCGGCCAGATCCTGGCGGTCACCTTCACCGAAGCCGCCACCCAGGAACTGCGCCGGCGCATCCGCGAGCGGCTGGCGCTCGCAGCGACGCTGGTGCCCACGGCTGCTGCTGTAGGAGCGGCTTCAGCCGCGACAGAAATCCCAGGCGACCTGCTGCCAACCGAGATCGCCGAGGACCCGTCGCGGCTGAAGCCGCTCCTACAGGACGCGCCGGACGCCGCACTCACCCGCACCATCCTCGCCGCGCACCTGGCCGTCAGCGACGAAACCCCCGCCGCCCTGCGCCGTCGCCTGCAACAAGCGGTGGAGGACATCGACCTCGCCGCCATCTTCACCATCCACGGCTTCTGCGCGCGCGTTCTGCGCGAGCACGCGCTGGAGAGCGGCCAGACCTTCGCCGCGCCCGAACTGCTGGCCAACGACCGCGAACTGTTGGGCGAAGTCGCCGCCGACCTGTGGCGCCTGCGCGCCGCCGACGCGACGAACGCCGAGGATCTGCTCGCACTATGGCCGGGTGGACCGGACGCGCTGGCCAGCGACCTGCGCCAGCTGGTGCGGCATCCGCAGCTGCTGCCGGCGGCACCGGCGCTGGCCGACGATGTCGCCGCGGCCATGCAGCAGGTGCAGGACGCGGCCGCCGCGCTCGCCACCGCATTCCACGCGCACGGCACCGCATTGTTCGAAACGCTCGCCGCCGCCATCGAAGACGGCGTGCTGAGCAAGGTCAGCTACAAGCCGGAATGGCTGGCGTCGCTCTGGCATTGGTGCGAAAGCTTCGCCGCCACGCCTGCGGCTGGCCTCCCTCCGCACGCCAAGCTGATCAAGCTCACAACAGCGGAACTAGCGTCCGGCACCAACAAGAAATTCGTCGGGCGCACGCCGGCCTCGCCGATGAGCCACGAGATCGATGGCTATCTGGCCGCACTGGCGCGATTGGAAGAAGCGCGCGCCAGGCGACGCATCCGCCTGCTGCACGCGCTGCGCGGCGACGCGGTGAAGCGGCTTGCCTTGCGCAAGCGCCAGCGCCGCGTGCAGACCTACGACGACCTGGTCGATGGCGTCGCGCACGCATTGCGGCCCGACAGTCCGCAAGCCGAAGCGCTCGCGCGGCAGCTGCGCGCGCAGTACGCCATCGCGCTGGTGGACGAATTCCAGGACACCGACGACCGCCAGTGGTCGATCTTCTCCAACGTGTTCGGCGAAGGCGCGCTGGCGCGCGAGGCGAAGCTGGAACCGGCGCTGTTCGTGATCGGCGATCCCAAGCAGGCGATCTACGGCTTCCGCGGCGGCGATGTGCAGACCTACCTGGCCGCGGCCGCCGATGCCGAGCTGGCGCCGCCGCTCGGCCACAACTTCCGCTCGCGCCCCGCGCTGCTGGCGGCGATCGACGCGCTGTACGCGCAGGCCGGCTACGCGCAGGCGTTCCTGACCGAGGGCATCGCCTTCCATCCGGTGCAGCCGGGCAGCAAGCGCCACGATGCCGAGCTGCAGCGCGATGGCGCCACC
>NZ_CAPJ01000246.1 GCF_000331775.1 Xanthomonas translucens pv. translucens DSM 18974
CGCAGGCGTGGCTCACTTGCCACTGGTGCTCGCCGGTGCCACCTGCATCGCGCCGTTGCGCAGATCGGCCGCGACCTGCGGGATCGACTTGGTGCGCAGCGGCGTGTCGAACTGGTTGCGGAAGGTCTGCACGTAGGACACGCCTTCCACCATCACGTCGAAGATCTTCCAGCTGCCGCCGTTGTTGCGCAGCAGGTAGTCGACCGGGATCGGGTCGCCGCCGCTGCGCAGCAGTTCGGTCGAGACCTTGGCGCCGCGGCCGCCCGGCAGCGGGGTTTCCGACTTCACCCGCACCTTCGGCTTGCCTTCGAAGGTCAGCAGCGAGGTGCCGTAGCGCTGCATCAGGTTGTCGGCCATCGCGTCGGCGAACAGCTTGACGTCCGCATCGGAGGCGCCGCGGCCGTGCACGCCGAGCACCAGGCGCGCGGCGTAGTCGCGGTCGAAGGACGTGTTCATCTCGCTGTTGATGAACTGCTTGAGCGCGGCATTGTTGTTCTTGAACTCGGCGCGGCGCTGTTCCAGCGTGGTCAGGATGCGGGTGCTGTTGTCGAGCACGACCTGGCTGGCCGAACGCTGCTGGGTGGCTGCGGCTGCGGGCGCGGCCTGGGCCAGCGCGATGGCGGGTGCGGCGACGGCCAGGGCGGCGGCGAGCGCGGCGGGAAGCAGTTTGTTGGTCATGGCTTGGGTTCCGTTTCCGTAGAGGGAGTGGCGGTGTTCGCGGAGGATGCGGCAGCGGGCGTCGCGCCGGCGTTACCGCCGCTGCCGCTGCCGCCGCCGAACATGTATTTGCCGACCAGCTGGATCAGGTCCACTGCCGGCTGGGTGAAGGCGATCTCCTGGCCGGGCTTGAGCGTGTCGGGGTCGCCGCCGGGCTGCAGGCCGACATAGCTCTCGCCGAGCAGGCCGCTGGTCAGGATGCCGGCCGAGGTGTCTGCCGGCAGGTCCTTGTAGCGGTCGTCGATGGCCAGGGTCACCACCGAGTCGAACTTGGCCGGATCCAGTTCGATCTTCGCCACCTGGCCGATGATCACCCCGCCGATCTTCACCGGCGCCTGCTGGCGCAGCTGGCCGATCTGCGAGAAGCGGGCGGTCAGTTCGTAGCGGCCGCCGCCGAAGCCCCACTGGCGATTGGTGGAAGCGAGCGCCAGCACCAGCAGCGAGGCCAGGCCCAGCAGCAGGAAGGCGCCGACGGCGAACTCGAGACGGGGACCACGGATAGCCATAACGTGTCTACCTTGTTGATTCATCTGGGCCGCGGCGACAGTGCCGCGGCCGGTGTTGCGAAAGCGCCCGCCGCCGAGGGCGGGGGGTGGCACGCGGTCCCTTACTGGAACAGCAGCGCCGACAGGACGAAATTGAACATCAGCACCAGCAGCGAGGCGTTCACCACCGCGCGGGTGGTGGCCACCGATGTGCCCTCGATGGTCGGCTCGGCGTGGAAGCCCACATACGAGGCCACCAGCGCCGCGGTGCCGCCGAACACCGCCGACTTCAGCATCGCCACGCCGAAGTCGTCCCAGAAATCCACGCTGCTCGACAGCGCCGACCAGAACGTGCCCTTGTCCAGGCCGAGTACGTGCACCGCCTCGAAGTAGCTGGCGCTGATCGCCAGCGAACAGAAGATGCCTGTCAGCAGTGGCACGGTCAGCACCGCCGCCCAGAAGCGCGGCGCCACCGCCTTGGCCACCGGGTCGATCGCCATCAGCTCCAGCGCCTTGATCTGGTCGGTGGCGCGCATCAGCCCCAGTTCGGCGGCGATCGAACTGCCGGCGCGGCCGATGAACAGCAGTGCGGTCAGCACCGGCGCCAGCTCGCGGTACAGCGACAGCCCCAGCAGTGTGGACAGCGCATCGGAGGCGCCGTAGGTCTGCAGTGTGCGGTAGCCCTGCAGGGTCAGCACCAGGCCGACGAAGGCGCCGCCGACGGCGATGATCGGCAGCGAGCGCGCGCCGACCTTGTAGATTTCGCGGACCAGTTCGGCCAGGAAATCGCGGGTCGGCAACGAGCCGCGCAGCACGGTGATCGAGAACAGCCCGGCGCGGCCCAGCGCGCGGATCGAGGCGACGCCGCCCATCAGGCGGCACTCCGCGCGCGCGGCGGCGCATCGAACGGGATCGGGCCATCCGGGCGGCCGTGCAGGAACTGCTGCAGCAGCGGGTCGGCGCTGGCCTGCAGCGCGTCCGGGGTGCCGGCGAAGACCACCCCGCCGTTGGCGATGGCCACCGCCTGGTCGCAGATCGGCAGGGTCTCGTGGACGTGGTGGCTGACGATGATGCTGGTCAGGCCCAGGGTGTCGTTGAGGCGCTGGATCAGGCTCATGATCACCCCGGAGGCGATCGGATCCAGGCCGGTCAGCGGTTCGTCGTAGATCATCAGCGGTGGGTCCAGTGCCAGCGCGCGGGCCAGCGCCACGCGCCGCGCCATGCCGCCGGAC
>NZ_CAPJ01000245.1 GCF_000331775.1 Xanthomonas translucens pv. translucens DSM 18974
GCCGGCCTGCATCTTGCGCATCGCCTGGCCGCGCCGCACCTTCACCGTGATCTCGCTGAGCTGCAGTCGCGCGGCGACCTGCTTGTTGAGCAGGCCCTGCACCACCAGCCGGGTCACCGCCTGCTCGCCCGGGGTCAGCGTCGCCCAGCGCCCGCGCAGCTCGGCCAGCACGGCCTCGCGCTGGCGGCGTTCGCGGTCGCGGGCGATGCCGTGCTGGATCGCGTCGAGCAGGTCCTGGTCGCGGAACGGCTTGGTCAGGAATTCGATCGCGCCGTTCTTCATCGCTTCCACGCTCATCGCGATGTCGCCGTGGCCGGTGATGAAGATGGTCGGCAGGTGCAGCCCGGCCTCCAGCAGCTGCCGGTGGAATTCCATGCCGCTCTGCCCGGGCATGCGGATGTCCAGCACCATGCAGCTGGGCGCGTCGGCCAGCGCGTGCTGCAGGAAGGCGCTGCTGGAACCGAACGCGTGCACCTGCAGGTCCACCGAGGCGAACAGGTCTTCCAGCGCGGCGCGGATCGAGGGATCGTCGTCGATCAGATACACCACCGGGCGCTGTTCGGATAACGGCAAATTCATTGGCGTGTTCCCAGCGTTGCGATCGGCAGGCACACGCCGAACACCGCGCCGCACGGGCTGCGCGGCGCGGCCCAGATGCGCCCGCCGCTGGCCTCGACGATGCTGCGGCTGATGCTCAGGCCGATGCCGATGCCATCGGGCTTGGTGGTCCAGAACGCATCGAACAGGTGCGCCTGCGCTTCGGCCGACAGGCCCACGCCGCCATCTTCGACGGTCAGCCGCAGCGAACGCGCATCCTCCGGTTCGGTGCCGATGCGGATCGTGCGCGCAGCGGCCGGCGTCTGCGCCATCGCCTCCATCGCATTCAACACCAGGTTGACCAGCACCTGCTGGGTCTGCACCCGGTCGGCCAACACCGGCGGCAGTGCCGGCGCCAGCTCCACCCGCAGCGCGATGGCGTTGCGCTCCAGTTCGCTGCGCGACAGGGCCAGCACCTCCAGCACGGCGGCATTGAGATCGAACGCGCTCTTGCGCGGCGTCTCGCCCTTGCTGAGGCTGCGGATCCGCGCGATTACCTCGCTGGCGCGGTTGGCGTCGTCGAGGATCCGCTGTAGCGCCGCCTGCGCCCGCTCCAGGTTCGGCGGCCGCTGGCCGAGCCAGCGCTGGCAGGCGTTGCCGCTGGTGACGATGGCGGCCAGCGGCTGGTTGACCTCATGCGCGATCGAGGCGGTCAGGCCGCCCAGGCTGCGCGCGCGCGCCAGCCGCAGCAGCTGCGCCTGCGCCGCATGCGCGGCGGCCTTGGCGTGTTCCATCTGCACCGCGATGGAGGTGGTCACGCCCACCACCACGATGCTGATGACCGAGTTGATCACCCCCACCCGGTACGCGCCGGCCGAGCTGAGCTGGAAACTGAGCACGATCAGCGCGATGCAGGCGCCGGCCAGCAGCAGCATGCCGGCGCGGGTGAGCAGCCGCACCGCGAACAGGATCACCACCGTGTAGAACAATGCCGCGGCCACCCCGTAGTCGGTCAGCGTATCGGCGGCGAAGATCGCGCCCAGCGCCAGCAGCAGCGCCGCCAGCGCGAGCAGGCGGCGATGCGGCGAGGGCGAAGTGAAGCAGCGGGTCATCGGCGTCATGGCGGTGGGCGAGTGCGGTCGCAGGGCCGAGCGATCAGCCTTCGGCCCCGGCGTTCCAGAACGCCTGTTGTACACCGGGTTCGCCTTCCAGGTGCTGGATCACCGTATCCAGCTCTTCGGCGCGCACCGCGGTCGCGTACAGCGTCGCGGCGATCTCCACGTCGTGCTGGCCGAACGGATGCTGATCCACTTCGCGCGCCGGGTAGTGGGCGGCTTCCAGCAGCTCGATCAGCCGCTCGCGCACCTCGCCGTGCACCCCGCGCGCGCAGATCACGTAGAACACGTAGGTCGCCTCGATCGAGGATTCCTCCAGCGGCCGGCGGTTGATCCGGTTCACCACCGGGCGCAGCAAGGTGTTGCTGAGCAGCACGAACACCGCCGCCAGCACCGCCTCGGCGACCAGCCCGGCGCCGGCGCAGGCGCCGACCGCGCCCGAGCCCCACAGCGTGGCCGCGGTGTTCAGGCCGGTGACGTTGGCGCCTTCCTTCATGATCGCGCCGGCACCGAGGAAGCCGATGCCGGAGACCACGTAGGCCACCACCTGCACCGCGCCCTGGGTGCCGCCATGGATCTCGAACAGGCGGTCGCCGAGCGAGACGAAGATGGCCGCGCCGACCGCGACCAGGGTATTGGTGCGCAGGCCGGCGGTACGCTGCCGCACCTGCCGCTCGAAGCCGATGAGCGCGCCCAGCGCGAAGGCGGTGGACAGGCTCACCAGGGTGTCGAGCAACGAGGCGAGATTGAACAGGCGCAGCGCTTCCATCAGCGCGTGGACCGGTGGCGGAGCGGATGGGTCATCGCAATGCCTGCGGAGATGTCGGGCGACAGGGACCGCACATGATGCGGCAGATGCGTGGCAAACGCGCGTCGCAGCGCCGCCGCCGAAGCCGACCACCAGCCCCGCGTCCGCTGCCGCCAGCCCGGCAGCAGCGTCACGGCGGGAACGGGCTGGCGCAGGCGCCGCCGCGCCGGCCGCGACAGACGCACCAGCACGCGAATGCGGTCCTCGCTTGGCAGCAGCGACAGCGCATCGGCCAGCACGCGCCCGGGGAAGCGGGACAGGACTTTGGCGAACGCGCGCACGCCATGGGTGGCGAGCAGCTGGCACAGGATATCGGCGCGGCGCATGGCCACCGCCGCGCGCAGGGCGCGGTGCAGGGCGCGTTGGAAACGGGACGTGTACAGCAGCATGAGAACCTCCTTCCGGCACGCCACCGGAAAGCGCGTCTCAGCCCGGTGGGCAGGCAGACGTCTCCGGGAACGGACCGGGCAAGCGTGAAAAGGACAGCGCAGGCGGGAGCGTGGCGATGGCGCCACGCGGATGCGGGTCGGGGTCCATGGCGATCTCCGGATGAGGGCGGAACATGCGCGGCCGTGCCGCAGGCGACGGCCGCAGGCCTTGCGGGCGTGGACGCGGCGGCCGAGGCGGCCGAGGCGGCGGTGCGACAAGCCGCGACGTGCCGCTGCCGGCAGGGGCAGCGGGTTGCACGCAACGCGGTCTTGCCGCGCTGGCCGGCTGCAGCTTGGCGACGGCGCAAAGCTTGGCATACGGGGATCACCCAGGCCAGCACGCACAGGGCGCTTTTTGATGGCCATGCGCATCGCCCGGATATACCAAGGTATCTTCGCTGCCGGCGGTGCTTGCGCGACGGCAACCGCGCAAGCGCGCAACGATTACGGGATGCCGTTGCGCCCGTGCTGCAGAAAGCCGGGGCGTGCCGACAACCGTTCGTAGTACGCCGCCACTGCCGGCAACGGCGGCCGCACCATCGGCGTGGCCATCCAGCGCTGGGTGGACAGGCCGAGCACGATATCGGCCAGGGTGCAATCCGCGCCCGCCGCGTAGGCGCCGGCGCCGGTGCGTTGCAGCTGCGCGTCGAGAATGCCCATGTGCCGGTGCCAGCCGGCCACGCCCTGCGCCAGCGCCAGCGCATCGCGATGCGCGGGGCTGTCGCCGACCAGCGCCATGAACGCGTAACGCCAGGCGTTGTTGAGCTCGGTGGCCTGCCAGTCCATCCACTGCTCGACCTGCGCCCGCGCCTGCGGCGCGTGGCGCAGCGCCTGAGACGCGGCCGGCTACACTGGCGGCATGCAAACCGATTCCCATTTCCTTATCCTGGCCGGCCTGCTGTGCGCCGTACTCGTGCTGCTGCTGGCGGTGCTGCTGCGCCGGAGCGACCACACGGCGCTGGAACAGGTGCTGCGCGAAGAACAGCGCAGCGGCCGTGGCGAACTGCGCGAGCAGCTCGACAGCCTGGCGCGGCAGCAGGACGCGCGCAGCGAAGGCTTCGCCCGCCATCTGTCCGATCTGTCCACCCGCACCGACCAGCGCCTGGACCTGCTGCGCGAAACCCTGAGCGAAGACGCGCGGCGCGGCCGGGCCGAGGCCGGCGCGGCGCAGCAGCGCGTGGTCGAGCTGCTCAACCAGCGCCTGGTCGAAATGCGCAGCCAGCTCGACGCGTTCGGCCAGCAGCAGGACGCGCGCATGCTGCAGTTCGGCCAGCAGCAGAGCGAGCTGATCGCGCGCATCGACGCGCACCTGACCGCGCTGCGCGAGACCCTGGTCGAAGACGCGCGCAAGAGCCGCGTGGAAGGCGCCGAGTCGCAGCAACGCTTCGCCGACACGCTCGGCCAGCGCCTCAACGAACTGATCCAGCGCAACGAGCAGCGCATCGGCGAGATGCGCAGCACCCTGGAAGAGCGCCTGAAGGAACTGCAGGCCGACAACGCGGCCAAGCTCGAGCAGATGCGCGGCACCGTCGACGAGAAGTTGCAGACCACGCTCAACACGCGCCTGGACGCCTCGTTCAAGCTGGTCTCCGAGCGGCTCGAGCAGGTCCAGCGCGGGCTCGGCGAGATGCAGCAGCTGGCCACCGGCGTCGGCGATCTCAAGCGCGTGCTGAGCAACGTCAAGAACCGCGGCGGCTGGGGCGAAGTGCAGCTGGAGAACATCCTCGAGCAGACCCTGACCCAGGAGCAGTACGCGCGCGGCGTGCGGGTGCGCCCGGAGCGCAACGAGGCGGTCGATTTCGCGGTGCGCCTGCCCGGCCGCGGCCACGAGGACACGCCGGTGTGGCTGCCGATCGATTCCAAGTTCCCGCGCGAGGACTACGAGCGGCTGCTCGACGCGCAGGAGCAAGGCGATCCGGAACAGGTGCTGCTGCTGGGCGCGCAACTGGAACGCGCGATCCGTGTGCAGGCCAAGTCGATCAGCGACAAGTACATCGCACCGCCGCACACCACCGATTTCGCGGTGATGTTCCTGCCCACCGAAGGCCTGTACGCCGAAACCCTGCGACGGCCCGGCCTGGCCGACCTGCTGCAGCGCGAGCACCGCATCGTCATCGCCGGTCCCACCACCGTCACTGCGCTGCTCAACAGCCTGCAGATGGGCTTCCGTACGCTGGCCATCGAGAAGCGCTCCAGCGAGGTGTGGGGTGTGCTGGCGGCGGTCAAGAGCGAGTTCGGCAAGTTCGCCGGCATCCTGGAAAAGGCCGAAAAGCAGATCAGCACCGTCGGCAAGAGCCTGGGCGATGCCAGCCGCAAGACCCGCACCATCGAGCGCCGCCTGCGCGGGGTGGAGACGCTGGCCGATGCGCAGTTCACGCCGTCGCTGGATCTCGAACTGCCCGTGGCCGATGCCGATGCCGATGCGGACGAGGATGACGCGCGCGACGAGCAGGAATGAACGGCGTCGCGCCCGGCCTTTCATTTCCCTGCGGCGGACGCGCGTCGATTCCGCGCAACGCGCCCTGACCAAGTGGCGACCGCGCGCGGCGTGCGATAGCCGCTGCGGCGCCATGCGCCTATGCTTGCGATCCCTCTTGTTGCAGGAACCGCACATGCACCAGTCGATCTATGACATCCCGCTGACCGCCATCGACGGCCAGCCTGCGGCGCTGGCCGAGCATCGCGGCAAGGTGCTGCTGATCGTCAACGTCGCCTCCAAGTGCGGCCTGACCAAGCAGTACGAAGGACTGGAAGCGCTATACCGCGAACAGCGCGGCGACGGGCTGGAAGTGCTCGGCTTCCCGGCCAACGACTTCAAGGGCCAGGAGCCGGGCAGCGAGGCGGAGATCCAGCAGTTCTGCCAACTCACCTACGACGTGACCTTCCCTATGTTCGCCAAGATCGCGGTCACCGGCGAGGCGACGCATCCGCTGTACCGCGCGCTGATCGAGGCGCAGCCGCACACCGAGGGCGATGGCCCGATGCGCGAGAAGCTGGCCGGCTACGGCATCGAGCCCAATCCGGCGCCCGGCGTGCTGTGGAATTTCGAGAAGTTCCTGGTCGGCCGCGACGGCCAGGTGCTGGGCCGCTTCGCCCCGGACGTGACCGCCGAGGATCTGCGCCTGCGCACGGCGATCGCCGCGGCGCTGGGGTAAACGCCGCGCGGCGATCGATGCCACGAGGCAATGCCTGGCTATCCAGATGCGTTGTGTGGGCTTCTGGGTAGCTTGGCCATCGGGGCAAGCCGGGCGGCAATTCCCGCTCATATTGCGCTGCTTCCACAGGGGGAATGGCAGCAAAAGATTCAGACAAAAAACCCGGCCGAAGCCGGGTTTTTGCGTCCCGCCGAAAGCGCGCCTGACTCAGCGGCTGCCGCCGCGCCACTCCGGGATCGGCATCGCGTCCACCGGCACGGTCGGATTGGTTTCTTCCTCGCGCAGATAGTCGGGCAGGTCGTTGTCCTGGCGCTTGTTGTGGCTGCGCAGGTCGCCTTCGATCTGGTAAGTGCGGCGCTGCATCCACGCGTCGCGGGTCAGCTGGTACTCGTCCGGCGCGTTGTCGCGCATGCTGTCCAGCGACAGCAGCCGCGCGCGTGTATCCACCAATTGCAGGCCCTGCAGGCCGATGCGCACGGTGTCTTCGTCGATCTGCCGCAGCGGCGACAGCGGTGCGTCGCCGGCCAGGCCGAACACGTCGCGCACCGTGCGCGGCCCGAACAGCGGCAGCTCCACGTAGCGCGAACGGCGCCAGCCCCAGGCGCCCAGGGTCTGGCCGAAGTCCTCGCTGCGCCGCGGCAGCTTGGCGTCGCTGGCCGGGTCGAAGAGGCCGCCGATGCCCAGCGTACTGTTCATCACGAACCGGCCCAGGGTCTGCCCGGCCTGCAACGGCCGGCCCTGCAGCAGCTGGTTGACCATGGTCAGCGGCGAGCTGAGGTTGTCGAAGAAGTTGGTCACCCCCAGCCGTACCGGCCGCGGCACCACGTTGACGTAGGCGCGCGCCAGCGGCCGCGCCACGGTGCGGTCGACCACGTTGTTGAACGTGTGCACCTTGCGGTTGTACTTCTCCCACGGATCGTAGCTCTGCGGCACGGTGACGCCGGCCGGCAGGGTCGGATCGGCGACCGGGTTGTACGGGTCGCTGGCGTACAGCGCGGCGTAGTCGTCTTCG
>NZ_CAPJ01000244.1 GCF_000331775.1 Xanthomonas translucens pv. translucens DSM 18974
ATCGTGCTGCCACGCACACGCCGCGCGGCCTGCTGACGCGCCGCCAGTGCTGGCGCCGACCGGCGTGTGTACCTCTCTGCACAGTCCCGTGCACCCGGTCGGCCGCGCATTCATATCCCTGCGCGTATCGCAAGGCAGCGCACGCCTCACGCGGTTGCGCCCGGCAACGCGCCGCGCTGCACGCACTTGCCTGCAGCACGCGGCGAGGTGCGCAGCGGCAACGGCGCGTCCATCGCCGAGCGCGCCATTTGCGCAACGCCGACGCTGATAACGATTACATCGTGGTCTGCATCCCACCAGATGCCAGCACCACGTAGCTTTGTTGCGCCGCATGGTGACAAACCTTGGCACACGGGATTAGGTTTGCGGCGTTGGGTGATAGCGCTATCACTCTCGGCCATGCGCCGGGATCTGCGGCCTTCGCCTCACGCACCGCGGCGGCAGCGCCGCACGCATTTCGATTCGGGTTCGAGTATCGGCATTCGCTGTAGCGGTCGGCTTGGTCAGCGTCCGGGTTGGAAACGGGCATGCGATGGTGCCCGGCGCCCTTCGGGGGAAGGCGCGATCCATCCATCGATCGAGACGTAGGGATCACATGCAGACATGCAGCGATGCATGTCACCCACCAGGGACAGCTTCGACGTCGGCATGCGCCGCGTCGCACGCCGCAGACGGCGTTGTCCGTCCGACTCCAGCACCGAGGACATTCTGATGCGTCAGCAGTTGAAGAAGTTCCGCTCCAAGGCCATGTTCACCTTCGTCGGTGGAGTGCTGGTGATCAATCCGGCGTTCGCCCAGCAGGCGCCGCCGGCCCAGGCGCAAACCCAGGCCCAGACCCGCCAGCAGCAATCCTCTGCCGACGCCAAAACGCTGGACACGGTCAGCGTCACCGGCATCCGCAACAGCCTCAACCAGTCGATGGGGATCAAGCGCGACAATGCCGGCGTGGTCGATGCGATCAGCGCCGAGGACATCGGCAAGTTTCCCGACACCAACCTGGCCGAGTCGCTGCAGCGCATCACCGGCATCTCGATCGAGCGCCGCGACGGCGAAGGCGCGCAGGTCACCGCGCGCGGTTTTGGCCCGCAGTTCAACGCGGTCACCCTCAACGGCCGCGTGATCCCCGGCGCCGATGCGTTCGGCGCGCCGGGCGCGGTGCCGATCGGCGGCGTCGACGGCGGTACCCGCGCGTTCAACTTCGCCCAGCTCGCCTCCGAGGCGATCACCGGCCTGGAGGTGTACAAGACCAGCCGCGCCAATGCGCCCAGCGGCGGCATCGGCGCCACCATCAACATCCTCACCGACCGCCCGTTCAACCACAAAGGCCTGGTCGCCAGCGCCGGCGCCAAGGCCGCGTACGACGACTCGCAGCCGTTCGACAACAAGCTCACGCCGGAAGTGTCCGGCATCTTCAGCTACACCAACCCGGACAAGACCTGGGGCATCGGCCTGAGCGGCAGCTACCAGAAGCGCCGCGGCGGTTCGGTGCAGGCGACCGAGAACGGCTGGAACATCCAGCGCTGGACCGGGACCGATCCGGCGCTGCGCCCGGACGCCAACGTGCAGAACGCGCCGGCGATCGGCCAGCTCTACGGCATGCCCAACGACCTGCGCTACGCCTTCGCCGACTTCGAACGCGAGCGGCTCAACGGCCAGGCGGTGGTGCAGTTCGCGCCGACCGACAGCCTGACCCTGACCCTGGACTACACCTACTCCAGCAACGAGATCCGCGAGGACCGCGGCGAGCAGGGCATCTGGCTGCAGCGCGCCAACAGCTTCACCGACCTGGTGTTCGACACCGGGCAGGCAGTGGCCACGCCGGTGTACCTGCGCGACGTACCCAACGGTGCCAAGGACTTCGGCATGGAGCAGCAGCGCAACATGCAGAAGTACAAGCTCGGCTCGCTCGGCTTCAATGCCGACTGGCAGGCCACCGACCGCCTGCGCCTGACCTTCGACGCGCACAACTCCAAGACCCAGAGCCTGCCCAACGATCCGGTCACCGGCGGCAGCGCCACTTATTTCAGCTATGCCGGCACCAACAACTGCACAGGCGGCACCCAGTGCGGCGGCCAGTGGGCGCAGGAACTGTTCTTCAACAACAGCCTGCCGATCGGCGCGCGTACCTGGTACCCGACCGCGGCCGATTCGGTCGCCGGCACCAACGGCCTGCGCAACCAGAATTTCTCCCCGGCCGAAATCGGCTCGCAGGTGCTGCGCATCTACTACCAGAGCCAGGTGACGGAGGTGAAGGAAGGGCGCGTCGATGGCCAGTTCGACTTCGACAACGGCCGCTTCCAGTTCGGCGTGGACAGTGCCAAGACCACCATGCACCGGCGCATCAGCGACACCAATTCGCCGCTGGGCGACTGGAGCGTGGCCAATGCCGGCAACGAGCCGGGCATGATCGATCTGCTGCAGCCGGTCGGCATCACCGGCATGTTCAACGACTTCAACGCTTCCGGCGCCGCGCCGGGCGCCTGGCGCGGCAATGCCGACCAGCTGGCGCTGTGGGGCGGCAATACCTACGGCGCGACCACGCGCTACAACCCGCAGTTCAGCTCCGACAACCAGGTTCAGGAGAAGACGCGCGCCGCCTACATGCAGCTGGAGTTCGACGGCGAGCTCGGCGGCATGACCACCAATACCCGCATCGGCGTGCGCTACGAGAAGACCGATGTGGTCTCCACCTCGCAGGTGGCGACCCCGACCGCGCTGGAGTGGCAGGCCAACAACGATTTCCTGTTGCTGCGCTCGGCCGAACTGCAACCGTTCAGCGAAAAGCACAGCTACAGCCATGTGCTGCCGAACCTGGATTTCAGCATCAACCTCACCGACACGCTGAAAGGCCGGGCCTCGTTCGGGCAGAGCATCGCGCGGGCGCCGTACACCAACCTGATCGCCGGACCGAATCCGGGCACGCCGACCGGCTCGATCCTGATCAACCCGTCCACCCGCGCGTCCGGCGCTGCGGAGAACCCGAGCCTGGATCCGCTGGAATCGAACAACCTGGACCTGGCGCTGGAGTGGTACTTCGCCGACGCCAGCTATGTCTCGCTGACGTTCTGGGACAAGCGCGTGTCCAACTTCATCGGCACCAGCGTCACCCGCGAAAACCTGTACGGCCTGCGCGATCCCACCTCCGGACCGGACGCGCAGACGGCGCTGGCGTTCCTGCAGAGCGGGGCTTGCGCCGCGCAGGTCGGCGCTGCCGGCAACGACGTGGCGGGGGCATGCTCGGCCAACGACACCTCCCTGTTCTCGGCGATGGCGCTGCTGCGCAACGCCGCGGCCACCGGCGGGCTGGGCGCCTACAACGGCAGCTCGGCGCAGACCCTGGCGCTGGAAAACGCCTACGACCTGGTCGGCGCGGCGAACGATCCGCTGTACCAGTTCGACGTGTCGCGCCCGATCAACCAGAACAAGGCCAAGATTCACGGTTGGGAACTGGGCGGTCAGTACTTCCTCGGCGATACCGGCCTCGGCGTGTACGCCAACTACACCCTTGTCAAGGGCGACGTCGGCTTCGACAACACGGTGCTGGACCGCGACCAGTTCGCGCTGCTCGGCCTCAGCGACACCGCCAATGTCATGCTGATGTACGAGAAGTACGGCTGGAGCGCGCGCCTGGCCTGGAACTGGCGCGACCAATACCTGATCGCGGCCAACCAGAACGGGTCCAGCCGCAACCCATACTACGTCGAGCCGTACCAGCAGCTGGACCTGAGCGTCAGCTACGCCATCACCGACAACCTGTCCGTAGGCTTCGAGGCGATCAACCTCACCAGCGAGGACGTGCGCTGGCACGGGCGCTCGGAGAAGCAGGTGATCAAGGTGATCGACCAGAGTCCGCGCTACACGCTGGGCGTGCGCTACAACTTCTGAGCAAGGCAGGCCGCGCGCGGCGATGGCCGCGTGCGGCAACGGCGCCCGCGCCGCAGCGCGTCTTGCGGGCGCGGCGCTTTGCTGCAATGGTCGCGTGGCGCGGCGCGCGTCCCGTTCCGCCACCGACCCGCTGGAGTCCAGATGGCCCGCTACGAATTGCTCAACAACGTCGCCCACCAGGACCTGCGGGTGATCCTGCGCTTCGGCCCGGCATTCGGCGACGCCACCGGCGTGGTGCAGGCGTTCCCGACCGAATACGCCGAGTTGCAGCGCGAGTATCCGATCCTGCTGCGCAAGGACGCAGACGGGGGCTTCCAGTCGGTGGCGCTGCTGGGCTTCGAACAGCAGGAGAACCTGTTCCTGCAGGACGCGCGCTGGAATGCGGCATACCTGCCGGGCATCGTCGCCAAGGGGCCGTTCCTGATCGGCTTCCAGGAACAGCACGAGGACGGCGTGCTGCGCCGCGAGCCGGTGATCCACGTCGATCTGGACCACCCGCGGGTCAGTTTCAGCGAAGGCGAGCGGGTGTTCCTGCCGCAGGGCGGACACAGCCCGTATCTTGAGCACATCATCACCGTGTTGCGCGGCATCCGCGATGGCGTGGAAGGCGGCAATGCCATGTTCGCCGCGTTCGCCGCGCTTGGCCTGATCCAGCCGCTGCGCATCGACGTGCAGCTCGGCCAGGCGCATAACGTGCACCTGGCCGGGCTCTACGGCATCGACCGCGAGCGGCTGGCGGCGCTAGATGCGCCGTCGTTGCATGGGCTGCACCGCGCCGGCTATCTGGAAGGCGCTTACCTGCTGCTGGCGTCGCTGCACAACCTGCGCCGGCTGATGGCCGAGAAGCAGCGCCGGCTGCAGCATGCCTGTGCGGACGCGGTCGCCTCCGGGCAGGCGGCCTGAGCGTCGTGGCGGCGCTGGCGCCGATGGCCGAGCGCAGCGATTGCCAGGCCGGCGCGTTGCCGCTGGCCGACCTGCTCGCCGCCGGCGAGCCGCTGGTATTGCGTGGCCTGGTGCGCGACTGGGCGCTGGTCCAGGCCGGCGTGCGCGGCACCGGTGCGGCGATGGACCTGCTGCGCGGCCACAGCAACGGCCGCCCGCTGCAATACTCCTACGGCGCGCCGGAGATCGCCGGCCGTCCGTTCTACAACGACGATTTCACCGCGTTGAACTTCGAGGTGCGGCGCGGCGACCTGCACGGCCTGCTGGACGCCATCGCCGCGCACCTGGACGACCCGCGGCCGCCGGCCTACTACCTGGCCTCGCAGCCGGTGGACGACAGCCTGCCGGGGTTCCGCGACGGCAACGACGTGGACTTCGCCGCGCATGGCATTCCCGCACGGCCCAGCATCTGGATCGGCAACCGCATCACCGCGTCCTGCCATTACGACGCGCCGAACAACCTGGCCTGCTGCGCGGTCGGCCGGCGCCGCTTCACCGTATTCCCGCCAGAGCAGATCGGCAATCTTTACCCCGGTCCGCTGGAGCCGACGCCGGGCGGGCAGGCGATCAGCGTGGTGGATTTCGCCGCGCCGGACTTCGCCTGCTATCCGCGCTTTCGCGCCGCGCTGGCGCACGGCCGCAGCGCGGTGCTGGAACCCGGCGATGCGCTGTTCCTGCCCGGCCTGTGGTGGCACCACGTGCAAGGGCTGGAGCCGTTCAACGTGCTGGTCAACTACTGGTGGAGCAGCGCCCCGGCGTACCTGCCGGCGCCGATGCAGGCGCTGTACCACGCGCTGTGGGCGATCCGCGACCGGCCCGAGGCGGAGAAGGCGGCGTGGCGGGCCATCTTCGACTACTACGTGTTCGGCCCGGCCGAGCGCGCCGGCGCGCACCTGCCGGCGCCGGCGCGGCACCTGCTCGGACCGATCGACGACACGCAGGCGCGGCAGCTGCGCGCGATGCTGCTGGCCAAGCTCAACCGCTGACGCTGCCATTCACGACTGCAGGAGAGACGACGCAATGGCCCAGATACGCAAGGTGGTGATCGCAGGCGGCGGCACGGCGGGCTGGATCGCCGCCTGCGCGCTGGCGCACCAGTTCCGCGACCTGCTGGACATCACCCTGATCGAGTCCGAGCAGATCGGCACGGTCGGCGTCGGCGAATCCACGGTGCCGCCGATCCGCAGCTTCCACCGTTTCCTGCAGATCGACGAGCAGGAATTCCTGCGCGCCGTGGCCGGCACCTTCAAGCTCTCCATTTCCTTCGAGAACTGGCGCCGGCCCGGCGAGCGCTACATTCACCCGTTCGGCCTCACCGGACACAGCACCCTGGTCTGCGCGTTCCACCATTTCTGGCTGGAGGCGCAGCGGCGCGGGATGCTCTCCGAGCTGGGCGACTACTGCCTGGAAACGGTGGCTTCGCGCCTGGACCGTTTCGCGCTGCAGCAGTCGCCGCCGGTCAACTACGCCTACCATCTCGATGCCGGGCTGTACGCGCGGCTGCTGCGCGGCCACGCCGAGCGCCACGGCCTCAAGCGCGTGGAGGGCAAGATCCAGCAGGTCCGGCAGCACGCCGAGAGCGGCTGCGTCGAAGCGCTGCTGCTGGAAGACGGTACGCTGGTCGAAGGCGATCTGTTCATCGACTGCACCGGTTTCCGCGGCCTGCTGATCGAACAGACCCTGCACACCGGCTACGAGGACTGGACGCAGTGGCTGCCCTGCGATCGCGCGGTGGCGGTGCAGACCGAGGCGGTGGCGGCGCCGGTGCCGTACACCCGCGCCATCGCCCACGCCGCCGGCTGGCGCTGGCATATCCCGCTGCAGCACCGCGTCGGTTGCGGGCTGGTGTTTTCCAGCGCGCACCTGTCCGACGACGAAGCACGCGCCAAGCTGCTGCACGACGCGGCCGCGCCGCCGATCAAGGAGCCGTGGCTGGTGCCGTTCCGCACCGGCCGCCGGCGCAAGGCCTGGAACAAGAACGTGGTCGCGCTGGGCCTGGCCAGCGGCTTCATCGAGCCGCTGGAATCCACCAGCATCCATCTGACCATCGCCGCGGTGATGCGGCTGCTCACGCTGTTCCCGAGCGAGGGCATCGCGCCGGCGATGGTGGACCTGTACAACGCTGTCAGCCGCGCCGAGATGGAGCACGTGCGCGATTTCATCATCCTGCACTACCACGCCAACCAGCGCGACGAACCGATGTGGCAGGCCTGCCGCGAGATGGCGCTGCCCGATTCGCTGCAGCAGCGGCTGCGCGCCTGGCGCGAGCGCGCGCACGCCTGGCAGGGCGCCGACGAACTGTTCCGGGTGGATTCGTGGATCCACGTGCTGCTCGGCCAGGGCATCGTGCCGGCGCAGCACCACCCGCTGGCGCGCGCGCTGCCGGACCAGCAGCTGCAGCAGTTCCTCGACGCGATCCGCCAGCCCATCGACCGCGCGGTGGCGCAGATGCCGTCGCAGCAGGACTTCATCGCCCGCTATTGCAAGGCCGGGCCGGAGGTCTGGGCAGGGCGGGCTCCTGTTGCGGCGCCGGCATGAGGGGCAGTGCGATGGGAGCCCGCCGTGCAGGCAGGAGCCGTGTTGCAGCGCCCGGTGCAGCAGGCACGCCGCATGCGTCTGGCTGACCGGCATCGCCCGCAGCAGTCCGGACCGATCCAAGCGGACGGCGAGCGCTACCCCGATGCGCGCAGCTACCCGTCGTGTCGGGTCGCGGCGGGCGCGGCATGGCGATGATCGAACCACCGCCCTCTTCGAGGATTGCTGCGCATGAATCTGCACGCCTTGGGTCTTTCCGTAGCGTTGGCGCTGGCCGTGGCGCTGCCGGCGCATGCCGTCGACTTCACGAAAGCGGAACTGGCGCGCGCCACCGCACTGCAGCAGCGCCTGCTGACGCTGGATTCGCATCTGGACACGCCGGCCAATTTCGCGCGCGGCGACTTCGACATGATGGCCGCGCATGCCGGCAATCGCCTGGCGCAGGTAGACTATCCGCGCATGCTCGCCGGCGCGCTGGACGGCGGCTTCTGGGCGATCTACACCGGCCAGGGCGAGCGGAGTAGGCAAGCGCATCTGGACGATCGCGACGCCGGGCTGCAGCGCCTGATGGCGATCCACGCACTGCTCGCGGCCTATCCAACGCAGTTCGGCATGGCCACCACGCCGGCTGATGCGGTGCGGATCAAGGCCGCCGGCAAGCGCGTGGTGTACCTGAGCATGGAGAACGCCAGCCCGCTGGTCGCCGATCCCACGCTGCTGCGCTTCTACCACGCGCAAGGCTTGCGGCTGATGAGCACTGTGCATTTCCTCAACAACGAATTCGCCGATTCGGCCACCGACCCGAAGGGGCCGGAATGGCAGGGCCTGAGTCCCGCCGGACGGGCGCTGGTGCAGCAGGCGCAGAAACTCGGCATCGTCATCGACCAGTCGCATGCCTCCGATGCGGTCTTCGATCAGTTGATCGCGTTGTCGCCGGTGCCGATCCTGCTCTCGCACAGCGGCGCGCGCGCAGTGCATGCGCATCCGCGCAACATCGACGATGCGCGGTTGAAGGTATTGGCCGCGCACGGCGGGGTGATCCAGATGAACTCCTACGGCGGTTACCTGATCGACACCGGCGCCGGCTCCGAGCGCAAGGCCGCCGAGCAGGCGCTGATCGACGGATACGGCGGCTGGGAGCATCTGTCACTGGCCGATGGGCCCAAGCTCGGCGACGCCATGAAGGCGCTGGATGCCAATCATCCGGTGCGCCAGGCGACGCTCGACGACTTCTTCGCGCACTTGCAACACGTGCTGGCGCTGATCGGCCCCGAGCACGTGGGCATCGGCATGGACTGGGACGGCGGCGGCGGCGTGGTCGGCATGGAGGACGTCGGCGACCTGCCCAAGATCACCGCCTGGTTGCTGCGCAAGGGCTATAGCGAGCAGCAGATCGCCGCCATCTGGGGCGGCAACGTGTTGCGGGTGATGCAGCAGGCGCAGGACTGGGCCGCCACGCAGGCGCGTGCCGGTGCTTCCTGAGGCCATCGCCGGCGCGCGGTTCAGCGCGCCTATCGCGCCTGCTGATCGGATGGACAGCGCGGCGCGCGGCCTGGCGCCGGGCGATGGCGAACAGACGCCAGCCAACGCGTCGAACGGCGCAGTGCTGCGCGCGCTGAACCGACGCTGCGGCATCGGCTAGCATCGGGGCCGCCATGAAGATCGTCATCGCCCCGGATTCGTTCAAGGAAAGCGTGTCCGCGCTGGAGGCGGCCACGCAGATCGAGGCGGGCTTTCGCGACGTGTTCCCAGCGTGGACCTATCTCAAGGTGCCGGTTGCCGACGGCGGCGAGGGCACGGTCGCGGTGCTGGTCGCGGCCAGCGGCGGGCGCATCGTCGGCCGCACGGTGACCGGGCCGCTGGGCGTGCCGGTCGCGGCCTTCTTCGGCCTCACCGGCGATGGCCGCACCGGCATCGTCGAGATGGCCGCGGCGAGCGGACTGGCGCTGCTGCCGCCGGCGCAGCGCGATCCACTCGCCGCCACCAGCTACGGCGTCGGCGAGCTGATCCTGGCCGCGCTGGATGCCGGCGCACGCCACCTCATCGTCGGCATCGGCGGCAGCGCCAGCAACGATGGCGGCGCCGGCATGGCGCAGGCGCTGGGCGTGCGCCTGTTCGATGCGCAGGGCCGTGCGCTGGACGCCGGCGTGGGCGGCGGCGCGCTGGCGGCGCTGGCGCGGATCGATGCCAGTGCGCTGGACCCGCGGCTGCGCGAGTGCAGGTTCGAGGTCGCCTGCGATGTCGACAATCCGCTGACCGGGCCGGCCGGCGCCTCGGCGGTGTTCGGGCCGCAGAAGGGCGCCACGCCGGCCCTGGTCGCCCGGCTCGACGCCACCCTGTGCCACTACGCCAAGGTCATCGAACGCGACCTCGGGATCGCGCTTGCCGGCTTGCGTGGCGGCGGCGCCGGCGGCGGTTTGGGCGCTGCGCTGGTCGCGTTTCTGGGCGCGCAATTGCGCCCAGGCGCGGACATCGTCGCCGAAGCGCTGGGGCTGGATGCGTTGGTGGCCGACGCCGACCTGGTGATCACCGGCGAGGGCCGCCTCGACGGCCAAAGCGTGCACGGCAAGACCCCGCTCGGCGTGGCCCGCATCGCCAGACGCCACGGCAAGCCGGTGGTGGCGATCGGCGGCGGCCTGGGCGCCGGCGCCGAACTGCTGCACGCGCACGGCATCGACGCGATGTTCGGTGCGGTGCAACGCGCCTGCCCCCTGGAGCAGGCATTGGCCGAGGCAGCGGCGAACCTGCGCACGACGGCCAGGAACGTGGCCGAGGCGATCAGGATCGGACGCAGCCTGCGGCGCTGAGCGGCTCCCAAGCCGCGCATGCCCGCCGCGTGCGAGCTGGCGTTCGGCCGCCGGGAGGCGCGCACCACATTGGTGCCAAGCTGGGCCGTATATGGTGCATAGCGCGCCTGTTCAGCTACAATGTAACCGATTACAAAAAAGGAATTGCCTCCCCATGATTACCCAGAACCTCCCCGAGCGCGCGCCGCTCAGCCCGAAGTGGCAGTTCCGCTTCGATTTCTTCGACCGCCACGGCGGGCCGGCCTCGCCCGACTTCAAGGCCGCGTTCAAGGCACTGCCGTCGTTCGGCGACCGCCTCAAGATCAACATGAACTTTTTCGCGTTCTTCTTCGGCTGGATCTACTTCTTCATCCTCGGCCTGTGGCGCAAGGCGATTGTGCTGATCGGCATCTCGCTGCTGATCGGCGTGCTGTCGTTCTTCCTGCCCAAGATGGTCGTCAACGGGCTGGGCGTGGGCTATTCGGTGCTGGTCGGCATGATCGCCAACTACGCCTACTACCTGGAAGTGAAGAAGGGCAGCACCAGTTGGAACCCGTTCGAAGGCATGCGCTGGTGGTAAGCGGGGTGTAACCGGGGACGCGGGACGCGGGACTCGGGACTCGGGACTCGGAAAAGCGGTGCGGCGGCGGGTTGGGCTTCTGCTTTTCGCTCTTCCGGGTCCCTGGTCCCGGCTTCAAGCTCCCATATCCAGCACGTCAACCGATGGCCGTCGAGGAAGCGCTCGGTCATCGCGCGGTTGTCGAGCGGGAACTGCGCGACCAGGTCACGGCCGCTGTTCCCCGCGCTGCAGCAGGCTGTGGCGGCGCCCGTAGAGCAGGTAGGCGACCACGCCGATCGCGTTCCACAGCGCGAACCACCGCTGCGTGGTGTATGGCAGGCTCCAGAACAGATACAGGCAGCCAATGATCGCCAGTGGCCCAACCACCCAGGCCAGCGGCGTGCGGAACTTGCGCACCCGATGCGGCTCGCGCACGCGCAGCACCAGCAGGCAGGCGGCCACCGCGATGAACGCGGCCAGGGTGCCGGCGTTGGCCAGTGCGGCGATCTCGTCCAGCCGCGCCACGCCGGCCAGCGCCGCCACCAGCAGCGCAGTGAACAGCGTGGTCGCCACCGGCGTGCCGGTGCGCGCGCTGACCTTGGACAGGCCACGCGGCAGCAGCCCGTCGCGCGACATCACGAAGAAGATCCGGCTCTGCCCGTACAGGAACGCCAACAGCACCGTCGGCAGTGCGATCACCGCGGCCGCGGCGATCACCGTCGCCGCCTTGCCATGGCCGAGTTCGCGCAGGATCAGCGCCAGCGGTTCGGCACTCTGGCCGAACACGGTGTAGCGCATCGCGCCGACCGCGGACAGCGCCACCAGCACGTAGATCAGCGTGCAGCCGACCATCGAGCCGAGGATGCCGATCGCCAGGTCGCGCTCGGGCTTCTTGGTTTCCTCGGCCGCGGTGGAAATCGCGTCGAAGCCGTAGAAGGCGAAGAAGATGATCGCCGCGGCGGCCATCACCCCCCGCTCGACGCCGTCGGCGCCCATCGATTTGGCGAAGCCGAACGGCATGAACGGCTCCATCCGCGCGCTGTCGAAATGCGGCAGCGCGATCACCACGAACACGGTCAGGGCGACGATCTTCAGCGCCACCAGCACCGCGTTGACCGTGGCGCTGGCCTGGGTGCCGAGCATCAGCATGCCGGCGACGACGAAAGTGATCAGAACCGCCGGCAGGTTGACGAACCCGCCCGGCACATGCGGCCCGGCGGTCAGCCACAGCGGCAGATCCACGCCAACGCCCTTGAGGAAGCCGACCGCATAGCCCGACCACCCGACCGCCACCGTGCTGACCACCAGCGAGTACTCCAGGATCAGGCTCCAGCCCACCACCCAGGCGATGCTCTCGCCGAGCGCGATGTAGCTGTAGGTGTAGGCGCTGCCGGCGGCCGGCATCAGCGTGGCCATCTCCGCGTAGGCCAGCGCGGCGCAGGCGCAGATCGCCCCGGCCACCGCGAACGACAGCAGCACCGCCGGGCCGGCCTTGTCGGCGCCGACCCCGATCAGGGTGTAGATGCCGGTGCCGACGATCGCGCCGATGCCCAGCGCCACCAGGTGCGGCCAGCTCAGCGTGGGCAGCAGCCGGCGCCCGGCTTCGTGGACGGTGACCAGATCGAGCGACTTGCGCCGGAACAGGAACGACATGCGGGCCTCGGAGAGCGACAGGACACGCCCGCGAGTGTGGCCCAATGCGGTGCAGCAAAGCTATGCCTGGCGGCCCGAGCCGCCGGGCGCGCCGCCGCGGCAGC
>NZ_CAPJ01000243.1 GCF_000331775.1 Xanthomonas translucens pv. translucens DSM 18974
TACCTGCAGTGTCTGCGCCTGCGCCGCGCAGTCCTCGCCGGGCATGGCGCCCTGCGCCTGCGCGCGGGCGATCTCGCCGCGCGCCGCGTCCAGATCGGCGCGGAACGTCGGGTCGGCATGCAGCCGCGCCACGGTGGCCGCGCCCATCAGGCGGCCGGCCAACACGTCGCTGTGCCAGTGCACGTTGCACACCAGCCGGCTTTCGCTGAAGCTGCGGCCGCGGAGGATCAAGGCATCGGCGCGGTCGGGCGCGATCTCGCTCAGGATCAGCGCCCAGGTCCAGCCGATGGCGCTGTGCCCGGACGGATAGGAGCCGTTGTGGCGCAACTGCTCCTCGTCCTGCGGGGTGCAGCTGGGCTGCTGGTTGAGCATGAACGGCCGCGGCCGCCGGTAGTGGTTTTTGGCCGCCTTGGTCGCGGCGCTGGCGTCGATCCGGCTGCGTTCCAGCAAGGCGTACAGGTGCGGGGTGCGCTGCGCATCGATGGCCACGCCCAGTGCGCAGGCGAAATGGCCGGCGCCGGCCGGGAAGCTCAGATCGGCATCGCGCGTGGCCTGCTGCCAGCGCGCGCTGCCGCGCATGGCCAGCGCCTCGCGGTTGACCGCCAGGTCCAGCGCCTGCCCAGGCGAACCCTCGGCCGGTGGTGGCGGCAGCAGCTGCAGGCTGGCCGGGATCGCGGCCGGGGCCAGATAGCCGCTCGCCTTGCCCGCCGCCGCTGCGGCCGTCGCCGGTGTCGATGTCGATGTCGATGTCGACGCCGGCAGGGTGTGGGTCGCCAGCGTGCTGCACGCGGCGAGCGCGGCCGTCAGCAGGACCAGCGCGGCAGGACGCAAACGCAAGGCGGGGAATGCGGACATCTGGTCTCGGGCGGGCGAGGACGGGGCGGCCAGTGTATGGCCGGCGCTGCGGCGCGGCAGCAGTGGCGGCGTAGCGGCGTGCGGTCGCACGAAGGAGTGGCCTGCAGCGCTCCTTCTTTTCCCGGGCAGCGTCACTGTTGGCGCCCCTGGGTGGCCCGGGGCGATCCGTCTCGACAGGCGTTACCGGGAACGCCCGTCGTGGCCGACGTCGCTCCCACACCATCCCGAACACCTGCGTTGCGACGCGTCAGTCAGGCCCTGCGGGGTCACCATCGGGCGTACCGAATCGGATCATGCCGATCGCCAGTGGCGCGCGCTGCGGCGCGACTGAAAAACGCCGGCCTGTGGCGCCAGCCTCAACCCCGGTCGCGCTCCGGTCGCGGCGGGAAGCGCAACACCAGGCCGCGCGGCACCGATGGCGGTTGCCACAGCACCGGTACCTGTGCCGGCGGCGGCGGTTCCAGCGTTTCGTCCACCGGCGCCAGCGTCTCCCCGTCCTCGTCTTCCCAGCTGTAGCGCTTGCGCAGCGGCAGCGGGTCGCGGTGGCGCAGCAGCAGGGCCGCGACCGCGCCGCCCAGCGCGCCGCCCAGGTGCGACTGCCAGGACACGCCGGCCTCGTGCGGCAGCACCGACACCAGCATGCCGCCGTAGAACAGGAAGGCGATCATGCTGGCGGCGATCGCGGCGCAGTCGCGGCGCAGCAGGCCGAGCACGAACACCAGGAACAGCAGGCCGTGGGTGACGCCGCTGGCGCCCAGATGATGGCTGCCGGGTTCGCCCAGCAGCCACGCGCCCAGGCCCGACCCCAGCCACAGCAGCGGCAGCGCGGCCAGGGTGGCGCGCGGATACACGCTGCTGGCCAGCGTGCCCAGGATCAGCAGCGCGCCGGCGTTGGCGGCCAGGTGTTGCAGCGAACCGTGCAGCAGCGGCGCGGTCAGCACGCCGAGCAGGCCGCCGGCGTGCCGCGGTCCCACCGACCAGGGCCGCCAGTCGAACAGGCCCTGGCTGGCGAACACCGCCACCAGCAACGCGACCAGCGCCAGGCTGGCGTTGAAGGCGCGCAGCAGCCGTGTCCGGTCGAAGCGGTCCTGCGCCTGCGCAGCGTCGGCAGGCGGGGACGAGGGGAGCGAAGAGGTGTCCATGTTCCCTGGATGGCGACGGCCGGCGCCCAGGGCAAGGCGCTGCCGCTGGGAGGGACTGGGCGCGGCCGCGGGACAATCCCGCGGCCGTGGTCGTCCCCGTCCCCGTGCCTCAGTGCGCCGGCTTGGCCGGGCGCAGCAGGCTCAGCGCCACCGTCGCGCCGATGATCAGCGCCACCGCCAGCAGCGACACCAGCACCGGGATCTTGTACAGGTCGATGATCAGCATCTTGGTGCCGATGAACACCAGCACGATCGCCAGCCCGTACGGCAGCAGGTGGAAGCGGTCGGCCATGCCCGCCAGCAGGAAGAACATCGCGCGCAGGCCCAGCACCGCGAACACGTTGGAGGTCAGCACCAGGAACGGGTCGGTGGTGATCGCGAAGATCGCCGGGATGCTGTCCACCGCGAAGATCACGTCGGTGATAGCGATCAGCATCAGCACCGCGAACAACGGGGTGTACCAGCGCTTGCCTTCCTGGGTCACGCTCAGCGCGTTGCCGTGGTACTGCGGGGTCAGGCGCAGGTGCTTGCGCATGAAGCGCAGCACCGGGTTGGCTTCCAGGTCCGGTTCCTTGCCCGCCGAGAACCACATCTTGATGCCGGTCAGCAGCAGGAACGCGCCGAACACGTACAGCAGCCAGTGGAACTTGGTCAGCAGCACCGAGCCGGCGAAGATCATGATCGCGCGCAGCACGATCGCGCCGAGCACGCCGATCACCAGCACGCGCTGGCGCTGCTCCTCCGGCACCGCGAAGTAGCTCATGATCATCAGGAACACGAAGATGTTGTCGACCGCCAGCGACTTCTCCACCAGGTAGCCGGTCAGGAACTCCAGCCCGTACTGGTTGCCGGTGGCCACGTCGATGGTCTCGCGCAGGTACCACCACAGGCCGGCGTTGAAGGCCAGCGCCAGCCCGATCCAGCCCAGGCTCCACCACAGCGCTTCCTTGAAGCTGACCTTGTGCGGACCGCCGTGGCGCATCAGCACCAGATCCGCCAGCAGCGCCGCGATCACCACGATCGCAAAACCGCTCCACAACCACACGTTGCCTATCGTTTGCATGGGGAATTCCCGTCAGTGAAGGTTGAACCTCGGGCCGCGGCGGCGAGGCGTTCTGGACGGAAACGATGGGGTTCGTTCCAGGGAATGCCTTCGCCACTGCGGCGAAGGTCTCGCTCGCAGCCGATGGTCCGGCTGCCGTTGCACCGGAGCCCGCGGGCTCGAATTGACGGCGACAACGCTGGGAGCTACTCCCCTTCTGCGCCCATTCTTGCGGCTGGCGGCAGTGGCGTCAATCCGGGCGGATACAATGGCCTGCATGAATACCCCCCTGCCCGTAGTCCGCCTCAAGAACGCCTGGCGCTCCAGCCACCCGTGGATCTTCCAGAAACTGGTCGAAAAACCCGCCGCCAAGCCCAAGCCGGGCACGCTCGTCGATGTGGTCGGCGTGGACGGCGAGTGGATCGGCCGCGGCTTCTACAACGGCCATTCGCGCATCGCCGTGCGCATCCTCGAGAGCGATCCGCAGGTCGCGGTGGACGAAGCCTGGTTCGCGCACAAGATCGCCGAGGCGACGTCGTTGCGCCGTGACGTGCTCAAGCTGGACGCGGTGTCCGATGCGTGGCGCGTGGTGCACGCCGAAGGCGATGGCCTGTCCGGGCTGGTGGTGGACCGCTACGGCGACCTGCTGGTGGTGGAGTTCTTCAGCGCCGGCATGTTCCGCTACCGCGAGTGGATCTACGCCGCGCTGCGCACCCAGTTCCCCGGCGCGCGTTTCTACAGCTTCGCCGAGGAGCACGTGCAGAAGCAGGAGAGCTTCGATTACCGCCCGGTGTCCAGCAGCGGCGAGCGCCCGGAGCCGGCGATCATCAGCGAATACGGCGTGCGCTTCCGCGCCGATCCGGCCGGCGCGCACAAGACCGGCTTCTTCGCCGACCAGCGCGAGAACCGGCAGTGGCTGAGCCAGCAGGTGGCCGGCAAGCGCGTGCTCGACCTGTGCTGCAACACCGGCGGCTTCGCCGTCTACGCCAAGGTGCGCGGCGCCGAGGAGGTGGTCGGGGTGGACATCGACGAGGACGTGATCGAGATTGCCAAGGGCAATGCCAAGCTCAACGACGTGCGGCTCAAGCTGGTGCAGGCCGACATCTTCCCGTACCTGCGCGATGCCGCCGCGCGCGGCGACCGCTACGACGTGGTGATCCTGGACCCGGCCAAGATGACCCGCGACCGCGACCAGGTGATCCCGGCGCTGAAGAAATACCTGGACATGAACAAGCTGGCATTGGGTGTGGTCGCGCCCGGCGGCCTGTTCGCGACGTTCTCCTGCACCGGCCTGGTCGCCGAGCACGAGTTCCTGGACATGCTGCGCCGCGCCGCGTATTTCTCCGGCCGCAGCATCCAGATCCTGAAAGTGGCCGGCGCCGGCGCCGACCACCCGTTCATGGCCCACGTGCAGGAATCGCGCTATCTGAAAGCGGTGTTCTGCCGCGTGCTGAACTGAGCCGGCGCGCCGCGCCGGCGTTCGCCGCGCGCCGC
>NZ_CAPJ01000242.1 GCF_000331775.1 Xanthomonas translucens pv. translucens DSM 18974
GCAGCAAGCCGCCATGCAGCAGGAGGTGCAGCAGCAGGCGCAGCGCCAGGGCGCGGTCGCGATACGGATCTGAGCGCAGCGGTGGAGCTTGCGCGCGGCGATCATCGTGGTTGCCGCGTGCATCCGGCTCCACCTCATGCTCCGCGAGTCGCTGCGCACCGGACCCTCACCCCAACCCCTCTCCAGACGGGAGAGGGGCGATGCACGGTGCGGTGGTTCTGGACGTGCCGCGTCGGTTCAGTCCTGCTTCTTGCACGGATCGTCGCGGCCGATCAGGCGGCCCAGGCGCGAACGCGGTTCGCATGGCGCGGGCGCCGGTTGCGCGGCCTTGGCAGCGGCGGCCGCGCGCTGTTGCTGCAGTTGCGCCAGCTTGGCCTTGATCTGCGGCATCGCCGCCAACGCGGCCTTCTCGCCTTCCAGGATGGCGGCGTTGCGCTGGGTGAAATCGGCCGCGCCGATGTCGTTGACTTTGGGCCGGATCACGATGTCCGCGCGCGCCAGCTCCTGCTGGCCCAGGCGCTGGCCCATGATCGCGATCGACTGGTTGACGATGCTAAGCATGCCGGCCGGGTTCTGGCCGCTGGCCTTGCTGGAGATGTCCACCGCGACCACAAAGTCCGCACCGAGCTGGCGCGCGGCGTCCACCGGCACCGGGCTGACCACGCCGCCGTCCACATAATGGAACTTGCCGATGGTGACCGGTTCGAACACGCCGGGGATGCTGCTGGAGGCGCGCACCGCCTGGCCGGCGTTGCCGCGCACGAACACGGTGCGCTCGCCGTCCTCCAGGCGCGTGGACACCGCGGCGAAGGGCTTGGCGAGCTTTTCGATCGGGCGGTTCTTGAGTTGGGCGTTGACGTAGTCCTGCAGCGCCTGGCCCTGCACCAGGCCGCCGGAGAACAGGCGCATGTCGCGGATGCTGGTCTCGTCCAGCGCCACCGCGGCCTGCTGCATCTGGAACGCGTCCATGCCGCTGGCGTACAGCGCGCCGACCACGCTGCCGGCGCTGGTGCCGGACACCACCACCGGCTCCAGCCCGTTGGCCTGCAGCATCTTGATCACGCCGATATGGGCGAAGCCCTTGGCCGCGCCGCCGCCCAGGGCGATGCCGATGCGCAGCGGCTTGGCCGCGGCGGGCACCACCACCGGTGCCGGCGTTGCCGGCTTGGGCTCGCCGCCGCATGCCGCGAGCAGGCCGAACAGGGACAGGGACAGGAGCAGGCGCGGGGAACGGAAGGCGGGCATGGGTGCGGCGTCGTGGAAGGAGAGGGCGGAGCCGGCGCGAGCATACCGGGATCGGCCTGCACCGCCCACGGCCGGAGGTCATGCCGTCGGCCTGCCCCGGCGCGTCACCGGTGGCGGGTGACGGCGCCGCCGCCGCGTGCGGCGATCCGCGCGGCCTGCGCATATCGCCATGGGTGCAACGGAAGTCGCAGCGTCTTTGGCTCCCGATTCTGCGAGGCGCTTCGCGCCGTACCCTCACCCCAATCCCTCTCTGCCACAGGGACTTCCTGCGGTCGCCGAGGGGAGAGGGGTTAACGCGCTGCCTCAGAAGGTGTTGTCGCCGTCCAGCATCCGGCCCAGGCCGCCGAGCACCGAGCCTTCGCCGCGGTTCTGTCCGCCGCCCTGCGGCGCGGCGGCGAACATGCGCCCGGCCAGGCGCGAGAACGGCAGCGACTGCAGCCACACTTTGCCCGGGCCGGTCAGCGTGGCCAGGAACATGCCTTCGCCGCCGAAGAACATGCTCTTGATGCCGCTGACCGCGCGCACGTCCATGTCCACCGTGGAATGGAACGCGACCACGCAGCCGGTATCCACGTCCAGGCGTTCGCCGGCGGCCAGCTCGCGCTCGACCACGCAGCCGCCGGCATGCACGAACACCCAGCCGTCGCCTTCCAGCTTCTGCATGATGAAGCCCTCGCCGCCGAACAGGCCGGTCATGATTTTGCGCTGGAAGTGGATGCCCAGCGACACGCCGCGCGCGCCGGCCAGGAAGCTGTCCTTTTGGCAGATCAGGCGGCCGCCGTGCTGGTCCAGCTTCATCGCCAGCACCGTGCCGGGATACGGCGCGGCAAAGGCGACCGTGGCCTTGCCCTGGCCCTGGTGGGTGAACACGGTGGTGAACAGGCTCTCGCCGGTGACCAGGCGTTTGCCGGCCGAGAACAACTTGCCCATCAGCCCGCCGCCCTGGCCGGAGCCGTCGCCGAACACGGTGTCCATCTGCACCGCGGCGTCCTTGAACATCAGCGCGCCGGCCTCGGCGACCGCGCTCTCGCCCGGGTCCAGCGCGATCTCCACGAACTGCATCTCGTGGCCGACGATGCGGAAGTCGATGTCGTCGGCGCTGCCGCGGCCGCCGGGCGGGGGCGGCAGCTCCGGCGGCAGGCCGGCCGCGCTCGCGCCGCGCAGCGCGTCGATCTGGTTGGCCGGCGTCCAGCCGTTTTGGCCCTGGCGCCAGGCCATGGCGGCGGGGTTGTTGCCGGCGAAGGCGATCGCGTCGGTGTCGTCGAACGGTCCGGAGCGGGTCTGCTCGCTGCCGGTCAGGAAATACCACTGGGTCATGGCTGCAGCTCCTTGGCGGAAATCTGCGCCGAGTCTAGCCCGCCGCCCCGGTCGGCTCGCATCTGCCCAAAGGCATGGGCGGCGGCCCGGCGTGAAGTCGGAGACGGCAGTTTCAGCCCCGACGCGTCGGACAGTCCGGCGTCGGAGCTGAAGCCTCTCCCACACCTGACGCTCGTCCTTGCGCGAGGTGCCCATGTCGTGTGACGCCGGCAGCGATTGGCCGGCGTCACGGTTGTGCGGCGGCTATTGCCTTGCTTACAGCGCGCTCGCCGGCCGTACCTGCAAGGTCTTGGTTTCCGCGGCGCAATCCTTGGCCGGCGTCAGGCCCTGCGCGCGGGCGGCGGCGATCTCCTTGCGCGCTCCTTCCAGGTCGGCGCGGAACTGCGGGTTGTCCTGCAGTTTGGCGACCGTGGCCGCGGCGACGATGCGGCTGGCCAGCACGTCGCTCTGCCAGTGCACGTTGCAGACCATGCGGCTCTCGCCGTAGTTGCGGCCGCGCGCCATCAGCGCATCGGTCCGCGCCGGGTCGGCCTCGCTGAGCACCTGCGCCCAGGCCCAGCCGATGGAGGTGTGGCCGGACGGGTAGGAACCGTTCGGGCGCAATTTGGCCTCGTCGGCGGGCGTGCAGCTGGCCAGGCCGTTGTCCATGAACGGGCGCGGGACGTGGTAGTAGGCCTTGGCCTTTTCCGCAGCGTCGCCGGCGTCCTGGGCCACGCGCTGCAGCAACTGGTACAGGTGCGGGGTGTGCGCAACGCTGACCTGGATGCCGAGCGGGCAGCTGAAGTGGTTGGCCGCGCCCGGGAAATGCAGTTGCGCGTCCTGCGCGGCCAAGGCGAAGCGCGGGCTGCCGCGCATCGCCAGCGCTTCCTTGTTCACCGCTTCGTCCAGCGCGCGTCCGGGCGAGCCCTTGGCCGGCGGCGGCGGCACCAGCAGCAGGCTGTCGGGCAGCTGCGCCGGCGTCAGGTAGCCGCTGGTCTTGGCCTCGGCCATCGGCTTGGATGCAGTGGCGGCAGGCGGCTTGGCCTGCAGCAGGGCCGGCGCGGCGATCGCGCCGGTCAGGGCCAGGCCGAGGCCGGCCAACAGGGGGAAGCGGGAGGAGCGACGCAGCATGGCGGGAATCCATTGCGGGGGAAGCCGACCATCAAAAGGCACAAATGTGACAGTAGGTAGCGCCGTCGCGATCGCCGTACAGCTGGCGTCAGGCAATGCACTGGCGTTTGGCGGCGGCGACGTCAGTCTGGTGCGGAACGCGGCGCGACCCGGCGTGCGGTTGCGGCACCATAGCGCGTCAGTGCACCGCACGAAGACCGTGACGTTTGCCTTACTCCGGGCCTGCCGCGCAGCGCGCCGGCACCCGCCGCCCGCCGGCTATAGCGCGCTGGCCGGCCGTACCTGCAGTGT
>NZ_CAPJ01000241.1 GCF_000331775.1 Xanthomonas translucens pv. translucens DSM 18974
GAATGGCACAGGTCGATCTGGTTCTCCAGGCGAGAACGGAACAGGTCTTCGGCAGGACGATCATCAGCGGCGGGACGACGGTTGCGCATGCTCGGAAAGTGCAAGAAAACCGCACAGAGACTAGCGAAAACTGGCAAGCACAGCACCCCTCATCATGCTTCCAATGCTTGTTCTACAAGGCAATGCGGGGTTCTTCAGGGGCGACTAATCAGGTCCAGACGTGAGAGGGGCGATGCACGGTGCGGTGGTTCTGGACGTGCCGCGTCGGTTCAGTCCTGCTTCTTGCACGGATCGTCGCGGCCGATCAGGCGGCCCAGGCGCGAACGCGGTTCGCATGCCTGCTGGACAAGCTGCTCAATGCCGCCGGCGTGGCCGACGTCAACTCCAGCTTCGTGCTGCGCACGGTCAAGGACTTCACCGGCCTGCCGCTGCCGCGCGGCTGAGCGTGCGGTTAGGCAGCGGGCCGGGCCAAACGGCGACGGAGCCACGCGGGCCAGCATCCACGCCCATCCCGTTGTCGCGGTCGCGGGACGTGTGCTTTACTCAATACTCATAACGAGCGACTGTGCATCACCGGAGAACGCACACGATGAGATCGGTTTCGCGCCTGGCGTTTTGCTTGCTGTTGACTAGCGTCCTGCCGATGGTCGGCTGCGCCAAGCCCAGTGCTGCCGATTCGCCCGCTGCCACGTCCACCAATGCCCAAGGCTGCGCGAGGAAGCGCCATCTCGGCCACCAGGATCCGTTCCAGACGCCGCCGCCGCTGATGGAAGCGTGCCTGGGGCCTTACACATTGCGGATCCCGGCCAACTACTTCGGCGACCAGATGGGGCCGAACTTCGACGACAGTTTCGGTCTGTATCTGGAGTATCCGACGCTGGAGCCGTTCGCGCCGGGCGAGCGCAGCCATCTGAGCCTGGATGTTGCCACGCGCACGGTCAATATCGGCTACAGCTATCTGGATCGAGTGGATGTGCGTGAGGCCCTGCGCAACCAATATACGCCGAGCTCAAGTGAGCAAGACAATCCAGCGGAGCGCCTGGAAAGTCGCATCCGGGGCGCAACGACTTACGGCCTGACGCCGTATTATGCGGATCTTCCGAAGGTCTTCGCCTATTATCGTGCGAAAGGCTATAGCGAATCGCATTCGGATGAATCGACCAGCATTTTCAATGCCGCCAGCCACAAGGATTGGTATGTGGCCCGGGACGATAAAGGCCAGATCAGCACGATCATCAAGTGCACTTCGAAGGAAGTAACGCAATCCGGGGTGGAATACCATGATGGCAAGCTGGTGCGTAACAAGGAAGAAGCGCTGCCCGAATGCGACCATTTCTTCATCGTGCCGGATTTGAAAGTCCTAGTGGAAATCCGATACGTCCGTTTCGCGTTATCCGATTGGAAGAGGGCCGAGGAGACGGCGCGCGATGAGCTGAGAAAGTTCATGGTCGAAAAGCCGCATTCCTGATGCGCAATCATTTTACGATGAGGAGAAAGTCAGATGGCAGGGCTTTACGAAAAGGATATCGAAATCCTCAAGCATTACGCGGCAGACAGGAATCGAGAACTTTACTGGAATTATCTGGCCCATAAACAGGGCAACGATGGCTATGGCCTGCTGGCGCTCGGTGTAGTAAGCAACGACAACGCGCCAGGCGCAACGGCAAACGTGTTTGCTGATACCCAGGCGCGCCGTGATGGCGTGCAAATGAGCGAGCGCCAATGGAATAGCTTCGGCGTCGACTTGATGAGGCGTGATTTCGAGCGGCGCGAGTTATATCAAAGGAGCGGCCGCCCGGAACTGGCCCTCAATCTGCCGGTGAGAGACATCGAAGACGTTCACGACGCCACCTTTCAGAAAAGGCACATCAACCCCGATGCCTGGACCCCGCGCCAACTGCTCGATGCCGCGCGCCGCCACGGCGGCGACGCCGAGGCGGAGAAGGTCTGGTCGATGATGCTCGACAACTCCGCGCTGGGTTTGAACCGGGCGACGCAGACGGTGGACGATGTCCGCAAGTACGACGACGCGCAGCTCGATGCGGCCTCCTATGTCGGGCGCATGACTGGCGCACGCATCCAGGCGAGCCAGACGCTGCCCATCACCGACCCGGACCGGATCGGCGCGCCGAATTTTTCCTACATGTACGACCGGCAGACGCACAGCTGGAACACCTGGGTCAGCAACGGCGAGCAAACCGTGGTGCAGCCGGTACGCGATCCGCAGCAACTGCGCGAGCTCGACGACACGCGCGCACTGCGCCTGGAACGCCAGCAGCTGCGGCAGCAGTTCCATCCCGACGATCCGTACCGGCAGCAGCCGGTCCTGCGTAGCCCGCAGACGCTGGCCGAGGCCGATCCGGCGCATCCGGCAAATGCGGAGCTGCTGGCGGCGCGCGCCAGCGATCCC
>NZ_CAPJ01000240.1 GCF_000331775.1 Xanthomonas translucens pv. translucens DSM 18974
ACAGCAAGCCGCCATGCAGCAGGAGGTGCAGCAGCAGCAGGCGCAGCGCCAGGGCGCGGTGGCGATACGGATCTGAGCGCAGCGGTGGAGCTTGCGCGCGGCGATCATCGTGGTTGCCGCGTGCATCCCGCTCCACCTTATGCTCCGCGAGTCGCTGCGCGCCGGACCCTCACCCCAACCCCTCTCCAGACGTCCTGATTAGCGCTGTGTCTCAGCTGTCGTACGCAGTTGCTGCTCTGTGAGCCTTCCCGCGTCGGCCAAGGCACTGGCCAGGCGCGGCACCATGGCGGCCAGGTTGAAGCGGCGGTTGAAGCGGTAGGCATGCGCACGCAGGTAGCGCGTGCCGTATTTCGGGAAGTCCACCGCATGGTGGGTGCCGCTAAGCGCCGTTTTGAGATTGCCCAGGATCGTATTAACCCAACGCAGACGAGGCTGCTGGGCGCCTTTGCGACCGCTTCCGGTCACGATGGCATCGTGGGTCAGGCCTGCCCAGCCCACACCGGTGAACGCTGTCAGCCCATCACTGACGACATGGGTGCCCGGTTCCAGTGCCTGCTGAGCCCATGCGTGCACGACGCTTCTTCGGAAGCTGGAGACCACATCCAGGCGCAGATAACGCGGGCGCCCTTGATGCAGGGAAACCGCTGCGATAAACGGCACTTTATTCCGCCACTGCGGTTGGCCTGGACCACCGGCGCGTTCGCCGCCCAGATAGGCATCATCGATCTGGACCTCTCCGTCGAGCCGGCGTGACTGCTCACGATCGGCCATCGCCGACATCACCTTGTGCTTGATCCGCCATGCAGTGCGATAGCACACGCCCAGTTGCCGAGCCAGTTCCAGCGCAGCAATTCCATTGTTGGCTTGGCTCACCAGATAAATGGCCAGCCACCCCACCCGCAAGGGAAGCTTGGTGTCTGCCATGGGCGTGCCGGCGGTCAAGCTGGTCTGTACCCGGCAGCGCGCGCACTGCCACAGGTGCTGGCGACCCCGCTCAAAGCGACTGGCATGCACGTGTCCGCACTGCGGACACGTGCATGCCATCGGGCCATCTGGCCTGAACCAACGCCTCGACACATTGCGCCTCGGAGCCGTAGCGGCTCAGAAAAGCCGGAATCGAAAGCCCCTTCTGGAACTGGATCCGATTGAGCGTCATCGCCGTATCTCACTGAAGAACCTGCATTTCTAAACCAAGGCAGCATCACCAGCTGAGACACAGCGCTAATCAGTCGGCTCTGAAAAA
>NZ_CAPJ01000239.1 GCF_000331775.1 Xanthomonas translucens pv. translucens DSM 18974
GAAGCGGCGCCGGCCGTGGTCGTCGGGTGCGGTGGACGCGGCGGCAAGGTCGGCAGGCGGGAGGGTGGCGGGCGTGGTCATGCGTGGCGGAGTCCGTAGGCAAGCGCCAGCGGCCACGGGCGAAGACCCGCGCCGGCAGCGGAAAGGGTCGGCTGGATGCAGCGCGGCATGCCTGTGGCGAGCGCCGCGCAGGGCGGCCCGATGCGGGCCGGGTTCGCGCGCCCGGTCATGGTGGTGTGGTCGACGGCAACGCAGCAACGCCTGTTACTGCTTCGGCGCGGCAGGCGGAATCGGCGCCAGCGCAGCCGCATCGCCCTGCACGCTGCGCATCCATGCCAGTGCCAGCGTCGGCCAGGCCGCCAGCGGCAGGCCGGCGATGCCGCGGGTGCCGAAGCCATGGCCGCCATGCGCGAACAAGTGCAATTCCGCCGGCACCCCGGCCTGACGCAGCGCCTGGTAGAACAGCAGGCTGTTCTCCTCCGGCACCACCCGGTCGTCCTGTGCGTGTACCAGGAATGTCGGCGGCATCGCCGGAATCACGCGGTTCTGCAACGAATAGGCGGCCATCGTGGCGGCATCGGGATGACGGCCGAGCAGCCGCAGGCGCGACCCGGTATGCGCCGCGGTGCCGCTGCCCATGTCGATGACCGGGTACAGCAGCAGCAGGAAGTCCGGCCGCGCGCTGAGTTGGTCGATCGCATCGCGCGCAGGAAAGATGCGTTCGTCGTAGCGGGTGCCGAGGCTGGCGGCGACATGCCCGCCGGCAGAGAAGCCGATCGCGCCGACCCGGTGCGGGTCCACGCCGTCGTCGTCGGCGTGCGCGCGGATCAGACGCAGCGCGCGCTGCGCGTCGGCCAGCGGCAGGTCGCGCTGCGCGGCCGCGTCGGTACCCGCGGCTTCCGCGTCGGGCAGCCGATAACGCAGCACGAACAGGGTGATGCCTGCCTGTTCGGCGAAGATCGGTAACAAGGCGCTGCCTTCTTTGTCCAGCACGATGCGCGCGTAGCCGCCGCCGGGAGCGACCAGCAGCGCGCTGCCGTTTGGCGTCTTCGGCCGGTACACCACTAGGTAGGGCTGGTAGCGGCCGCTGATGGCGCGGTCGGGCAACGCCGGGTCGTCGCTGCGCTCGACGATGCGCGCCTGCTCGGGGCCGGGCGCGGAACCCGGTACCGGACCCGGCCATAGCGGGATGCGCGCGGCCTGCTCGGCGGCGGTCTCGCTGCTCGGGTGCTCGGCTGCGAGCGTGGGGCCGGCAAGGCCCAGCACGGCGGCCAGCGCCACCAGCGTGCCGCGGCGCAAGGGCGAGGGCCTGCGAATGGATGCCGAGGGTCCATCGCGGCCTCCTTCCGAACCAGCAAAGCGCACGAAAATGCAGAAAAGCGCCCGGCGGGTGCCGACACCGGATCGCTGCGGTGCTGTGATCGGCGCCGCCCGCGCTGCCGTCCGGCCTGCATTTTCCTGGATTCGGCTCATCGCCATCGTTTCCTCGCATGCGTGTCTGGGTTGATCGGGGCCGCATCGGCCAGCGCAGCAGATCTGCATGGCCGGTTAAAGCAGGGCAGCTTGCGCCCCGCCGCCCGCCGCCCGCCGCCCGCTGTCCGCTGTCCGCTGTCCCGAGTCCCGAGTCCCGAGTCCCGAGTCCCGAGTCCCGAGTCCCGAGCTATTTGCCGCACCGCACATTGCCAATGACACCGGTTTACCATATACAACTGCGCAACGCGCTGTCGATGAGCGGCGCAGCAATTCTTCCGATCCCCTACATTTTTGCGGAGATGCCCTTGAGCACTCATTCCGGTCCCTCGGACACGCCACCGCCCGCGTTGGCCGACATCGCGGCCCGCTTCGTCCAGGCCCGCCGGCAAGGCCGTTCGCTGCCCGATTTCCCGGGAATCATCCCCGACGACCTGGAAACCGCATACCGCGTGCAGGACCTGGCGATCGCGCAATGGCCGGACCGGGTGGTCGGCTGGAAGGTCGGCTATATCGCCGCCGAGCGCCGCGACCACTCCGGCGACGAGCGCCTGCTCGGCCCGATCTTCGCTCGCAACCTGTGGAATGCTACCGGTGGAACAATGGACATCCCGGTGTTCGCCGGCGGCTTCGGCGCGGTCGAGGCCGAGTACGTGATGCGCCTGGACGCGGACGTGCCGGCCGACCAACTGCAGTGGACCCCCGAGCAGGCCTCACAGGTGCCGTCCACCCTGTTCATCGGCGTGGAAGTGGCCAGCAGCCCGCTGGCCACGATCAACCAGCTCGGGCCGCGGGTGGTGATTTCCGACTTCGGCAACAACAACGGCCTGCTCCTGGGGCCGCAGGTCGCCGACTGGACCACGCTGGACGAATCCGCGCTGTTGGCGGAAACCTTGATCGAGGGCCAACGCGTCGGCTGCGGCGGTGCCACCCTGTTGCCGGGCGGGCTGCGCACCGCGTTCGCGTTCGCGCTGGCGCGTTCGGCGCGGCGCGGCCGGCCGCTCAAGCGCGGCGAGCTGATCGCCACCGGCAATGCCACCGGCATCCACGACATCGCCATCGGCCAACACGCGACGATCCGTTTCGACGGTTATGGCGAACTTCATTGCAGGGCGGTCGCGGCGTAAGCCGCGGCATGCCGACCACGCGCGGGAGGGCGCAGCATGATCACTCGTAGAGGTTTCCTGGGCGCAGGGTTGGCCGCGGCCGCCGCGGCGCCGCTGGGCACGCTGGCCCAGGCCGGCGGCGGCAGCCGGCTGCTCACCGCCACCGACGTGCACGTGGCCGACTATCCCACCGTGGAGGCGGTGCGCTGGTTCGGGCAGACCCTGGAACGGCAGACCGGTGGCCGGCTGAAGCTGCGCCAGTACCACTCCGGCCAGCTCGGCCGCGAAGCCGAGGCGATCGACATGGCCCGCTTCGGCGCCATCGATATCACCCGCGTCTACTCCGGCGCGCTCAACAACACCTTCCCGCTGACCCAGGCGCTGTGCCTGCCGTATGTGTTCGACTCGGTGCCGCACCTGCGCCGCGCGATCGACGGCCATGTCGGCGACAGCATCCTGGCCAGTTTCGAGCAGCGCGACCTGGTCGGCCTGGCCATCTACGATTCCGGCGCGCGCTGCTTCTACAACACCAAGCACCCGCTGCATCGTCCCGAAGATCTGCATGGGTTGAAACTGCGCGTGGCTTCGTCGGACATCTTCCTCAAGCTGATGCGCATGCTCGGCGCCAATCCCACGCCGATGTCGCTGGGCGAAACCTTCTCGGCGATGGAGACGCACATGATCGACGGCGCCGAGAACAACATGCGCAGCTTCCAGTCCAGCCGCCATTTCGAGGCCGCGCGCTATTGGTCGCAGAGCGAGCATTCCTATGCGCCGGACGTGCTGGTGATGTCGCAGCGCAGTTTCCAGGCGCTGTCGCCGGGCGATCGCGCGCTGGTGGTGGACACCGCGCGGCAATCGGTGGCGGTGATGCGCAAGCTGTGGGACGCGTCCGAGGCGCAGGCGCGCCAGGAAGTGCTCGACTACGGCGTGGCGGTCAACGACGTGGACATGCCCGCCTTCCGCAAGGCCGCCGCGCCGCTGCTGGCCGAATACCGGCGGCAGCCGGAGATCGAAGCCCTGTACCGCCGCATCCGCGATTTCGCCTGAGGCCATGCCGATGACCGACCACGCCATTGCCGTCCCGGTGGCGCCGCTGCAGCGGCTGCTCGACCGGATCGCCAACCTCGCCATCGGCATCGCCGCCGCCGCCCTGCTCGGGCTGGTGGTGGTGCAGGGCTGGCAGGTGTTCACCCGCTACGTGCTCAACGATTCGCCGAGCTGGACCGAGCCGGTGACGCTGCTGCTGCTGAGCACCGCGATGAGCCTGGCCGCCGCCGCCGGCGTGCACACGCGGCGCCATTTCGGGTTCTTCCTGCTGGCCGAGAAGATGCACGCCCACGTGCGCCGCGCGATCGATTTGATCCGCCCGCTGGTGATCGCCGCGATCGGCGCGGTGATCGCCTGGTGGGGTGCGGTGCTGCTGCTGGACGGGCTGAACATCAAGATGGCCGGCGCCAGGCTGCCGCAGAGCATCAACTACCTGCCGCTGTCGATCGGCGGCGCGCTGATGAGCGTGTTCGCGCTATACCAGGCGTGGCAGGTGCTGCGCCCGGCCACCGCTGAAGGAGTGAACTGAGCCATGGCCATTGCAATCCTGCTCGGGCTGTTCGTGCTGCTGCTGTTGATCGGCGTGCCGGTGGCGTATGCGCTGGGCGCTGCGGCGTTGGCGACCATCTTCTCCCTGGATCTGCCGGCGATCGTGCTGGTGCAGCAGATCTCCGCCGGCAGCGGCTCGGCGTCGCTGATCGCGATTCCGTTGTTCATCTTCGCCGGCGAATTGATGCTGCGCGGCGGCATTTCCGATCGCCTGATCGCCCTGGCCTCGTCGCTGGTGGGGCGCATGCGCGGCGGCCTGGGCCAGGTCAGCGTGCTGTCCTCGCTGTTCTTCGGCGGCGTGTCCGGCTCGGCCATCGCCGACGTGTCGGCGGTCGGCGGCACCATGATTCCGCAGATGATCAACCGCGGCTACGACCGCGACTACGCGGTCAACGTGAGCATGACCGCGGCGCTGGTCGCGCTGCTGGTGCCGCCCTCGCACAACCTGATCCTGTTCTCGGCCGCGGCCGGCGGCGGGTTGTCGATCGCCGATCTGTTCGCGGCCGGCATCTTCCCGGCGCTGCTGATGACCGCGGCGATGATGATCACCGGCTACGCGGTGGCACGCCATCGCGGTTACGGCACCGAGCCGTTCCCGGGCTGGCGCGCGGTGGCGTTGCGCCTGGTCGGCGCGCTGCCCGGGCTGGGCCTGGTCGCGCTGATCTTCGTCGGCATCCGCGCCGGCATCTTCACCGCGGTGGAAAGCGCGGCGATCGCGGTGGTGTATGCGTTGCTGGTCACCGCGCTGCTGTACCGGCAATTGCGTTGGGCCGAGTTCTTCGCCGCGGTCACGCATGCTTCGCGCACCACGGGCGTGATCCTGTTCGTGATCGCCACCGCGGCGGTGTTCGGCTGGCTGCTGGCCTACCTGCAGGTGCCGGCGGCGGCGGTGAAGTTGCTGCAGTCGATCGCCGACGGCAAGAACACGGTGCTGCTGATGATCGTGGTGATGCTGCTGCTGCTGGGCATGTTCATGGACCTGGCGCCGAAGATCCTGATCTGCACGCCGATCTTCCTGCCGGTGGTGAAGGCCTACGGCATCGACCCGATCCATTTCGGGCTGGTGATGGTGCTGGCCGGCGGCATTGGCCTGATCACCCCGCCGATCGGCTCGGTGCTGTTCATCGGCACCTCGATCGGCCAGATCACCGTGGCCCAGAGCATGCGCACGATCTGGCCGTTCTGGCTGGCGGCGCTGTGCGTGCTGTTGATCGTGGCGTTCTTCCCGGAACTGTCGCTGTGGTTGCCACGCGCGCTGCGCGCCTGATGCACCGCGCCGCACGCAGCCGCTGCGGCGCGAACCAAGGAATGTCCGACATGGCGTCGCCTACTCCCTCGTCCCTGCGCTGGCTGCTGCTGGCCGGCCTGCTCGCGGCCAGCACGCTGGCCGCGGCGGCCGAGTGGAAGCGCGGCATCGAGCAGCAGCGCATCGCCGACCAGGGCGACGGCACATTCCTCAACCCGGTGCTGGCCGGCGACCATCCCGATCCGTCGGTGCTCAAGGACGGCGACGATTATTACCTCACCCTGTCCTCGTTCGACGCCTACCCGGGCCTGCCGATCTGGCACTCGCGCGACCTGGTCAACTGGCAGCCGCTGGGCCATGCCATCCGCGAGAACGTCGGCGCGATCTGGGCGCCGGACCTGGTCAAGCACGGCACGCGCTACTACATCTATTTCCCGGCGCGGCGCGGCGAACAGGGCCAGCGCAGCAACTTCGTGGTCTGGGCCGACGCCATCACCGGCCCGTGGAGCCCGCCGATCGACATCGGCCTGGGCAAGTACATCGATCCGGGCCATGCGGTCGGCGAAGACGGCAAGCGCTACCTGTTCCTGAGCGGCGGCGACTACGTGCAGCTGTCCGACGACGGATTGAAGGTCGTCGGCACGCCCAGGCACGTCTACGACGGCTGGAAGTACCCGGAAAGCTGGGACGTGGAGGCCTATGCGCAGGAAGGGCCGAAGATCACCCGGCACAACGGCTGGTACTACATGACCACCGCGGTCGGCGGCACCGCCGGCCCGCCGACCGGGCACATGGTGATCACCGCGCGCGCGCGCTCGATCCACGGGCCCTGGCGCAACGCGCCGAACAACCCGATCACGCGCACCCAACGCGCAGCCGAGCCATGGTGGTCGCGCGGCCACGCCACCCTGGTCGAAGGCACCGATGGGCGCTGGTGGATGCTCTACCACGGCTACGAGAACGGCTATTGGACGCTGGGCCGGCAGGCGCTGCTGGACCCGATCGAGTGGACCGCCGACGGCTGGTTCGTGGCCAAGGGCGGCGATCTCGGCACGCCGTTGAAAAAGCCCAGCGGGCAGGCGCTGGCGCACGGCCTGGCGCTGTCCGACGAGTTCCGCGGCTGCCGGCTCGGCCCGCAGTGGGCGTTCTTCAACCCAGGCCGCGACGAAGACCGGCGGCTGTCCTTCGGCGATGGCACGCTGAGCGTGCAGGGCAAGGGCCGCGCGCCGCGCGACAGCTCGCCGTTGACGGTGATCGCCACCGACCAGGCCTACCAGTTCGAGGTGGAAATGCAGATCGAACCCGGCGCGCAGGGTGGCGCACTGCTGTTCTACAGCGAGCGTCTGTACGCCGGGGTGGGCAGCAACGGCGAGGCCTTGGTCATGCACCGCTACGGCGAGGAGCGTCCGGCGCAGCTGGCGCCCAGCGCCAAGGGCGGCCGCCTGTGGCTGCGGGTGCGCAACGACCGCCACATCGTCACGATCCACAGCAGCCGCGAGGGCAGCACCTGGACCCAGTATCCGGTGCAGATGGAAGTGTCCGGCTACCACCACAACGTCGCCGGCAAGTTCCTGGCATTGAAACCGGCCTTGTACGCTGCCGGAAATGGAAAGGTGCATTTCCGCCACTTCCGCTACCGCGCCCTGGAGTGAACATGACTACCGGTAGAATCCGTCCCCTTCCGTCCGGTTTTCCGTCCATGGCGCCGAGCAAACCTCTTTCCGCCGATCTGCATGCCTCCGTCCACGGCAAGGCGGCGACGATCAACGACATCGCGCGCCTGTCCGGGGTCTCGAAGAAAACGGTGTCGCGGATCATCAACAACTCGCCGCTGGTGCGCAAGGACACGCGCGAGAAGGTCGAGGCGCTGATGCGCGAGGTCGGCTACGCGCCGGATCCGCTGGCGCGCGGGCTGGCGTTCCGGCGTTCGTTCCTGATCGGCATGGTCTACGACAACCCGACCGCGCAGTACATCGTGGACATGCAGTACGGCGCGCTGGACGCGCTGCGCGGCTCCAGCTTCGAACTGGTGGTGCACCCGTGCGACAGCCGCAGCCCCGGCTACATCGAGGGCGTGCGCCGCTTCGTGCAGCAGCAGAAGCTGCACGGCGTGATCCTGGTGCCGCGCGCCTCCGAAGACCAGGCGCTGGCCGACATGCTCGCCGGCATCGGCGTGCGCTATACCCGCATCGCCTCGCTGCCGCTGGACGCCACCTCGCAGATGGTGGTCACCCACGACCGCGACGGCGCCGCCGAGGCCGCCGACTACCTGCTGTCGCTGGGCCACCGCGAGATCGCGCTGATCACCGGTCCCAGCGCCTACCGCTCCGCGCACGAGCGCACTGCCGGCTTCATCGACGCGCTGACCCGGCGCGGCATCGAACTGCCGCCGCAGCGCATCGTCGAGGCCGGCTACACCTTCGAATCCGGCGTGGCCGCGGCCGAGAAACTGCTGCTCGGCAAGCAGCGCCCGAGCGCGATCTTCACCGGCAACGACGAAATGGCGGCCGGCGTGTACAAGGTCGCCTTGCGTGCCGGCATCAACATCCCGCGCCAGCTGTCGATCATCGGCTACGACGACAGCCCGCTGGCCTCGCGGCTGTGGCCGTCGCTGACCTCGGTGCGCCGCCACACCCGCGACACCGGCCGCACCGCCGCGGCGATGCTGATCCAGCCCGAAGGCACGCCGACCCTGGCGATCGCCAGCGTGCGCCCGCACCTGATCGTGCGCGACTCCTGCCAGCCGCCGGAAGACTGATCCGAGGCGAGCGTCAGCCTGCCGGCCTGCGCGCCGGCCATCGCTTGCCACCGACGGCGCGCGCAAGGCCCGCTCGCCCGGGGCCAGCTTCGCAAATGCGTCCAAGATGTTCGCCCTCCTACCGCTGCGGGGAAGACCGCCGCCGACAATGGACGTCGGTAGTGGCCGCACGGATCAGGCAAGGCACCGTGACCGATCCATGGCGCCGTCCCGCTGGCGGGCGCGACGTACCCAGCCCGCTAGTTGCAATCGGCTGTAGTGGCGTTGCGTGCAAGCGCGGGCGCTTGCACACATTGGAGTTGCGTATGTTCCCCAAACTCAGTGGCGGCGCGCCATCCGTCGCCCCGGCAGCAGCGCCGGCACCCACACAGCAGGCATCCACGCAACACGGCGATCGCGATGCGCGGCCCGCCGATGCCGCCGGCTCGGGCCTGCCCGACGGATTGCGCCGGTCTCGCCCGAACCGGACCAGCCCCGCATCGGCATCGCCATCGGCCGCACCCAGCGCGGCGCTAGGCAGCAACGACCTCGCGCTTGCCGCGTATCTGCTGGCGCGCGACATCGATGGGCGCGGGGTGCCGACGCCGGAGGTGGATCGCCTGCGCAAGGCCAACGAGAGTGTCGGCAACACCCGGCAGTTGCTGGAGTTCGGGCGGGGAAATGTCGCCACCGATCTGCGCGAAACCGGCAACGACAGCTGCTTGCGGACGAAAGCCGCGCGCCAGCTCAAGCACGAGTTGGACATGCGCGGTGGCGGGCAGTTCGTCGAGTATGTCGAGCAAATGGCCCACTCGGCTGCGGCGGCCACGGTCTTTGGTTCGGGCAATTGCGGCGAATATACGAGCATCACCAGCATCCGCCACAGCAGCAAGCTGCAGGCCCAGGAAACGGTGCATCGCGTCATGAGCACCAACCATCTCTGGGCAGAGGCGCGCGTGCCGGCCGACGATGGCAGCGGCGCAAGCACGATCGTAATGGACGCGTGGGCCAAGGGCCCCGCGGTGCTGGCACCCGATTCGCGGTTCGCCGCCAGGCGCGAGCAGGTGCACAGCACCGTGCAATTAGATGCGGTCACTGGACGCACGGCCCGCATCGCCGCCAACGATCTCATTCTGGAGATGCGGGCCAAGGGGCCGGCCGAAGTGGAGCGGCGGATTCGCCAGGGTGCGACCTGCACCGCCCGCGTTGCCGCGGGCATCAATCATGCGCTGCTGCCGTTGGGTATCGGCGGCTATTGGCCCGAACAGCATGTGCTCAACGATGCCTTTGCCGCGCGCGTCCGCGCATGCTTCGCCTCTTCGGTCAGTGCCGACCTGCTCGCCCGGGCCGAACGGATCGCCGCGGCGTTCGGTGTCGCCGGCACCGAGCGTAAAGCTCAGGCGCAGCAGATCATTGCCGCGACCCATGCGCTGGTGGCGCTGCGCTGAGCGCCCCGCCTGACGGCGTTCACCTGGTGCTTTCCGACGCACCGCGCACGCCTGCCACTTCCGGCGCTGCGGGCGACTGGCAACTTCGCCAGGCCGCCCCATTCTGCTGTTCTTGCACTGCACAATGACACCGGTTAACCATGGCGGCTAGAATGGCCCGTACGGTTCGCCGCGTGCCGCCTTGCCCACCGGAGATCGCTATGTCCCTGTACAGCAAGACCCACTACGCCACCCATCCCGACGCCATCAAGGGCGCCAGCAACGACCAGCTGCGCGAGCTGTACCTGCTCGATGGCCTGTTCGTGGACGACGCGGTCACGCTGAAGTACACCCACTACGAGCGCTTCGTGCTCGGCGGTGCCGCGCCGGTGAGCAAACCGGTGGCGCTGCCGAAGCAGACCGAGCCGGCCTCCGCCGCCGGTCACCCGTTCCTGGAGCGCCGCGAGCTGGGCGTGATCAATGTCGGTGCCGGCAGCGGGACGGTCAGCGTGGACGGTACCGTCTACGCGCTAGGACCGAAGGACGGGCTGTACGTGGCGATGGGCAGCAGCGAGGTCAGCTTCGCCTCCGACGATGCGGTCAATCCGGCGCGGTTCTATCTGGCCTCCACCCCGGCGCATGCGCGCTTCGAGACCAGGCAACTGTCGATCAAGGACGCGGTGGCGCTGGACCGCGGCGCGCTGGAGACCAGCAACGCGCGCACCATCTACCAGTACATCGTGCCGGCCACCTGCCAGTCCTCGCAGCTGCTGCTGGGCCTGACCGTGCTCAAGCCAGGCAGCGTCTGGAACACCATGCCGCCGCATCTGCACGATCGCCGCAGCGAGGTCTATTTCTACTTCGACCTGGGCGCCAACGACCGCGTCTACCACTTCATGGGCGAGCCCGAGGCGCAGCGCCACATCGTGATCCAGAACGACGAAGCCGTCGTGTCGCCGCCGTGGTCGATCCATATGGGCGCCGGCACCAGCAACTACTCCTTCATCTGGGCGATGGGCGGCGAGAACCTGGACTACACCGACATGCACGTGCTGGACATCTGCCAGCTCAAGTAAGCCGCTGCGCGCGCCACGTGCGCCACCGTATCCGCATCACTCTAGGGAGCACCCGCAATGACGAATCCGTTCAGTCTCGAAGGCAAGGTCGCACTGGTCACCGGCGCCAACACCGGCCTCGGCCAGGGCATTGCGCTGGCGCTGGCGCAGGCCGGCGCCGACATCGCCGCTGCCGGCATCCAGGCGCCCACCGAGACCGAGGAAAAGGTCAAGGCGCTGGGGCGCCGCTTCGTCGCGATCCAGGCCAACCTGATCAGCATCGAGCCGGTGCAGCGCGTGCTCGACGAGACCCTGGCCGGCCTCGGCCGCCTCGACATCCTGGTCAACAATGCGGGGCTGATCCGCCGCGCCGACGCGGTGGATTTCAGCGAACAGGACTGGGACGACGTGATGAACGTCAACATCAAGTCCGCGTTCTTCATGTCGCAGGCGGCCGGCCGCCACTTCATCGCCCAGGGCAGCGGCAAGATCATCAACATCGCCTCGATGCTGTCGTTCCAGGGCGGCATCCGCGTGCCGTCGTACACCGCCAGCAAATCCGGCATCGCCGGCATCACCCGCCTGCTGGCCAACGAGTGGGGCGCCAAGGGGTTGAACATCAACGCCATCGCGCCCGGTTACATGGCCACCGACAACACCGCGCAGCTGCGTGCCGACGCCGCGCGCAACCAGTCGATCCTGGAGCGCATCCCGGCCGGGCGCTGGGGCGTGCCGGAAGACCTCGGCGGCACCGCGGTGTTCCTGGCCAGCAGCGCCTCGGACTACGTCAACGGCACCGTCATCCCGGTCGACGGCGGCTGGCTGGCACGCTGAGCCAAGCGCGCGCCGCCCGTAGCCGACGCTCCTCCCTTCCCCTCCGGAAAGTGCCCGCAGGGTGGATGAGGGTCAGCACCACACGCGCAGCATCGCCCCCATCCGCAACACTCTTCCCCCCGCAATCGGAGACACCCATGAAAATCGCACTGATGAACGAGTTCAGCCAGGCCGGCAAGAACCCGGTGATCCTGCAGCAGCTCACCGACGTGGCCGGCGAACAGGGCCACAGCGTGTTCAACGTCGGCATGGACGGCGACAACGACCACCGCCTGACCTATATCCACCTGGGCATCGTCGCCAGCCTGCTGCTGAATTCCAAGGCGGTGGATTTCGTCGTCGCCGGCTGCGGCACCGGCCAGGGCGCGTTGATGTCGCTCAACGCCTACCCGGGCGTGTTCTGCGGCTACTGCATCGAGCCGACCGACGCCTACCTGTTCGCCCAGGTCAACAACGGCAACGCGCTGGCGCTGGCCTTCGCCAAGGGCTACGGCTGGGGCGCGGAGATCAACGTGCGCTCCATCTTCGAGAAGGCCTTCAGCGGCGAGCGCGGCATGGGCTATCCGGCCGAGCGCCGCGAATCGCAGCAGGCCAATGCCGGTATCCTGGCCCAGGTCAAGCAGGCCACCGCCAAGTCCTACCTGGACGGCCTGCGCGCGCTGGATCCGGAACTGCTCAAGCAGGCGGTCGGCGGCGCGCGTTTCCAGCAGTGCTTCTTCGACAACGCGCAGGACGCGCAGATCCGCGCCTTCGTCGCCGGCGTGCTGGGCAAGCCGGAAGCCGCCGCGGCCTGATCGCGCTGCGCATCACGCTCAAGCCCCTCTCCCGCGGGAGAGGGGTTGGGGTGAGCGCCGAACGGTTCGACCATCCCGCACCGCGCGTCCCTATCTCCTCGCCCCGCTCGCCGTGACAGCGGCGCCGGCGCAAGCGCGTGTAGCGTCAAACCAGGCACTGCGCTCACTGCGTGCAGGTTGCCGGCGGCGGCCGCGACCGTCGCCGCCAGGCCGTCCGCCGCGCGCGCTCATTGCACCAGCAACAGCCCTTCCTGCAGCGGATAGTTCCGCTCGGGACAGGCGATATGCATGCTGTCCACCACATAGAAACGCTGCCCCAGCTTTTGCTCCTGGTGCACGACGTAGGTCAGCGTGCCGCGCGGAGCGTACAGTTTGGCGACGATGCCTTGCTGCACCAGCAGCCGCTTCAGCTCCTTGGCGAAATTGCCGGCAATGGAGTTGGTCTGGCTCTGCGCACCCACCTGGCAGGCCATCAGCGCGATCTCCTCGAACGACTCCTTGGCCAGCCCCTTGCTCAGCAATTGCTGCAGGAACACGGCGGGGGTGAGTCCGGCGAACACGTTGACGTTGCCGTGCGAGTTGACCACGAGGCGCTTGCCGCGCGCCGTGTTGCCGGGCGCCAGCGCGGTGGCGCTGAGCATGTTGAGCGGGTGGGATTCGGTTTCGCCGAAATGCGCCTGTAGCGCCTTCAGTTTGGCGCCGCGTTGATCGGCTTGATCGCCGTCCAGGCCGACATAGATGAGCATGATGGTGGTCCTCTCGACGCGCAGGGCCGCCCGCAGCTGCGGGTCGGGAGCGACCGGGATGCCGTGGTGACCGCGCCGTGGTCGACCGCTGCCGCTCGCGATGCAGCGTGGCCCTGGCACCGGCGCTGCACGATCGGGTCCCGGCCTGATTTGCCGGCGGCAGACTCCTGAGCGCTGACCGGCGCGCAGCCTCGATCCGCGCGCCGGCCGGGCGCGGCTACACGTCGCCGTCGCGGCTCCAGCCCTCGCCGCTGCCGCGCTGGTACACGCGGTCACCGGTCTGCACGTCGCCGGCGGCGATGTGCGCCTGGCCGCTCAGCTGCGCGTAGAGCGGGGTGAAGTCCGGCGCGGTCGCCTGCATCAGCTGTTCGAAGCTGTCGATGACGAAGTAGGTCTTCTGGTAGCTGTCGATGCGGTAGCGGGTGCGCATGATCCGCGCCAGGTCGAAGCCGATGCGGTTGGGTGCGGCCGATTCCAGCGCGTACAGCGATTCGCCCTTGGACGAGACGATGCCGGCGCCGAAGATACGCAGGCCGTCGGCGCTGGCGATCAGTCCGAATTCCACCGTGTACCAGTACAGGCGGGTGAGGTTCTGCAGCGCGTCGGGACCGATGCCGTGCGCCTTCACCCCGCCACGGCCATAGGCCTGCATGTAGTCGGCGAACAACGGGTTCATCAGCAGCGGCACGTGGCCGAACAGGTCGTGGAACAGGTCCGGCTCGGCGATGTAGTCGATCTGCTCGGGACGGCGGATCCACCAGGTCACCGGGAAGCGGCGGTTGGCCAGGTGATCGAAGAAATCCAGTTCGGGCAGCAGGCCTTCGACCCCGACCAGGGTCCAGCCGGTGGTGGCGCCCAGCACTTCGTTGAGCTGGGCGAAGCGCGGGATCGCCTGCGGACGCATGCCCATCGCGTCCTGCGCCTGCAGGAATTCGTCGCAGGCGCGGCCGACCAGCAGTTCGCGCTGGCGCTGGTACAGCGTGCCCCAGGTGGCGTGGTCGTCGGCGCTGTAGCGGTCCCACGGCTGCGCGACCACGGCGGTGGTGTAGACCGGCACGTAGCCCTTGTCGGTCTGCTGGTGTTCGACGCGGCGCGGTGCGGTGTCCATGGGCGGCAGCTCCGGAGGGGATACCGACGATGGTAGGCGCCAGGCCGCGCAATGGGCTTGCGAAGTTGCGCGATTCCAGCCATTGCGCGCAAGATTGTTGCAAGAAATCCATGTTGCAGAGCAATAAATGACCGAATCAGCCGTATTCGACCGCACTGACCTGCGGCTGCTGGCCTTGCTGCAGCGGCAGGGCCGTGCCAGCAATGCGGAGCTGGCCGCGCAGGTGAACCTGTCGCCGTCGGCCTGCCTGCGCCGGGTGCAGCGGCTGGAGGCCGACGGCGTGGTGGCCGGCTATGCGGCGCGGCTGGTGCCCGGCGCGATCGGCCTGGGCCTGCAGGCGTTCGTGCGCGTGCAGCTGGAAAAGCACGGGCAAAGCGGCATCGCCCATTTCGCCGACAGCGTGCAGGGCTGGGACGAGGTCGTCGCCTGCCATGCGCTGACCGGCGACATGGACTACCTGTTGCACGTCTACGTGCGCGACCTGGCCCATTTCTCCGCGTTCCTGCTGGACAAGCTGCTCAATGCCGCCGGCGTGGCCGACGTCAACTCCAGCTTCGTGCTGCGCACGGTCAAGGACTTCACCGGGTTGCCGCTGCCGCGCGGCTGAGCGTGCGGTCAGGCAGCGGGCCGGGCCAAACGGCGACGGAGCCCAGCGGGCCAGCATCCAGGCCCATGCTGTTGTCGCGGTTACAGCGCATGTGCTTCACTCGGTGTTTATAACGGGCGATCGCATATCACTGGAGGATGCACACGATGAGATCGGTTTCGCGCCTGGCGTTTTGCTTGCTGTTGACTAGCGTCCTGCCGATGGTCGGCTGCGCCAAGCCCAGTGCTGCCGATTCGCCCGCTGCCACGTCCACCAATGCCCAGGGCTGCGTGAGGAAGCGCCATCTCGGCCCACAGGATCCGTTCCAGACGCCGCCGCCGCTGATGGAAGCGTGCCTGGGGCCTTACAAATTGCGGATCCCGGCCAACTACTTCGGCGACCAGATGGGGCCGAACTTCGACGACAGTTTCGGCCTGTATCTGGAGCATCCGACGCTGCAGCCGTTCGCACCGGGTGAACGCACGCATCTGCGCCTGGATGTGTCGACGCGCACGGTCTATATCGCGTATCACTATCTGGATAGGGTGGATGTGCATGAGGCGCTACGCAGGCGCTATACCGGCTATTCCGCAGACAAGGACAATCCGGCAGAGCATCTGGAGAGCCGTCTCAGGCAAAGCGCGGTGTATGGCCTGACTCCCTACTATGCGGATCTTCCGAAAGTGTTTTCCTACTACAAGGCAAAGGGATACCGGTCGTCGGCGCCTGTGTTCAAAGCGGATGAGCACGATGATTGGTACGTCGAACGGGATGCGAATGGCGAAATTCGCACCTTCATCAAATGCACCTCGCATGTAGTTGCCGAAACCGGTGTGGAATATCGGGACGGAAAGCTGGTGCGTAGCCAAGACGCCGAACTTCCAGAGTGCCATCATCTCTTCGCGCTTCCAGAAATCAGTACGCTCGTAGAGGTGCGCTACGTGCGCGCCGCATTGCCGGACTGGAAGAGAATCGAGGATGCGGCCCGCAGCTACATAGAGAAGTTCATGGTGAAAGGAAATCGGGTGCAGAACAGGTAGTTCTGTAGGCGAGCGTCAAAGGAGCTCTGGAAATGAATGGTCTGGACAAGCGCGATATCGAAGTTCTCGGTTACTACGCCGAACAGGGAAATCGAGAGCTTTATTGGAACTACCTTGCAAACAAGCAACGCAACGATGGCTACGGATTGCTCGCGCTCGGTGTAGTCCGCAACGATAATGCACCAGGCGCCACGGCAAACGCGTTCGCCGACAGCCAGGCCCGTCGTGACGGCGTCGCGATGAGCGAACGGCAGTGGAACGAATTCGGCATTGATCTGATGAAGAGCGACTTCGAGAGTCGGCGAAGCTACTTCGACAATGGCCAGCCCGCGCAGGCGCTCAACCTTCCAGTCAAGGACGTCGAAGCCGTCCACGATGCCACCTTCCAGACGCACCACATCAACCCCAACGGCTGGACGCCGCGCGAGCTGCTCGACGCCGCGCGCCGCCATGGTGGCGAGCCCGAGGCGGAGAAAGTCTGGTCGATGATGCTCGACAACTCCGCGCTGGGCCTGGATCGCGCAGGCTCCACGCTGAACGACGTGCGCAAGTACGACGACACGCAACTCGATGTGGTGTCCTACACCGCGCGCATGACCGCTGCGCGCCTGCTCGCGCACGAAGCACGGCCGATCACCGATCCAGAGCGGATCGGCGCCGAGCGCTTCTATTACGAGCGCGATGCGCGGACTGGACAATGGACCAACTGGGTCGATAGTGGCGAGCAGACCATCGCCCAGCCGGTACGCGATCCGCAGCAACTGCGCGAGCTCGACGACACGCGCGCACTGCGCCTGGAGCGCCAGCAGTTGCGCGAGCAGTTCCATCCCGACGATCCGTACCGCCACCAGCCGATCCTGCGCAGCCCGCAGACGCTGGCCGAGGCCGATCCGGCGCGGCTGGCAAATGCCGAACTGCTGGCGGCGCGCGCCAGCGACCCC
>NZ_CAPJ01000238.1 GCF_000331775.1 Xanthomonas translucens pv. translucens DSM 18974
TTCAGCCGCGACAGGTGTTATCGATAGATCCTGTCGCGGCTGAAGCCGCTCCTACAGACGGCTGCTTGGTCGTCCTGGAGAGCGGGAGATCCCATGTTGGAGATCCCCCCCATGCCTGGCCAACTGCCATGGCAGTCCTCGATACGCCGCACGAATGTGTGGTTGCCATCTTCACACTCTGTTAAAGTCCGCGCCCAGCGCTGCCGGGTCCGGCAGCCAGGCACAGCCATCGCCATGCCTCCGTCCGATTTTCTTTCACGGAGCGATGCGCGTGCGCGTCCATGGGTTGCCCTCGTCTGTTTCCGTCGCAGCGGTTCTAGCCTTGCATGCTCCAGCGCCTGCGCTGGCCGCCGAGGCGGATGTCGCCGATCCCACCACCGTGGACCGCGTCCTCGTCATCGGCGAGAAGCGCGCACGCACGCTGCAGGACACCACCAGCAGCGTGCTGGACTGGAGCGCGTGGCTGTTCGCCAACAACCTGCTCGACAGGCAGTACACCCAGTACCGCTGGTCGGATCAGCCGGTCGCCCTCCTCGGCGCGCCGCGCGTGGCCGGCATCGGTTTCGAAGCGCGCTGGTAATCCACCATGGCCATGCACGCGCTGACCACTGCCCTGTACCTGCTCGCCGCGTCGCTGGCGGCGCTGGCCTTCTACCTGGCCACCGCGCACCAGCGCCTGCGCCCGGGCTGGCGCCGGCATGCGCGCGCGCTGCGCATGGCCGGCGTGCTGCTGAGCACGCTGGCGCTGGTCGCGGCGATCGCCGCGCTCGGGGTGTGGGCCGGTACATTCGCGGCGCTGAGCGCGCTGATGCTGGCCGCGGTCGCGCTGCCGTTCCTGGATGCTTGGCGGCAGCTGGGTGGAGGCCGCGCCGATGTGGGCTAGGTGGCTGGCGGCGATCGTGCTGGGCCTGCCGCTGGCGGTCGGCGTGGTCGGGCTGTGCGTGCTGCTGTGGCCGGGCGCGCTGCAGGTGCATACGCTGCCCTGGTTGCTGCTGATGTTCCCGCTGTGGATCGGCGCGATGTCGCTGGCGTTCGTGTTCCGCAGCGGCGCGCGCGCCTGGCTGTGGCTGGGGGCGGCCACGCTGCTGTGCCATGGGCTGCTGTACGCGCTGAAGGCCGCCGGCCTGGTGCAGGTGACGGCATGAAGGCGGCGACCCTGCGCCAGTTCCTGTCCGCCCACAGCTGGATGGGCCTGCTCGCCGGCATGGCCTTGTTCATCGCCTTCTATGTCGGCGCGATCACCGTGTTCACCCACGAACTCGGCGACTGGCCGCGCCCGGCCGCCGCGGTCGCGCCGCCGGCGCAGGCACCGGAACAGGCGGCGCAGGCGCTGGCCGACGCGGTGCTGGCGCGCTACCCGGCGCTGGCCGAATCGTTCACCCTGACCTTGCCGGACGAGCACGGCGCGCCGCCGCGGCTGTATGCGTTCGGGCCGCCGGCGCAGTCGTTCGGCGGCACGGTGCAGTTCCAGCCCGGCGCCGACGGGCAACCGCTGCAACTGCCGCAACGCAGCGGTTTCGTCGAGTTCCTGTACGACCTGCATTTCACCGCCGGCTTGCCGCGCACCTTCGGCACCTATCTGTTCGGCGTGGTCTGCATCCTCTATGGCCTGGCCCTGGTCAGCGGCGTGGTGCTGTATGCGCCGGTGTTCCTGAAGGACCTGTTCGCGCTGCGCGCCGGGCGCAACGTCAAGCGCCTGTGGCAGGACGCGCACAACGTGATCGGCATGCTGTCGCTGCCGTTCCACGTGATCTTCGCCTGGTCCGGCGCGGTCCTGGCCCTGGGCGTGCTGCTGCTGGCGCCATTCCAGTACCTGGTGTTCGACGGCAAGCTGATGCAGGTGCTGGAGCCGGATCTGGAGCTGACGCCGCACGTGCAGCCGGCGCACATCAAGGCGCCGCTGCTGCCGGTGGCCGACCTGCTGGCGCGGGCGCGCGCGGCCAGTCCGGGCTTCGCGCCGGACAGCCTGTCCTTCCACGACGCCGGCGATGCCAATGCGCGTGTGGAAATCTACGGCCAGCAGCCGCAGCGCCGGCTCAACACGATGGCCGGCGTGGCCATGGAAGCGGCCACCGGCAAGGTGCTGCGGGTGCTGGCACCGCAGACCATGGCGCCCGGCGTGGCGTCGCTGCGCGGGTTGCAGGCGCTGCACTACGCCGACTTCGGCGGGGCGCCGGTGCGCTGGCTGTATTTCCTGCTCGGTTTGGGTGGCGCGTTCCTGTTCTACAGCGGCAATCTGCTGTGGGTGGAGGCGCGGCGCAAGCGACGCCAGCAGGCGCAGCCGTGGCGTACGCACGCGATGGCGCGGCTCACCGTCGGCCTTTGCCTGGGTTGCGTGGCCGGGGTATCGGCGCTGTTCGTCGCCGCGCGGCTGTTGCCACCGGGGCAGGAGCGTGTCGTGTACTACGCCGTGTTCGGGCTGGGCGTGGCCTGGGCGCTGCTGCGTCCCACTGCGCGCGGCGCGTACGAACTGCTGCTGGCCTGCGCCCTGCTCACCTCGTTCGTGCCGCTGGCCGCGCTGCGCGGCGCCGACGGCTGGGTGGCGCCGTGGAGCAGCACGCTACTGCTGGCGGTGGATGGCTGCGCCTTGGCCCTGGCCTGGGCGTACTGGCAGATGGCGCGCGCGACCCATCGGCGTGGCCGCAACGGCGATCCCAACAGCGTCTGGGCGCTACCGGCGAAGACCTGAGCGCCGTCCCTCGGCCGTCGCGCGGGCCGCTGTGGCCGCCCGCGGCACGCGCTGCCGCATGCCAGCCGTGGCGTGTCCACGCTGCATCCTGTCGCTGGCATGCGCTGCGCATCGCGCGCCTGCGTGGCGGACAAAAGTGGACAATTGCGCGCCATTGACTTCTCATGTACGCGGAAGTCGAAGTCTGCAGCGCTGGCGCTGGGCGTCGTACGGTGAATTGTGTGACAGCCACCGCGTTCTGTTCCAGGCTGCCGCGTATAGGGGATCGCATGCACCACCGCTACGAAGGACCGCCGGACGCTGCATCCGGCGAGGACTACGCCAGGCAACTGCATCACGGCTTTGCCGCGCTGCGTTTCGACCCGCCGCTGGAACGGGCGTATCGCCGCTACACCGCATCGACCATGGGCTTCGCGCAACGCGTGGCGGCCTCGCTCGGGGTGCTGATCGCGCTGGCGTTGCTGGCCTGGGATGCGCTGCATTTCGGTTGGTCGGGCAGCATCGGGCTGGCCGGCTATGCGGTGGCGGTGCGCGCGGCCACCTTGCTGGCGCTGTTGTGGGTGGCGGTGGCGATCCATCGCGCGCATGCGCACGGGCCGGGCCGCGCGGCGCTGCTGCTGCTGGTCGGCGGCACCGGGCTGGTGCTGTCGAGCATCGGCTATCCGCCGCAGGAACTGCGCTATGCCGCTGCGGTGATGACCCTGGTGATCTTCGCCGGCTTCTTCCCGCTGGGCCTGGCGCTGTGGCAGAGCGTGGCGGTGGCGCTGACCCTGTGTGCGATCAGCGCCGTGGCCGCGCACCTGCTGCTGGACAGCACCGCGCAGGCGGACTACTTGCGGCTGCAATGGTTGTTGTGGGCGGCGGTGCCGATCGGCGCGGTCGGCGGCTACTTGCGCGAGCATTCGCGCCGCGAGGGGTTTCTGCAGCGCCGGGTGCGCGACGATGAGGCCTTGCGCGACGCGCTCACCGGCCTGGGCGATCGCCGCCGCTTCGACGAACACCTGGCGTTGGCGTTGGCCGAAACCCGGCGCCTGCAGCGCGGGCTTGCACTGATCCTGGTCGAAGTGGATGGATACGCCGCCTTCGTGCAGCGCTACGGCCCGCGCGAGGCCGACCGCGCGGTGGTGGACGTGGCCGAGGTGCTGCAATGCTTGCTGCGGCCGATGGACGTGACCATGCGCATCGACGCCGACCGCTTCGCGCTGGTGCTGTACGACGCCAGCGGCGCGCACCTGCGCCAGGTCGCGCCGGCCTTGCGCGACATGGTCGAGCTGCTGGCGATCGCGCACGCCGACATGGCCAACGAACAGTTGAGTGTCAGCGTCGGCGCCTTGCTCGCCACGCCCACCGACACTGCCGCCACGCTGATGCAACGCGCCGAAGCGCTGCTGCAGCGCGCGCGCATCGGCGGCGGCAATCAGGTGGTGCTGGCCGAGGACACCGGCTGGTAGTGCGCTGGCGGTCGACGCGGACTGGACGCGCATGGCGATGCTGGCCTGTGCGCCAGCCGATGAGCAGTCGTTGCGGCCCCACATGCAGGCGGGAGCGGTTTTCCTCTCAGTTCAATGAACGTTGTGGGAGTCGCTCCCACAAAAAGCGGCGCCATCTCGAGCGAAGCTGCGCCGTGGCGTCGATCCGGATGAAGTCACTACCGCGACCGCTTGCCAATGCGCGGAAACACGGCGTGGTCGTCTGTTCGCATCCGCCGGCTCACAACGTCCCGCGCTGCACGAACGGCACCTGCTGGTAGAGCCGGCGTTCGCCGCCGCGCGGGTCGTGCGCCAGGCGGCTGTCGGCGTCGAACAGCATGGTCTCGCGCCGGGCCAGCGAATACGGTTCCCAGCGTGGCAGCCCGGCGTGGTTGGGATCGCCGTGGCGGGCGAACGCCAGCAGCGCCTCGCTCATCGCATCGGCCACGCGCTGCGCGTCGGCGCCGTCGCCGGTGCGCGAACCGGGTTGGCGGATGTTGTCGAACACCAACGGGATGTCCAGGGTGTGGAACGCGCCGAACTTGCCGCCGTCCAGCGGCGAGCCCCAATCGAGTTGGTAGGCCCAGGTCGGCGCGCCCTGCCGCGCGCGCGCCTCGGCCTCCTCGATCGCGCCGCGCCACGAGCGCCCGGCGCTGGTCGCGGCGAAGAACACCGCGCTCGGCGTGTAGTGCGGATACAGCCGCCGGTATTCGGCGATCACCACCTGCGGCAGCAGGTCCACGAATTGTTCCTGCTGCAGTCTGGCCGGCAGCGTGTCCCAGCTCAGCGCGAAGTTGGCCGGATCGTTGCCGAGGAAGGCGCGGGTCTCGTCGTGGGTGTTGCCGATCACCATGGGGATCTTCGCCGACTGCGGCGGCGCGTCCGGCCAGAACGGATGCCGGTGCAGCACCTGCGCATCCAGCACCGGGCCCAGGTACAGGGAGGTGTTCTCCGCCCGCGACGGATCGCGCGTGCGGGTGGCCTCGAGCAGGCGCTGCAGCGGCAGTGTGCGCAGCGCGGCCAGCTGCGTGGCGTCTAGCTGCAAGGCCTGCAGCAGCAGTTGCGCGCGCTGGGTGGCCGCGCGCGGCCCGGCCGCGGTGACCTGTTGGCCGCTCATCGTCCACGCGCGGTGGAACAGGCCCTGCGCGGCCGGCATCGCCATCAGCGTGGCGATCTTGGCGCCGCCGCCGGACTGGCCGAACACGGTGACGTTGCCGGCATCGCCGCCGAACTCGGCCGCATGCGCGCGCACCCACTGCAGCGCCTGCACCAGGTCGAGTTGGCCGACGTTGCCGGACGCGGCGAACGCGGCGCTGCCGAGCTGCGCCAGATACAGGTAGCCGAAGGCGTTGAGGCGGTGGTTGACGCTGATCACCACCACGTCGCCGCGTCGGCACAGGCGCGCGCCGTCGTACAGCGGATCGCTGCCGGAGCCGTTGCTGTAGGCGCCGCCGTGGACGTAGAACAGGATCGGGCGCTTTGCGCCGTCGCGCAGGGCGGGTGTCCACAGGTTGAGGAATAGGCAGTCCTCGCTGACCGGGTCGAGCTTGAGCTGCGGCGCGGAAGCGGCGTAGCGGGTGCAATCGCGCACGCCGCGCCACGGTTGTTCCTGCAGCGCTGGCTGGAAACGGCGCGGCGCGGTGTCGGCGCCATAGGGAATGCCCTTGAACACCTGCACGCCCTGGACGCGGCAGCCGCGGATGCGGCCGCTGCGGGTGCGCGCCAGCGGCGCTTGCGGGTCGGCGGACGCGGCGCCGACGCTGCCACCGGGTAGGGCGCCGCTCAAGGCC
>NZ_CAPJ01000237.1 GCF_000331775.1 Xanthomonas translucens pv. translucens DSM 18974
CCGCGTTCGCCCAGCGCCGGGGTCACCCCGGATAGATGCAGCCAGTCCGCGCCGCGCAGCAGCGCCGGCCAGTCGTGGGCGTCCGCCTGGGCCAGCGCGAAGGCCGAGCCAGCGCGGTCGTAGGTGACTTCGCTGGGGCGGTGTCCGGCGCCGGTGGTCAGGAAGTACAGGCCCATGCGCCCGGGCACGAAGCGCACGCCGCGGGTGTCCACGCCGTGCCGGCGCAGCTCGCCGGCGGCCGCTTCGCCCAGCGGGTTGTCCGGCAGCACGCTGACCATCGCCACGTCGTGGCCGAAATGCGCCAGCGCCACGCCGACGTTGGCCTCGGCGCCGCCGACGTGCACGTCCAGCCGCGGCGACTGCAGCAGGCGTTCGTGGCCGGGGGCGCCCAGGCGCAGCAACAGTTCGCCGAAGCAGACGATGCGGGATGCGGTCATGGCAGGAGGATCCTGATCGATCGAAGGGGAGGCCAAGCATGCCGGGAACGGCGGCCACAGCCAAGTTTTTTGACTATCGGTGTCATTTTTCGCGGCGGCCAGGGGGCCAGCGTCGCAGCGGCTGCGCCAGGCCAGGCACGGCTTTGTGCCGAAAGCCCGCAAATTCGGCGCGGTTTCTGTTGCGCTGCAAGATGCCGCAATGTTTCGCAACTGTTAACGTCGATTTTGACCAGCGGTGTCATCCGCGGCAAACAGCCCGAAATATCACGCAGTTCATGTAACCCTTGGGAGGGGAGGACATGCAATCTCGCACTGAACGCCGGAAGACACCGGTTACCTTGCTCGCGCTCTCGATCGGACTGGCCCTGCAGGCCGGCATCGTCCAGGCACAGGACGTTCCCGCGACCGCCAGTGGTGCCACCGAGCCGGCCACCCAGCTCGACACGGTCACCGTCACCGGTTACCGCGCCAGCGTGGAGAAGGCGCTGGACATCAAGCGCGGCGAAGCCGGGGTGGTCGACGCCATCGTGGCCGAGGACGTCGGCAAGTTCCCCGACCTCAACCTGGCCGAATCGTTGCAGCGTATCCCCGGCGTGGTCATCACCCGCGAGGCGGGCGAGGGCCGCAGCATCTCGGTGCGCGGCCTCGGCCCGGACTTCACCCGGGTGCGCATCAACGGCATGGAAGCGCTGACCACGGTCGGCGCCGGCGACCAGAGCGGCGGCACCAATCGCGGCCGCGGCTTCGACTTCAATGTGTTCGCCTCCGACCTGTTCTCGCAATTGATCGTGCGCAAGACCGCCTCGGCCGATGTCGAAGAAGGTTCGCTCGGCGCCACCGTCGACCTGAAGACCGCGCGCCCGTTCGACTACAGCGGCTTCACCTTCGTCGCCAGCGGCCAGGCCGGCTACAACGCGATGGCGCAGAAGGCCGATCCGCGCCTGGCCGCGCTGATCTCCAACACCTTCGCCGACGGCACCTTCGGCGCGCTGCTGTCGGTGGCCTACTCCGAGCGCCAGGCGCTGGAGGAAGGCTCCAACACCGGCCGCTGGGCCGGCGGCACCAGCAACGGCGGCTTCGCGGCGTCCTCGCCGTACGCGGCCGCGCGCGCGGCCAACGTCTACCAGCCGCGCTTCCCGCGCTACGTGCAGATGGAGCACGCGCAAAAGCGCCTGGGCGTGACCGGCTCGCTGCAGTGGAAGCCCAGCGACGCCACCGAGATCGCGCTGGATACGCTGTATTCCAAGATCGACGCCGAGCGCGACGAACACTACATCGAAGCGATCTCCTTCAGCCGCAACCGCGATGCGGCCACCGGCGCGGCGCGGCGTCCCGACCGCGACGGCAAGCCCACCACCATCGTGCGCAACGGCGAGATCCGCAACAACGCGCTGGTCTACGGCGAGTTCGACAACGCCGACATCCGCAGCGAGAACCGCCACGACGAGTGGAACACCGTGTTCAAGCAGATCGGCCTCAGCGCGCAGCACCGCTTCAGCGACGACGTCACCCTGTCCGGCAAGGTCGGCACCTCGCGCTCCAGGCACGAGAACCCGGTGCAGACCACCATCATCATGGACAAGTACGACGTCGATGGTTACAGCTACGACTACCGCGGCAACAGCCGTGCGCCGGTGATCAACTACGGTATCGACACCACCGATCCGCGTGGCTGGGAACTGGCCGAGATCCGCCTGCGTCCGCAGTACGTGGACAACGACTTCGACACCGGCCAGATCGACTTCAACTGGAACATCAGTCCCGGCTTCCGGCTCAAGGGCGGCGTGCTGGCCAAGGACTACACCTTCAAGACCGTGGAACTGCGCCGCGCCTCGGAAAGCACCGTGCCCAACTTCGCCAATGGCACCAAGCTCGTGCCGGTGGACATGACCGGGCAGGCCGGACTCAAGGGCATCGCCGGCAGCCCGTCGAACTGGGTGATCCCGGATCTGAACGCCTTCGTCGATGGCTTCGACCTCTACAGCAACAGCGGTCTGTTCGCCGTCGCCCCGCGCAGCAACAACAGCCGCAGGGTGGAAGAGAAGGACCGCGGCGCCTACCTGATGGGCGAGTTCTCCACCGACCTGGGCAACATTCCGCTGTCGGGCAACATCGGCGTGCGCTACGTGCGCACCAAGCAGGCCTCCACCGGCTATGCGCTGATCAACAACGTGCCGACCCAGACCACGGTCGAGCGCAGCTACGACGACACCTTGCCCTCGTTCAACCTGGTCGCCGAGGTCACCCCGGACTTCCTGATCCGCCTGGGCGCGGCCAAAGTGATGACCCGCCCGGGCCTGGGCAGCCTGACCCCGGGCGTGACCGTCGCCGTGGCCGGCGGCGCGCGCACCGTCAGCGGCGGCAACCCGGATCTGGACCCGATCCGCGCCACCAACGTCGACCTGGGTTTCGAGTGGTACTTCGACGAAGGCGCCATGGCCGGCGTCGGCCTGTTCTACAAGGACATCGACAGCTTCATCCAGACCGCGCGCGAAGTGCGTCCGTATTCCAGCAGCGGCCTGCCGGCATCGCTGCTCGACGGCACCAACGCCTCGGTCAACGACGATTTCACCTTCAGCATCCCGCTCAACACCCCCGGCGGCAAGCTCAAGGGCGTGGAAGCCAACTACATCCAGCCCTTCACCTTCCTGCCCGGCAAGTGGTCCAACCTGGGCGTGCAGTTGAACTACACCTGGGTCGATTCGCAGATCCAGTACCTGGACAACACCGGCAAGCCGGTGATGAAGAACGACCTCACCGGCCTGTCCAAGTCCTCATGGAACGCCACCGTGTTCTACGAAGGCGAGGTGTTCTCCGGGCGCGTCTCGGCCACCAACCGCGACGACTACTTGACCCAGGCGCCGGGCACCGAAGCCGGCTTCAACGTCGACGGCACCCACGGCATGACCGGCACCACCGTCATCGACGCCTCGCTGCGCTACAGGATCAGCGAGCAGCTGGAACTGAGCCTGGAAGGCATCAACCTGACCAACGAAGCGTCCGACGAGTGGGTGTACTCGCCGACCACCGGGCGCCTGCCGCTGCAATACACCGAAACCGGCCGCCAGTACCTGCTCGGCGTGCGCTACAAGTTCTGAGTCACACGCCCGCTGGTGTCGCGTGGCCCCGCGCGGCCCCCGCCATGCCCGCTGCCTGCATACTCGCCGGATCGGGGCTAGGGAGGATCGCCGTGCGGCGGCACGTGCGCACGGCGATCGCAAAGGAGCGATATGGAAGACGCAATCCGCCGCAGCGCCGCGCGCGCTGCCGCCATCTTGTTCCCCTGTAGGAGCGGCTTCAGCCGCGACAAGCACTCCCCGTCCCGCGATCCCGCGCCGCCCGCGCGCCGCTGCGCACGGATGGGTCTCGAAACCCCCACGAATACCGGCAATCGCATCCTGGCCCGCTGCCTGGTCATGCTGTCCTGCCTCGCACTCCCGGCCTTCGCCGCCCCCGCACCCACCAGCAGCGCCCCCGACCTGCTGTTCCGCGTCTCCGCCGACCACGGCTTCGACGCCGACATCGCCCAGGGCGACGCCACCCCCAACGTCCGCGACAAGGTCGCGCTCGTCGCCACCGGCGTGAAGGGCAACGCGATCGCCTGGGCCGACGACGGCGTCCTCGCCTGGAACGCCCCCGGCAACCTCTACACCCAGCGCGGCACGCTCTCCTTCTTCTGGCGCGCGCGCGATCCGGTCGGCGAAGCCCCGTTCGTGATCTTCCGCGTCGGCTACGCCGACCACAGCAGCTGGGACATGGCCTGGCTGCGCATCGACTGGAACGGCCACGGCTTCGACGCCTTCGTCACCGACGCCAACCTGGCGCGCACCCGCGTGTCGTTCACCCTCGACAAGAACCCCACCGCCAGCCAATGGACCCACCTCGCCTTCGCCTGGGACGAAACCCGCGGCGTGCGCCTGTATGTGGACGGCAAGGACGCCGCGCGCGCCGACTGCGCGCAAGCCTGCGCCGACGGCGGCGCGCTCGACTTCGACGCCGCGCTCGACCAACTCGGCCTGGCCGGGCGGGTGATGGCCCCCCACCAGGTGCAGAGCCGCTACAACTTCCTGCGCGGCAGCGACTTCGACGAGATCCGCATCTACGACCGCATGCTCGACGCCGCCGGCGCCGCGGCCCTGGCGCGCCAGCAGGAACCGCGCAGCGCTGAACCGCCGCGCGCCGACGCCGCGCGCAACGCCTGGCTGCACCGCTACGGCTGGGACCACGGCCACGCGCCCCCCGTGCTGGACGCGCCGTCCACCCGCATCCGCAAGGTCGAATTCGCCGATGCCAGGGACCTCAAGCAGTGGATGTGGAAAGCCACCGACGGCATCGCCGAGACCACCTGGCCCGGCGTCTACAACCGCTCGCGCCTGCCCGGCCGCAACGACTACTTCCAGTTGCCGGATTGGAACACCTACGTCGAAGGCGGCAAGGCGCTGGACCTGGCCCTGCCCGACGAACCGTTCAACCGCATCGAACTGCGCGGCGCCGCTGACGGCCAGGCCAGCTACGCCGCCGCCGGCGCCACACTCGCGCCGCTGTTCCAGCGCACGCAAGGCACCGTGCGCAGCGTCGATCAGTTCGAGCGCCGCCGCGGCGGCCGCCTGCGCTTCACCAACACCGCGCAGGAAACCCCGATCCAGGAAATCTGGGCCTACGACGTCAGCGCCGGCGCGCCGCCGTCCGACCCCAGCGCCACCCTCAGCTACACCGTGCGCAGCGACATCGCCCCCGACTACGCCAACCTCGCCGCCTTGCGCAGCGACATCGCCGGACGCTATCCGCAGGGCGAGCGCAGCACCGTGGTCGCCCTGCCGAGCAAGGCGCCGGCGCGCAAGCGCAGCGCCGAAACATCCGCAGCGCCGCCGTTGCCCATCGTGCACGTGCTGATCCCCTCCAGCCTCGGCGACGCCCCGCCGGACCAGCCGCTGATGCGCAGCTGGTCCTACGGCTGGGAAAACATGCACGACGGCCTGGACGGCATCGCCATCGACCTGCCGGCGCTGGACCTGCCCGCCACCCACGACGGCCTGATCCCGCTCAACCTCCGCATCAAGGACCCGATCTGGCCGGCGCGCGACATGCTCGACGTGTCGGTATCGGTCAAGCCCGGCCAGCCGCGCACGCTGTGGCTGGACCTGCGCGACCGCATCCTGAGCAACGACAGCCTGATGCTCAGCATCGCCTCCGCCGCGCCCGGCTTCGACACGCGCGCGCTGGACGGCGCGCAACTGCGCCTGCTGTTCAAGCCGCGCGACCAGGCCAAGGCCGAACACATCGCCGACCGCTTCAACCAGGTCAAGGACAACTGGGGCTTCCTGGTCGAGGAACACACCACCTCCAAGCGCCAGCGGCTGTACGCGCGCCTGGATGCCGACATCGGCGACCTGCTGCGCGTGGACCCGGATAACGCGCTCGCCCGCCAATACTGGAACGACATCGGCTACGGCAACCAGAGCGCGCTGCCGGTGGACCTGCCCACCCCGCCCAAGGGCGTGCCGGCCTGGGCATTCTGGCAACTGGAAGACCTCAAGGCCACGCGCCGCTACATCCGCTGGTGGATCGACGAGCGGCAAGTGGATTACGGCGATTTCGGCGGCGGCATCTCCGACGATTCCGACCTCACCCAGCAATGGCCCGGCGTCGCCCTGATGGGCGTGGACCCGGATCTACTCAACGCCTCGCTGACCGCGCTGTCCGACGCCAACTACCGCAACGGCATGTTCACCGACGGCCTGTCCACCATCGAGACCGACGAACTGCATGCCTACGAAGAAGGCATCAACCTCAACAGCGCCATGCTCTACCTCAACTGGGGCGACCCGCTCACCGTCGAGCGCCTGATGCGCACGGTGAAGGCCTTCGAGCGCATCATCCAGGTCAACCCACAAGGCCACCTGCTGTTCGCCAGCAACTGGTTCGGCGGGCGCAAGGTCTACCGCGAGCCGAACTGGCAGTGGCAGAAACCCTATTCGTTCCCGGTACTGCACCCGGCCCTGCTACTCGGCGGCTACAACGCCGACCCCAACAGCCGCCGCATCGTCACCGGCCTGGCCGACGGCTACCTCGCCTACGCGTACACCAATGCCAAGGGCCAATGGGCGCTGCCCAACGAGATCAACTGGAAGACCGGCAACACCCGCGGCGGCGAACTGTTCGAAGGCAGCGGCGGCGCCGACACCCTGCACACCTTCTGGGCCGCCTGGCGCTGGACCGGCGAAGCGCGCTACCTCAAACCCATCGACTACCGCGTCGCCAACGCCGGCCCGGCGGGCCTGTCGCTGCTCAACGAAAATTTCCTGGACCTGCTCGGCAAACGCGACAGCTGGGGCGCCGACCTGGCCAAGGCCGCCGCTAAACCTGATGCCGTCCCCGACTTCGCCCACCACGCGGCCTGGGAAGCCACGGGCGACACCGCCTGGCTGGCAACCCTGTACCGCGCCGAGACCCGCGACAAGTTGCAGAGCTTCTACATGAACACCGAAGGCCACTGGTGGAGCGACCGCGTCGAATCGCCCACCGTGCACCTGCAGCGCGCCCGCCTGGGCGGCGTGGCGCTCAAGCGCAACCAGACCTACCCCGGCCACACCGTCAGCTGGCGCTTCGCCGACCCCGAAGGCGCCGTGCAGGTGGCCCTGCTGCTGCCCAAACCGCGGCAGGACCGCTTCACCGTCATCGGCTACAACACCAGCGGCACGCTGCAGCGGGCGCAGATGACCGGCTGGAATGTGGCCGCCGGGCAATGGCGCATGCGCTCGGGCCTCGATCGCGATGGCGACGGGCGCATCGACGGCAACGCCGCCACGCGCGAGTTCGCGTTCGAAAAGAGCGGGGCGGTGGAGGTGGAATTCCCGGCTGGCAAGACGGTGGTGATGGAGTTCGAACTCATCGAGCCTGCGGCGGTGCCGGTGGAGCATCGGCCGGATCTGGGGATTGGGCGTGGCGATGTGCGGGTGAGCGCGGGGGCTATCGAGGTCACCGTGCACAGTCTTGGTCATGCGGATGCGCCAGGGGGATTCGTGGTGCTGGAAGACGCGCGTGGCCGGGAAGTGGCGCGGGCGGCGTTTCCTGCGTTGGAGGCGCCGCGGGATTTGGAGCCTAGGACTGCGAAGGTGCGGTTGGCGTTGCCAGCTGGTGTAATTGGCAAGGAAGCGCGTTTGCGTGTGATGACGGAAGTAGAGGTTGCGGAAGTCACGCAGCTCAACAATTCGATGAAGTTACCGTGATCGAGAGAGGTATGCGCGAGTAAAAAGCACCAGCAACGCCGCTGCAAGGAAGAGCAAAACGCCTCGCACGATGACGCTAGCATTTGTCTCCCAGCGCCGCCGCGAGTCGTGATACAACAGGATCGTCAATTCAGGGAGGGTGCATGCATGGGCTTATTGACCAGCGGCAATCACTTGCGGCGTCCATCATCAATAAGCGCGCGATTATCCAATTAGATGGGTAGCCAAGGGCGCTATTGAAGTGCTTCTACAGCGAACTCACCTCATGCGCAATCGATAAACGGGACTCTGAAAGATCCTTCCAACACATTGACCCTTAAGCACCAATGTGTGGCTACGCTTGGACTGGGGTGTGAATTTACCAATATCTCAGTCTGTGAGATGGAATAGATTTAGAATAATACTTAACGGGGGAGTAAATGCAAGCAACTTATTATCAATACTACTTCACCAAAGGGAACGGCCAGAAAAAATACTCCGCAGATCTGCGAAATTTCCTGCAGAAGTATTGTTCATGGAAAATTCCAGTGTTTAAGTCCCAGTTCGAGCATGCAGGTGAGCGTCTTTATCTAGTACATACAGTTGGCGACCAATACTTGTTCCTGCACACACTGGATAAGGAAATAATTAAGAAAATTGACTCGAAAAACCTCACTTTGGCTGATCTTAAATCACACCTTGCTGGAGACTCTGCCGGCTTTGCTTCATATGTAAATTTCCGAGGAGACTTTTTTGGTATTGCTTGTAAAGTGCTTTCGCCTCGAGGTGCGACCTTCGCAAGCTATATTAACCAGGTAATTGAGGCGTTGAATCTCCCTTATAAGTTCCACGCGGTCGCTCTTACGCATCAAATGCAGCGAAAAGATATTTCGAAACTCAGTCGTGTAGGGAAAATTACGGTTGAGCTTCAGAGGGACAATAAGCTTCACGAAGACTTAGTTGAGTTTATTAGTGGTCAAACCGGACAGAATTATGCGGAAGTCGGTCCCGTTGAAATAACGATTCGGCCAGAAAAGAGGCTCGGAAACATTAAAGCGATTTTACAAGGTGTTTCTTCGCAAATAGGTCAGAAAGGTGTTTCTGACTTTGAAGCTCGGGCAGTCACCGCCCTTGCTGATAAAGTTATTGATGTATATTTGGTGGGAGAGGGCGCAGTGCGCCATTCAATTAGTGGCGATACAGATGCAAAGATTCAGGCAGATTTTGACAAGCAGATGAGCCGAAATGCGCTGTTGCAAGAAAAGCTCAAGGAAATGAGATCTAACGTCAATGTACAGAAAACTACGTTTGCTGACCTTGATAGTCCTGCTAAGCCACGGAATTAGCTACTGTGCCACATTCCTTATTCCCTCTGGGACGTCGGTAACCATTACGAGTGTTCCAGGGCGTATTGAGTCATTGGCAGCATTGCTAGCTAGTTTCGCGTTTACGATGCTCGGCTTTTTAGCAGCATTGTTGGCGCTATTCGGAATAATGTCCGGCTCATCATTGTTGGCTGGGTATAAGAAACACGGACATTTGACTGTCTTGTTGCTAGTAATTGGTATAACTATGGTTGAGCTTGTTTTTACATTTGGAGCTTCCTTAGGTTTATATTTCACTCCGCTAACAGATGGGTATGCCAAATTTATGGCCTGGCTTGTTACAACAAACTTTGTGATGCTATTAGTGAGCACCCTTCCAGTTATTATGCTGGTTAAAGGTACACTTGATAGTATCAAGCACGAATAAAAATTCGACTGCATTCGCAATATAGGTGCAACAAAGAACAAGGGGCCGGAGGTAATTAAGCGAACAATTTCTATTGGCTGTCGCGGTAGCAATGAAAATGGGGTCAGAGTGAAATTATTTCGATGTTCCGCACCTACTGAAGTGCACTCAAACCTCAGGATAAGAGTGTACTTTTGTCCATGTCTGTGCCCTATAAGTGCACCTTGACCACCCGTCCATTGAGGAAAGCCGATGTCCCTAGTTCTGGAGTTGCAGCGAGCCGCAATGGATCAGAGCCAAAGTGTGTCTGACGTACTAAGGAAAGCTCTCGTCGTGTCAACCAAACTGAAGTTGATAGACTTCCAGCAGTGGTGCGATCTTGAGGTAAATGGATACGGTGGAGCCGAAGTTCCGCCGTATCGAATTGTTAATGGGACCGTAAAAGCCCACAATCCATACAATGGGTGGATTCCGGTCATTATGAGTGACAGCGAGTCGCAGCAATTAATCTCACAGAGAGCTGTCGGACAGCCGGTCGGAGAATTGGAGCATCTAGTTTCGAGCAAAGAGAAAGGGCATTTGCAAATGACCTTTCCTTCGGAGGCACTGTACAAGATTTTTGGTCGCAGCGAGTCGTTCCAACTTGGTATGATCCCTATACTTATCATCGGGAGAAGTCAGGTAGTCAGTATACTTGAAGCGGTACGCAATAAAATTTTGAATTGGAGTTTGACGCTGGAGCAAAATGGAGTTCTTGGCGAGGATCTTACGTTCACAAAAGAAGAAGTACAAAAAGCTTCTGGCGCAACTTACAATATTGGTCAATTCCACGGTGTACTAGGTAATGTTTTGCACTCTGAAGTCCAAGTTGGCGACTACAACGGTATTCATTCCAAACTAAAAGACGCCGGTATCCCACAGAAGGAGAGAAACGAGCTGGAACAGATACTAGATGACATGCCGAAGGCGCAAGGGCCTCGCCGTACGTCACTTATGGCTCAGGGTGCAGCGTGGGTAGTTAGAAATGGTGAAAAACTAGGTGCACTATCAGGTGCAATAAAAGAGTGGTTCGAGTAAATAAATGCAAAGGCAAGTGCAAAGGGGCAGAGGAAATATGCGTTTGAAATGGGTATTGCCTCTGGCCCCTTTATAGCGCGCCCGCCTCGGCGGCGTCGCCATCAAGCTCAACCAGACCTACCACGGCGACACCGTCAGCTGACCCCGAAGGCGCGGTGCAGGTGGCCCTGCTGCTGCCCAAGCCCCGCCAGAACCGCTTCACCGTCATTAGTTCAAGGGCCTAGTTCAAAGGGGCCAGAGGAAATATGCAAATAAAGGGGTCGGAGGAAATAAATTTCTCCTCCGGCTCTAATTTTCCACAATGGAGCCAACATGTACGCTGCAATCGTCCTCTTCGCAACACTAATCACCTTGCTCGCCCCAACATTGGCATTCGCACATCCAGGCGGTCTGAACGCCGAAGGCTGCCACAACAACCGGAAGACCGGTGAGTACCATTGCCACCGAGGTGGCGCTTCTGGCTCCGGAAGCTCTGCTGTCCCTCGGCATAGCTTCTCTGCACCAGCCCGGGCCAGTGCCAACACTCTGCCGTTTGCCAACTGCACCGAAGCTCGGGCCGCGGGCGCCGCCCCCGTCCGCCGTGGCGATCCAGGGTACGCTCCCAAGTTGGACCGCGATAACGATGGCATTGGGTGCGAGTGATATCCAGAGGCTTGAGCACAACAGCCCGTCCAAGCTGAGGTCGCTTCGCTGTGTGGCCTAATTTGCAGGTCTGCTGTGAGCAGAGAAGAGATCTGCGATAGCAGCATCAAGTTCACTTTCAATCTTGCAATTTCGCCACTTCTATCAGTTGACATTCGAAACAACCAGTAGCAATCTATTGCCCAAGGAGCGTAGAAACTCCTCTAAGAGCGGTACCCACCTCCGACAAACTGGTGGGTTTTTTGTGCCTGATCCTCAGGCGCAACCGATGCGATGCTTGCGTCGGGAGGGCGGCTAATACAACACCCTTCGGGGAAATAAGCCCGCCGTCTCTTAGCGGTTTCTAACCTCCCGACATCCCGTCGCCGGCCGGCGGCGGGTTCCTGTCCGACAAGGAGGCTTCGCCATGCGTCAACCGTCACCCCGTCCCGCCCCTGCGCGCAAGCATGCCACGCGCAAGGCTGCCTGCTGCCCGAACTGGACCATCGTCGAGTCCGAGCTCATCCCCATGCTGACGCCCGAGCAGATCGCCGCGGCCGACGCCGCCGAGCTTGCGCGCCAACAACGCCCTCCACGCCGCACGCGCCCGCCGCAGCGCTGCACCGTCGGCCGCATCCACCAGGCCGCCAGCGGCCAGACCGTGCCGGCGCTGCGCCTGTGCGGCCGCTGGATGGAGGAACTGGGCTTCGCCATCGGCCAGACCTTGCACGTGCGCGTGCGCGACGGCGAGCTGGTGGTGAGCGTGGCCGCCGCCGATTGATCGGTCACCGTGCATAAAGGGAGCCCACGCGTGCGGCTATCTATGCCTGCCATGGGGTCGCACACGCCGGCTGTCTGGACAGGCCTCGCGGTATCGTGCCCGCGTATACGTCAGACCGCAGCGTGTTTGGCCTGGGGTTGACCACGTGGCCCTTCGCTTGCTAAAAGCCTCAGCGCAGGGGTGTATAGGAGATTGAAGATGAGGACCACTTCAAGATTTCTGTTATGTGCATTGTTGAATTTTCCTTTCGCACTTGTAGCCCAAGCGCAAGGTGTGCAGGCCGATAGCGTTGAAGCAAAGTCTTATGCAAAAAGCGCAATGATATCGGAGCAAGAAGCGGCAAAGCGGATTAACTTACAGCAAGGCTCTCAACAGCAAGTTGCCGGGCTAGTGGAGAAATATAGAGATAGGTTGGCTGGTGCATATTGGGAGGAAGAACCTGAGCTGAGGTTCGTGGTTCGGCTCAAAGGAAGCGAACCCGTCCCTGTTGCTAAAATATCGACAACGTTTGGCGACGTTCCTGTTGTCGTTAAAACAGGCGCCCCTAAAACTATTGAGGAGCTTTGGGCGATAATAACGGCGCATCAGCAAGAATTATACAAAAATATCCCCGGGCTACAAGGTATGTTTGTCGACGAGCGTACCGGCGATATTGTTCTTCATGTTTATACCAAGAGTAATGATAAAAGCTCCTACTCGGATGAGGCCGCGTCGCTACAGAAGATTCTTCAGACACCCGTGCGAATTGACTTCCTTGTAGGTCCAATGCGCCCCGCAGCATATCTGAGAGGAGGATCTATACTGCAAGGATCCAATGGAAATCTCTGCACGGGCGGATTTATGGTCAGGCATAGGGCAACTTCCAAAGTCGGAATAGTGACCGCCGGGCATTGTCCTGACACCATGGTCTACTACAATTGGCAGCCATACGATAGCGGAGGCCAGATTACGGCAATATTGAAGAAAGAGGGTGAATTATGGGACGCCAAACACGATCTTCAGTGGCATAGCTTCCCTGCAGTGGGATACTCCGCTCTCGGAGAGATATATGGTTCCGGCACTAGCGAAAGCTCTGGTCTATCCATTCTGTTTGCGGGTGCGCAGAGTGTAGGAGGGCGCATATGCCATCGCGGCGTCAACACAGGAAACTCATGCGGTGTGGTGTCAAGCACGCGATATAGTTTCCCACCTAAAGCATGCAACGGCAAAAATTGTGATGCAGCCTCGTTCGCGGTTGCTGTAGGTGATAACTTAGCATGCTTTGGCAGTGATAGCGGAGGGCCAATGTATTCTGGTAACACCGCATATGGCATTGTGACAGCCGCGGCTTATGCCGGCGCCAATCCAGGCCAATGCGGCGCCTTGGCTTTCATGCCCATTGGAAAAATTGCGGACGCTGGATTGTCACTCTACTGATGGCGCGCAACTGAAAAGTCGCGGATATTTCCCGCCGCCGGTCGGCGGCGGGTTTTTCCACCGTCATCCCGCCCTGCCCTGGCGCGCAAGCGTTCAAAACCTAAAGCAAGTTGCTGCCCGAACTGGACCATAAGGGTTCAAAGGGGCCAGAGGAAATATGCATTTGAGATGGATATTTCCTCTGGCCATTTGGATTTTAAGTCTTAGTTTTTATAAGTTATGAATTTGATGGCGCGGACGGCAACTTTCGCAGGGCAAATGGCTGCAGTTTGTTCTTTCCTCGTGCCCGGCATCTTAGAGCTGCATTTTGACCCCGGTTCCCAACAACACGCTGGCGGTGCGGTGAATGCTGGGAAAAGACACAGCGCCGGTTTCCCCGGCTTCTTCGTTATACCGCTAATAGGGCGTTGAGCAAGCAAAAATGTGACGTGATGCCAGGCGGGAAGCTGACAATGCCGGGAAATGTGAGGTACATAAGGGCTTTGCCGGATTGACGGTGGTCAACAACTCGGCGAGGATCGTATTATGCCGCGCTTAGACGTCCAATGGTGGTTAGGCCTTTCTGGAGATATTTATGGCAACCATAATTTCGCTTGCTGCCGAGTATGCAAACTATCTGCTCTTGAATAGCGATAACCCTAGCGCTGCGAGCGAAATCGCTCAGAGAATCAATGAGCTCAAATATACACAATCTGGAGATTCATTAACTGACTTCGACAAGAATGATCTTGTAAATAATATTGAGTCAGTACTTCTTCCAGAGAAAAGGACTCCGGATGAACTCTCGATTGTCCTCGAGTCTAAGGATTCGAGCGAACTTAGCAAGTTGATCCAAGTAATCAGATCTAGCACTATGGGGAATTGAAAATGAGTGGTCCGCTCGTAGTTGTACTAGTCCAACAACTTTCACTTAGAGTCGCAGCACTTGAGGGGAAAGAGTCCCAATTTTGGATTCCCGTTTTAATTTCAGTTGTGGCGGTGGCTACAAGTATTTTCACTGCTTATAAGGCAAAGCTCTCGTCCACCGAAAATCTTAAACAAATAGCTCTTCAGGGGATCAAGAGCAACATTGATGCAGCAAAAGCTCAAGTCGAATCGATCGCGATGCAACTTGCCCTCCTGAAGGCAAAGAGGTCACCAACTAAAGATCAAAAAGACGAACTCGCTATAAAGCAGCAGGTATTCGATAGCATGGTTGAACGACTACTTAATGCATACAACGACGGGTGCCAGAAGTTCTATAAAAATCAGGTCATCGCCCAGGATTTCATTGACCTTTATCATCAAGACATTGCAGACTACATTCGCGAGTTTAAGGAAAAGTTCTCCGGGCCATTAACTAGATTCGATGCCATGCTCAACTATTACAACGAGAAGCACAAAAATCCAAAGGCTTAACAATTCATTGGCGCAAAGGGCCAGAGGAAATATGCGTTTGAAATGGATATTTCCTCTGGCCCTTTTAGCCGGGAAAAATTGCGGACGCTGGATTGTCGCTCTACTGATGGCGCGCAACTGAAAAGTCGCGGATATTTCCCACCGCCGGTCGGCGGCGGGTTTTTCCACCGTCATCCCGCCCTGCCCTGGCGCGCAAGCGTTCAAAACCTAAAGCAAGTTGCTGCCCGAACTGGACCATCGTCGAGTCCGAGCTCATCCCCATGCTGGCGCCCGAGCAGACCAAGGACGTGGTCATGGCTTGCCCACGCTTGCAGGAGGTCGCCGGCTGCTTGGACTAGAGGTTGACCGCGTGGACTCTGGCTTGATAAAAAGCGCAGCGCAGGGGTGAATAGGAGATTGAAGATGAGGACGACTTCAGAATTTCTATTGGCCGCATTGTTGAATGTGCCTTTTGCCCTTTTAGCGCAGACGCCAGGCGTCAAGGCGGATAGCGTTGAAGCCTGATCTTACGCAAACAGCGCGATGCTCTCGGCGCAAGAGGCCGCAAGGCGGATTAACGTGCAGCAGGCCGCGCAACAGCAAGTTGCCGAGCAAGTGGAGAAATACAGGGATCGGTTGGCTGGTGCGTACTGGCAGGACGAACCCGAACTGAGGTTCGTGATTCGGCTCAAAGGAAACGCGTCCGTCCCTCTGCCCCTTTTGCACTGGCCCCTTTTGCAGATCTTAGAGCAGACCAATGACGTATCAGCGCATTCCAGCCGGCACCAGATCGATGACCTGTTCGGTAGCTGCGTCGATCGCCGCACGCGTGTACAACAGCGGGAAATACTTGCCCTGCAGCCATAATGGTGCAAGATCGCGGTAATGCTGGTTAGTTGGGTCGCCTGACTGGCCTGGATAGTTCACCGCACGCGAGTTGTCCCAATTGCCCAAGTCGATGATCAATCGTGCTGAGGGTCCAATGGTCTGGCGAAAATTGTTGGGGTCGTAACTGGACTGATTGGGCGTGTATGGACTGCCGCCTTTGGCGAATGGACCGATGTCCAATAGAGCACGGTCGGCGCCAGCCGCCGCACTCAGAGGATGGGAGATGGCGTTGACGTGCAGCTTGCCCCATTGCCATTGGCTGTTGTCAGACCCTTGCAGTTCGGCAAGCGCTTTATACGCTTCTCCCAAGGTCTGCAATAGCAGTTCATCCCGTGCAGCGATGGGGTTTTGGCCGAAAGCGGAATCGGGATGTTCGAGCGCGTTCAATAATACTTCCGTGTCAGGCGGCCCAAAGCTGGCGGCCTGCGTCGGCGTGAGCACCAACGCCTTGTAGGCATTGCCGAGATATCGGCTGAACCAGACTTCTTCGAGCGCGGCGGCGGGCGATGTCGCTGCAACCTTGCCATCCCATGGCTTGAGCAATGCAAGCGCCGCCGCCGTGGTGGCGTCCTGCGACTGCAGCGGCGCCAGTAGCGCGACCAGACGCTGTGCCGGCAATGACACCTGATCGTTCTGCAGCGCTTGCGAATCCTCCAACGTCACCTTCTGCAATTGCGCCAGCACCTGGCTAATGCGTGCGTGGCGCGCGCCGTTTGCCCACTCAAAACCGATCTTGCGCTCGGCCACCGGGTAGCCCGGCGGCAGATTCATTTCATTGGAGGTGGTGATAAAGCCCTGCGGTGGGTTTTCCGACGAAGGCAAGACATCGCCCTTCCAAACCCCCTGCCATTCGTAGCGACCATCCCCCGGCACCGGCATCAGGCCGTCCCAGTTATCGCGCCTTGGTGTCATGCCAGCCGTGACCCAACCGATATTCCCACTTACGTCTGCGTACACCTGGTTCACCGATGGCGCCCCCCAGTGGGCGAGTGCGGCCGTGAACTGCGCATACGACGTGGCAGACAGATAGTTCAACGATCCCATGTAGGGGGCGCTGCCGGGCTGACTCCAAACCGAGCGTACAGCATAGGCCGTGTGGGTACCTGCATCGATGTAGATGACCGGACCATGCCGGGTGAACTGCAACGTCACCGCCTGTGCATCACCGCCGCGCACAGCGATCTTTTCACGCTGCGTGGTCATCGCCTCCCAAGCACCGTTGTACCAATACTGCGATGCGTCCTTCGGGTTGAGACGATAGACGTAAAGGTCTTCCTGGTCGATATTGAAGATGGTGAGCCCGAACGCGATCTGCGCGTTATGGCCGATTGCCACGCCCGGAGCGGCAGGCTCGCCGGCGCCGATGATGTCCAGATTTGGGCTATTTAGATGCACGAAATAGCGCAGACTGGGTACGGTATACGCGCGGTGCGGGTCATCGGCCAGCACCGCGTGACCAGTGGCCGATTTGTTTGGCGCGATCACCCAGTTGTTGCTGCCCTCGGTAAGGGCTTCCTCACCAAGCGCCAACGGCGAGGACATGGCGTTGGCCAACGGCTGGCCAGCGGCGAGCTTAGGGCTCTGCGTCGCCAGCTCGTAGACTTTCAACACGTCGCCCGGCAGGCACGGATCCAGGCCGTCCGGCACAACCGTTGTCCACGCCGGCTTCAATTGCAAGCGTAGTGCATCTACACCTAGCGATGCCTTGCACGCCACCTTGGCGCGAGCGACTTCGCTCTTGACGTTTCGGTTCAGCCCCGTGCTGCGGATACGCACTACGTCGTCCGGCGACCAGGACTCCGGTCGATAGCCGAAGGTGCGGAACTCATAAGGAAGCGCTCCTGGGTTACTCCCCAGCCAGGCGATGTAGGCGTTGATGCCCGCAACGAAACGGGTGACATTGCGTTGAGCCGTCGGCCCATAGCGAGTCCATTCCTCGCGCATGCTGCCGCGGTAAAGGAACAAACGCGAGGCGCGATCCTGTTCTACATACGACGGGCCAAACGCCTCGGCCAGATGCCCCAGACCTTTGCGATGCAGTAAATCGAGCTGGAACAATCTGTCGCGCGCCACATTGAAGCCTTGCACAAAGAATACGTCGTCATCGCTCTCGGCATAGATGTGCGCAACGCCCCAGTGGTCCACCCGGATCTGTGCCCGCCGTTGCAAACCAGCGACGGTCAGCCTGACATTGCTGGGCTGGGCAGCGGTCGCATGAGCGTGAATGAACACGCTCATGCTGAGCGCAAACAGCAAACGGCTTGTCACCGAGATCACGTGGAACATCCTATGCAGGGTAATACCTGAGCGTGTAACTCACGGCGAAATCAAATACAAAGATGGCCGGGATTGCCGCTGTCCATGCCATTGCACGCGTTCCACAAGCACGAAATTTTTATCGTAGCCCAAGGGCGGCAGGCCGCGAGTAGACAACCAAAGCGCGCTCAACGACATCGTGTGTGTGCTGCGCACCGGCATCGCGGGAGAATCTGCCGCGGAAGCTGAGCGACCGCAGTGGTATGACTGATGGCGCCGATCGCGCGGCTGGCAAGCCGCTGGTGCGTGGCACCGTGACCACCTGAAGCGACGAGGGATGACCCCATGCACCGCCCGCAAGGGCGTGGAACGCAACGATCGCCTGGGCCGGTACCGCTGGGTGGTTGAACGCACGCATGCCTGGTTTGCCGGCATGGGAAAACTGCGGACCCGCTTCGGACGCCGGATCGACATCCACCTGGCTCTGCTGTCCGTTGCACTCCATCTCCGTGGCGTGCAAGGCATGCAGCTTGCGCTTGTCCTTGGGGCGCTGGCGCCAGATCCGCTCCGCCCGCTCCAACCACCTGCGGCGATGGCCGGGCGCTGTGTTCCAGGGTCTCCCGCTTGCGTCCGATGTCCCGGATCACCTGGCCCAGCACGCTGCGTTGCCGACGCCGCACCCGCTTGAACTGGCGCGCGTGGGCGTAGCCGCCGGCCCGCCGGCTCAGTCCTGGCGCTTCGCGCTCACATGCACGCCGTTGGCTGTCGCCGGATCGCTACGCCACAAAACAATGGCAATGCAATGACAGTGCGCCTCGAGGTTCTGCTGGAAGCACACTATTTCGCGCCACGCAGGACCGGCTGCACATGTTTGTTCACATTACCTAAACCAGCCAGACATCTCGGTTGGTATCCGTCCCCCCCCCCCCACGGACCATTGATGGTGACCAAATGAAACCACAGGCCCCAGGCCCCTCTTCCTCAGTCTCAACGCACGCGCCTTCGGATAAAGAAGCAGTCGTGACAATTGAATCCCCCTCATCGCCGGCAGCGGCGCCGATCGACCCGGCCTTGTCAGCGCTCACCCCGCGCAGCCGCTCCACCGCATCGGCCGCCGCCTCCATGCGCTCCTCTGCGACCGATGACCTCTTGCTTGAATCGCACCCGCCCTCGCTAGAGGACACCGCCCACACCTCCGCGTCGGCAACGCTCGCCACGCGCGCGAGCGCCGCGCTGACAAGCGGCGTTAAGCGAGCGTCCACTGCGCTATCGACAGCCGCCTCCAATCTCTGGTCGCTCTCCGACCTGCGCACGATGCTGCAGATGCATGCGGACGATCCGGCGTTCTTGACGGTCATGAAAGGCGAGGATCCGGAAAGAATGACGCCGCATACCTTGTCGTCCTGTCGACAGCAAATGCAGGACCTCAGCGAACTCATCAAACATGCAGAAGGGCTGGGAACGCATCAGCGCAAGCAGTTGCAGAGCGACATCAAGGCCGTAATGGACGCCCTGCAGCCGCTCGATCACGCCACCCCGGTCAGCTCACGCGTCTTGAAGTCGATCGCCAATCTCGTCAATTTCTGGCCGGTCGTGGTTCCCAGCCCGCTGATGGGCAAGCAGGCAAAAACCTTCGCCTTCACGATGTCCACTGCCACCAAGGGCGTGCTCGCGCTGTCTGCCTCGGCGTTGCGCCCCAGCGCCGACGGCCTGCCCTTTCCGCTCGCCGGAGGTCAGCTGGGCCGCGAGGCCAACGAAGGGCATCTCTACAACGTGCTGATCAACACGCTTTTTCTCACCACCGAACTTCCGAAGAAATTCGGCGACCCGGCGTTGCGCAAGCAAGCCGAGGCGGTCAGCCAGAATATGGCGTATGGCGCAGGCCTTTCGGTGACCTTCACGGCCATCATGCTGACCCCCTTTCTGTGGAACAGCCTCAGCAAACTCGGCAACAACCTGCTGGACAAAGGCGCACGCGTTGGGGCAGCCACAGCGCAGGCGGTGGGTCTGAACAAACAGGCGCAGCAACTACGCGCGCGCCTGACGCCTGCCCAGATCAATGAAGCGCTGCGCGACCAGCTACTGCAAATCCGCGGACAAGTGGACGCCTCATGCGACGCCTTTCAAAAGGCGCGCCGAGACTTCGTCGGTGAGGGCGGAGGCAAGGAACTCACCAGAACGGTGAATATGCAATGCACGCATTTGCTGGAAACGCTGGACGCGTGCAGCAAACGGCTCGCCAGCGTACTGCAGCTCGATGGCAACCAGACGCCGAGTCTGCCGCGCGAAATTCACAACCAGGATTTCTCCTCCAAGTTGGCATTGACGCTACTGGCCACCGCGGTGACCGGCTCGACCATCTACCTCGTCCAGCCGGATCGTTTGGGGACGATCAATCTGCTCAGCGACACCTGCATCGTGACCGCGGTGATGGGGCAATCGGCATGGAACAAGCAGGCCACTCGGCAGGACGCAATGGAACGTTTCAAGGGCATGTGCGGGGGCAGCATGGTCATCGCGCTTGCGCTGGGCGCAGAGAAACTGTCCAAGACGTTCGCCGACAAGAGCCTGATCGAGTCCTCGCCCAATGCGCAGTTCTATGCCGGCGTCATCATGTCGTTGATGGCGGTGACGATGCCGGGCCCGATCGCCCGTAGCGCAGAAATGGCGATGAACCTGGCAGGAAGCGGCCTGAAGCGTCTATTCACCGGCCCCGACGGAACCGCACTCGCGACAGGCGCACCTGGCTCTCCCGAGGAAATGCAGGAACGCTTGGAGAGCACCGCACGATACCTGGAAGAATTGTCCCCGGAGCAGCAGGACGCTTACGCAAGAATGGTCGGCGAGAACGTCGCGCAGGCGGTGCAACATGCCGGTGCGCAGGCGCAGGCGCAGGCGCAGGTGCCGCACAGCAGCGTCACCATCACCGAGATCGAAGACGACGACCAACCCGCTGCGCCCGAGCAGGTGGCGGCGAGCAGTGCGAACCGGCCGCGCGCCGACTGAGCGCTTGCACGCTGTGCGATGCCGTCGCCGCAAACGCGGCAAAGCCGGTATCGGTGCGTGGCCTGGTGCTGTCACGGCACGCATGTGGGGAGGCCATCGAACTCAACCGCTTCCGATCAAAACGCACCATTTCGCAGGATCTGCTTATTGCCGAGCTTTTCCCGCCGATGGGCCATCACCGACGGGAGGCCTGACACAGGGGCAAGAGGCTGAGGTTTCCCCACGTTTTTCAGGTGACAGACCTCATGTTGTGACTGGCCTGCGCTGATAGCTGGCGCAATGCGTGGAACATGGCAAATAAAAGGAAGGGTAAATAAAAGCAAATAAAAGGACCAAGCAAATAAAAGGACCAGAGGAAGTATCTGTTTCAAAACCAGCTTTCCTCCGGCCCTTTTGTCCTGAAGCGCCGGCCGGCACGCTCAACGCGGCGTGCCGGCCACACGCTTGGCGGACGGCGCGCGTCGCAGTTCCTGTTGCAATCGCCAACGCGCCGCATAGACATCCACTCTGGCATCGCCGATGAGCGATGCATACGCCTGCGCAAGCTCGGGTTCGATCAGTCTGGCCTCGAGGCCGCGGCCCTGTTCGTACTGGGGCTGGATCCGGTCATTGCAGCGTGGCGATCGCGTGCACAGGTGCGCGTCGCGGCGAAATGACAATCGGATCGCTTCAGGCTGCGTCGCCTCGCGGCCTCGCCCCGATCATGTCCGGGCTCTGTGCACGATGTCGTTGATAAAGCCGGCATTGCGCTCCAATACCTGGTCCACCAAGCTGGCATCCGGCATCCATGGGGCTTTGGCAATATCGCCCAAGCCTTGATGCAACGCAAGCAGCGATGCAGTCGAAGCGTGGACATCGAGCGCGGCATACCAGCGTTTGACCGCTTGCGCTTCAGGTGTGGCGTTCTGGTGCAGTGCGTCGCGCAGGCAGTCGACGACGGCGGCGTGGACTGATTCAAGACCCCTGGCATAGCGGCTTTTCATCACGCTGCCGTCGAGCAGCACATCCAGCGCGAGTGCGGGATTGTCGATAACCTTTCCCCAGCCATGCCGCGGCGGATTCCGTGGACCTGCGGGTGTGTCGTTCTCCCATTCGTAGCGGAATCCGGTGACATCGATGCTCACGGTCTTGTTCCGGCCGTCGTCGCCCGGGACGACCAGCATGTTGTCCGGCCCAAGATCGGAATCTTCGCCCAGGGTGAATCTGGCCAGCAGGGAAACGAACAGGCCGTCCAATCCCTTGTCGTCCAACGTTTCCTTCAGCGCCTGCTTGCCCGCGCGAAGATGGTCGGGGTTATTGATCTGCGCCATCAGCGCTTGTGCCTGCGTGAGTTCATCCGAATTCGCGCTGCTTGTGGCCGGGGGTGCCTTGACCAGGGCGGCGGCACGCTTGGCGTCCTTGAGCGACACGCCGCGCGGAAGAAAGGCCTCGGTCAGGAACGTATCCAGCGGCTTGGCCTCCGGGATGAGCCGGGACGCAATCAGCGCATTGTTCTGCACGGCCAGCAGGGATGAATCGGGCATGTGCTTCTTCGGCAAGTAAGTGCCTTGCAATGCGTTGACCAATTGCTGCCCAGCTGCCACGTTGATGACGTCGAACAATATCGGCACACCGAGCGTATTCCTCAATTGAGGGTCTGCGTCAACGAGGCTTGCATGAATGTCGCCGACATCGGCGATGTCCAACGTGTCGGTCTTCGCTTTGTCTGCGAGTTGCTTGCCCTTGTCCGTCTGCAGAAAGGCGTGGAACGCCTGGATCAGCACTTGCTTCTGGTTCCCCTGCTTGGGGTCGGTCTTCAAGAGCCTGGCCGCGCCGCCGACGATGTAGCCAAGGCGCTTGTTCGCCTCGTCGACCTGTCCGTCCACGCAAAAAGTGACCGCTTGACCCAGCAGGCTGCGCGAGATTCCGGTTTTGACGAGATGCTCTTGGCCGTCGATCATGCCGATCATGCCGACGTCGCTGCCGCCCAGCACCTTCTTCGAGCGCGAGAACACCACGCCATTGCCGGACATCGCCGTTGCCGCCGGAACGCGGCCGGCATCGCGGTCGGTCGACAGGAACGACAGATGTCTGACGATCGAGAACATGTGCCGATCGGGGCGATCGGCGTGCGCCGGCGATGCGGCATGGGGCATTGGCGCGGAACTCGCTGCGGGCGGCGTCGCGCTCGCGCGTGGAGGCGATGCCGCGCCACCCGGCGCGCTCCTGCGCGGCGCCAGTCCCGCCAGCCGAGGGTCGCCAGCGTGCTCGCGCGTCGGAGCGGCAGGGGCGCTTTGCGGCTGTCGATCGCTGTTGACAGTGGGCGGCGAACCCGCGGTTCCCGCCGAGCGATTGATACGAGAGTCCATGAGGCGTCCATCAACCAATGGCGAAATGGTCCAATGCACAGGAGCGCGATGCAACGCCGCTGGGCGCAATCGCAAACGGATAAGCGAACAAACGCTTCGCGCAACATCGGAACCGGATAGCGGAATCTTGGGCCTGCGCCCGCTTCAGGTCCGTTCACACTCGGGCCCTGCATCTGCGACACGCGCGCGCTGCATGAGGCGACGGAAAAGGCCGCGTCGAGCTGATCGCATCGGCTGAAATTCCGGCGAAATCGCTCCGATCGCCGGAACAACCCTTCGACTTGGTGCCGCTTTTTTGTAGACTTCCCGAGCGTGGTTCCATGACGGCCATTGCGGAGGATTGGGCGGCGCGACCGGATCGACCTCCCGCTGCCGCCTTGGAGCGGCCATGCCTGAACACGCGACGTGGTTTGGCGTCCACCGGGCAAGGCAATAGGTTGACCGAGGCGCAGCCGTGGGCCAAGGTCCGCCTGGTCCGTGACATCACCGGCAGGGCGCGGAACCCAGCCGGCCCGAACCATCGCAGGAGCTAGCCCATGAACCGATCGCCAGAGACGCTGACCTTGCCCAACGGGGGCGGACGCTTGCTGCTGCACTCGTGTTGCGCGCCATGTTCCGGGGAGCTGATGGAGGCGTTCGTGGCCTCGGGGATCGCCTATACGGTCTTCTTCTACAACCCCAACATCCACCCGCTGAAGGAATACGAACTGCGCAAGCAGGAAAACATCCGCTTCGCCGAGAAGCACGGTGTGCCCTTCATCGATGGCGACTACGACACCGACAACTGGTTCGCCCGCGCCAAGGGCATGGAGAACGAGCCGGAGCGTGGCATCCGCTGCACGATGTGCTTCGACATGCGCTTCGAGCGCACGGCCTTGTACGCGCACGAGCACGGTTTTGCGGTGATGACCAGTTCGCTGGGCATCTCGCGCTGGAAGAACATGCAGCAGATCAACGACTGCGGACACCGGGCCGCAGCGCCTTACCAGGGCCTGGTGTACTGGGACTACAACTGGCGCAAGGGCGGCGGAAGCGCGCGCATGATCGAGATCAGCAAGCGCGAGAATTTCTATCAGCAGGAATACTGTGGGTGCGTCTATTCGCTGCGCGACAGCAACCGGCACCGCCGCGCGCAGGGCCGCGAGCGCATCCGCCTGGGCTTGAAGTTCTACGGCGAGCAAGAGCCGGAGACGTGAAGCGCCGCGCTGTGCGACGGCGGGTTTTCCGGCAGAGCGCCGGACATCTTCCTTGATGCAGTGCAACGAACGGCCAGCGCATGACGACCGACGAAACCTGCTTTGCCGCTCGACAAACGATGTCGCGCATGCGCGATCGCATCGACGATGCTGCTGCTCTCGAACTGACGCGGGAAGGGATGATCGCCGTCGATGAAGCCCATTTCCCCGAACGGGCAACGGATGCGGCGATAGAGCATCTCGAGGGGGCGCAGCGCGCCAGCATTGCAGCGCCAGCTGGCTGCACGCCCGGTTTCCCGAGCGCGTGACGCATCGCGCACGGCCGAGCAAGTACCGCTGCATTCGCATGTTCGCCGCTGCGACGCATCCCGACGCCGAGGTCCGATTCGCGTACGAAATGTTCAGGGGCGAGGATGCGTGTTGGTCGATCAATGTGCAGGATGCGTTTGTGCGATTCTGCTCACGGTGCGGCCAGGCGCTGCCCAACCACGCCTTCGAACCGGAGCCCATTGCATGAGCACCTCCCATCCCGTCCATGCCCTCGCCGTGATCTACGCCAGCAACATCGAGCGGGTCGCGGAGTTTTACAGGAAGAGGCTCTCGCTCGCGCTTGTGGAACAGCAGGACGCTTTCGTGGTGGTGGGGAATTCCCACTACGAAATAGCGGTGGTCCGCATGGCGGGCGACAGGGGACAGGCTACCGCACCTGCGCCGCTCCACGTCAGAACCGAGACGCCAATCCAGTGCGCGTTCCTGGTGGAGAGCCTGGAGCGGGCCCGGTCCGCCGCCGAGTCCTGTGGCGGCGTCTTCAAGCCGCTCGCGTCGGCGTGGCGCTGGCGCGCGCAACTGCACCTGGATGGCCATGATCCGGAAGGCAATGTCGTACAGGCCCGGGTCATCGCCACCTGACGCGTTGCAGTGCCGGCGCCGCTTCGCGGCACCATTTCACCGTTGGGCAATGCGTTCGGACCAAGCTGCTTGGCGCGGCCGACCTGGCCGCAGGACATCGATCAGGAGCACATGATGGCCGTCCTCCTTAGCAGCGTTGTCCTGAGGGCCACGACGTAGCGGCAAGCGACGTCGTCTGTCCCACCTGCGGTAAAAAGTTTCGCCGATGCGGGTCGATTGATGCCAAGCGACGGCCCTTGCCGTCCGGGTGACTGGGCCGGTGGCGCGTGCGCCCCAAGCGTCGTTGGATCGCAGATGGCTGCAAACTTCGCACCGATCGTAAGATCGCTTCGGCAACGCGCAGCGGTCATGCAGCTCCCGTATCCTTGCCCGCCTCTGCCGTCCACGGATAAACCGAATGTCGTTGCGCACCGTGTCGTTGCTTGCCTGTCTGTTGTTCGGCGCGGCGCCATTGGCGCATGCGCAGAAGCACTGCCTGCCGTATGGCCCGATCAAGGTTACGCTGTCCGGCAAGCTGGAGCGGCGTGCGGGAGCAGCGCCGGTCGGCGCTGCCGCGTCGGCCGATGGCGCCAGCGAGGTGCTGATGCTGCCGACGCCGGTGTGCGTGGCGGCGTCGCCCACGGGACAGGCGCCGCGCCATGAGGATGTGCGCCGCCTGCGCCTGGCGCTGAGCAAGGACCAGGCGGTACACCTGGAAGAGGAAGGCGCCGGGCAGATCGTGCGCGTCACCGGCATGCTGTCCGAGGCCGCAGTGGGTGAAGACCCGCCCAATCTGCGGTTGACGGTGATCGGGATCGATAGCGACTGATACGGCGCTGCACGCGGCAAGGCCGCAGGCACAGGCCCGCATGCTGGCGAGGAGCGGGCTTGCAGTGCATGCCATCGCGCGCATGCCGACGATGCCACGGAGTTGCAACATGGATGACATATCGTGCCGCGCTACGCCATATCATGGCGCGCCGTCGCGAGCTGCTGCGCAAGCCGAACGGAATCGTCATCCAGCGCCCCAAAGGAACCGCCATGTTGCTGCATTCCCCTGTTTGCGCTCGCCGCTCGGCCGCGCGTTCGTCGCGCCTGGCTGGCGCTCCGGTCCGCCACCGCCTGGCTCAGGCCTGTGCCGGCCTGTTGTTGGCCTCGGTCGCCACCGCGGCCGTCGCGCAGGACGCGTCGCCATCGCTGGTCGGCACCGCGCCGCAGGCCACGCGCAACGCGGCGTCGGCCGCTGCGGCGACTTCGCTGGACACCGTCACCGTCACCGCCGAGCACCGCGAGCAGAATCTGCAGGAAGTGCCTGTGTCCGTGGGTGTGGTGCAGGGCGATGCGATGCGCAACTACACCGCCGGCGGCGACGATACGTTGCTGGCGCTGTCCGGCCGGGTGCCCAGTTTCTACGCCGAGACCACCACCGGGCGCATCTTTCCGCGCTTCTACATCCGCGGCCTGGGCAACATCGATTTCTACCTCGGCGCCTCGCAGCCGGTGTCGATCATCCAGGACGACGTGGTGCTGGAGCACGTGGTGCTAAAGTCCAACCCGGTTTACGACCTGGATCAGGTGGAAGTGCTGCGCGGCCCGCAGGGGTCGCTGTTCGGCCGCAACACCACCGCCGGCATCGTCAAGTTCGACAGCATCAAGCCCAGCGCCGACTACAGCGGCCGGCTCAGCGCCAGCTACGGCAGCTATGGCACCACCTCGCTCGACGGCGGCTTCGGCGGCCCGATCAACGATGTGCTGTCGTTCCGCGTGTCGGCGCTGTACCAGCACCGCGACGACTGGGTGGACAACACCTACAGCGGCCCCAGTGCCGACGGCACGGTCACGCCGAAGAAGGATGCGATGGGCGGCTACGACGATCGCAACGCGCGCCTGCAGCTGCTGCTCAAGCCGAGCGAGAATTTCTCGTTGCTGGCCTCGGCGCATACCCGCGACTACGCCGGCACCTCCACCCTGTTCCTGCGCAATGCGGTCACCAAGGGCTCCAACAAGGTCGATGTGCCGCGCGATCAGGTCGCCTACGACGAGGCGCACGACAACCCGCAGGCGTACACGACCCACGGCGGCTCGCTCAAGGCGGTGTACGACTTCGGCGGCGTGTCGCTGACCTCGATCAGCGCCTACGAGACCACCTCCGGCGACAGCCGCGGCGATACCGACGGCGGCGCGGCGGCGAACTATCCGGTCAACGGCGTGGCCAACGGCTACGGCCAGTCGATGGGCCAGGTGCGCGACCTGGACCAGTACACGCAGGAGCTGCGCTTGGCCAGCGAAGGCGACGCGGCGCTGCAGTGGCAGGCCGGCGCGTTCTACTTCGACGGCAAGGACACCACCGATTTCTACCAGCGCGCCTATTTCCTGCAGACCGCCGCGCGCAACCCGAACAACTGGGTGCGCCTGCGTAACAGCAACACCTCGTGGGCCGGGTTCGGCCAGCTGACCTACAAGGCCACCGATGCGCTGACCCTGACCGCGGGCGTGCGCCAGACCCGCGACAGCAAGGAAACCAGGCTGCTCAAGACCGCCGACACTACCGCCGGCGTGGTCACCTACCGCGGCCGCCGCGACGTGCGCATGGCCGATACGCAGCCGAGCTGGGATTTCAGCGCGATGTACGCGATCGACGACAACGTCAGCGTGTATGCGAAGGTCGCCCGCGGCTTCCGCGGCCCGACCATCCAGGGCCGCTCGGCGGTGTTCAACTCCGACTTCACCACCGCCGATTCGGAGACCATCCTGTCGTGGGAAGCGGGCATCAAGAGCAGCCTGTTCGACAACCGCCTGCGCCTGAACGTCACCGGCTTCACCTACACGGTCGACGACATCCAGCTCAACGGCAACGACTCCAACGGCAACGGCGTGCTGTTCAATGCGGACAAGGCCAAGGCCTACGGCATGGAAGCCGACCTGGACTGGCGCCCGATCCCGAACCTGTCGCTGAGCGCCGGCCTGAGCCTGCTGCACAGCGAGATCCAGGACACGCGCGTCTACGCGCAGGTGTGCGCGCTGAACGGCGTGGTGGTGTGCACGGTGAACGATCCGACCATCAAGGTCGGCGCCAACACCTTCGCCCAGATCGATGGCAATCCGCTGCCGAACGCGCCCACCTACAACGTCAACCTGGCCGCGCGCTACGACATCCCGGTCGCCGACGGCGGCGCGTTCTTCGTCGCCACCGACTGGAACAAGCAGGGCAAGACCAGCTTCGTGCTGTACGACTCGACCGAATTCAATTCCAAGGGCAGTTTCGAAGGCGGGTTGAAGCTGGGCTACAGCGGCGACTACGGCGCGTGGGAAGTGGCGGCGTTCGCGCGCAATATCACCAACGAGAAGAACCTCAAGGGCGTGATCGAGAACTACATGGCGGCGGTGTACAACGAACCGCGCATCGTCGGTCTGTCGGTGGACGTGCACTGGCATTGATGCGCGTCCTGTAAAGCGGTTCCGGCGCAGCCTGCCGGTTGGCGGGCTGCGCCGTCTCGATTGTTTG
>NZ_CAPJ01000236.1 GCF_000331775.1 Xanthomonas translucens pv. translucens DSM 18974
GTCGCTGAGGCGGCCGCCGCCGAGCCCGGGCGCTGGATCGCCTTGGTGTGCGACTGGCCGGGAGCCGGCACCGGTCTTCGCGGACGTGGATAAAGTGGTCATACCAAAAGCTGCCGAGCGCAGGAGCGGACCCCATTAGATCGCGCTACGTTGGGCCAGGTCAAACGCAGGCAACGCGATCGCCGCGGAGATTGGTCATACCAATTGTCTCGGACCATGCCGCGCCCGGGTGGCGGCCGCCCTCACCAGACGAACGGCAGCAGCCGCCAGCTGTGCCTGGCGTACTCCGGGTACTCGCGCGGAAAGGCCTGGGTCAGCGCCGCTTCCTCCACGCGGATGCGGCGCAGGAACGCCCAGGTCACCGGCAGCACGATCGCCAGCAGCGACAGCCCATCGCCCAGGCCGATCGCCAGCCCGTAGAACGCCAGCAGCGCGCCGGTGTAGGACGGATGGCGCAGGTAGCGGTACGGCCCGTGGCGGATCAGCCGGTGGTCGTCCTGGATGGTCACGTCCACCGTGAACCAGCGCGCCAGCACCCGGATCGCCCACAGCCGCAGCCCCAAGCCGCCGGCCAGCAGTGCGCAGCCCAGCCAGCGCGCCGGCTCCTGCAGCGCCGGCGCATAGCGCCATAGGCCGGCGAAGGACAGCAACACGCCCACCGCCACCGCCGCATACAACACGCGCCACAGCAGCTGCAGCGTGCCCTGGTCGTGCGCGCCGCCATCGGCCGCGCGGCGGCGGTGACCGAGCAGCATCTCGAAGACGCCCCAGCTCGCGCCCAGCAGCATGAACAATAGATCGGGATGTGGAACAGGCATTGTCGTGTCCTTGGGGAATTGTCGGTGTACGCCATCGCGCTGCAGGCCGGGCGAACGGGCGGTCGCGGCGGCGATGGCATGGCGCCAGTGTGGCCGCCATGCGCTGGCGGGAACAGTGGCGCCTGGTCATCGATGCGACCTGCCGGACGTCTTCTTGCATGCGTCTCATTACTGCCGCCACGCGTGCTGCCTGCAGCTTGCCGCGGCGCGCGTCCATGCCGGCCAGGCAGGCTCGCGTCAAGGCCGTCGCTGCGGCCAGCGTCTCTGGGTGTCGATGCGTAGGCTGGACGTGCTGCGCAGCACGCGTCTTTGCAAACGGAGATCGGCCGGCGCGGCGACGCTGCAGTGCAAGGTGCGCTCGGCCCAGGCGCGGCCGTCGCTGTAGCGGAGCAGGAACGACGGCGGCACCCAATCGGCAACGGCGCTTTGGCCCCGGAGACGGGCGCGAAGTTCGGTTATCGGCTCAGCTTTTCGGCATTCGAATGAAAATGGACGGGATTTGTACTCTAATTTTCCTGCCAACATCAGATAACAAGTAGAAAAACGAATGCACCGATCTAAACAGATTGCAACGGGCAGTAGTTCTTCTTCAAGTTCAAGTTCTCCCGTGCCAGAACACGATGCCGAGCAGACCAGTCCTTGCCCTGAACCGCCAGCGGCATCCCCTCACCCGCAATTAGGCGGGCTCGCAGCGCGCGCCCCTGCGCGCGCTGCGCCCCCCCCTGCTTTATCGACGCAAGAGCCTGCCATACAGCCCAACCTTCCGCGCTTGACATTCCCGAGCCCGGAGGAGATAACAAAACCAACGTGACCGTGAAGCGGATAATGGCAAAATTGAATCATGGCAAGTCGCAAAGAGATCCCATCGTGCTGTGGAAGCGCATCGAACCGTTGATTCGGCCGGTGAAGCCTTCGCCGCTGGTCATTACGGCTTGGGTTACCAGGCGCAGGCCGGACATCGTGCACAGCGCGCGTGGGTGTAACGCGATATCGGCCAGTGCGGCGGCGCTGAGTTGCAAGGTAGGCTCAGCCCAGACGCCGCCGTCGCTGTAGCGGAGCAGCGGCGTCCACCCAATCGGCAACGGTACTTTGGCCCGGGAGATGGGAAGAAGTTCGGTTATCGCCTCAACCGCTGCCTGTCGTAGACTTGCAGGATATCGATCCCGGTAAACCACCACGCGCCAAGGCGACAACTGTTTTGGTCGCGCTTGGTTTGTGCCTGCGCGCGGGCGCCATCGTTGGCACGGCAACGACCTCGTCGGCGGTCGGGTCTTGCCGCAACGTCGTGTGCCGCGTCCCCCGCCTTGCGCCGACGTGTTGCGGCTGACCCTATGCGTAAGACCGCGCCGTGCCTGGCAGACGCGCGGCGCGCGCGCCAATCATGTCGGCTGCGGCGCTGCTGCGTGCAGGCCAGCCCGCCGCTCATGCCAGTCTGCCCAGCCCCGCCGCGGCCTCCCCAATGACGCTGCCAGGCCCTAAGATGCCGCCAGCATCTTGTTGACGAGGAGTAGGCAGTGATCATCCATCCCAAAGTTCGCGGTTTCATCTGCACCACCACGCATCCGCTCGGCTGCGAGCGCAACGTGCTTGAGCAGATCGCCGCCACGCGCGCGCGTGGCGTACGCAGCGACGGGCCGAAGAAGGTGCTGGTGCTCGGCGCCTCCAGCGGCTACGGCCTGGCCTCGCGCATCACCGCCGCGTTCGGCTTCGGCGCCGACACGCTGGGCGTGTTCTTCGAAAAGCCGGGCAGCGACAAGAAGGCCGGCACTGCCGGCTGGTACAACTCGGCCGCATTCGACAAGCATGCCAAGGCCGCGGGCCTGTACAGCAAGTCGATCAACGGCGATGCGTTCTCCGACGAGGCGCGCGCGCAGGTGATCGAACTGATCAAGACCGAGATGGGCGGCCAGATCGATCTGGTGGTGTATTCGCTGGCCTCGCCGGTGCGCAAGCTGCCCGGCACCGGCGAAGTGAAGCGCTCGGCGCTCAAGCCGATCGGCCAGACCTACACCGCCACCGCGATCGACACCAACAAGGACGCGATCATCGAGGCCTCGATCGAGCCGGCCACCGAGCAGGAGATCGAAGACACCGTGACCGTGATGGGCGGCCAGGACTGGGAGCTGTGGATCGACGCGCTGGCCGCCGCCGGCGTGCTCGCGCCGGGCGCGCGCAGCGTGGCCTTCAGCTACATCGGTACCGAGATCACCTGGCCGATCTACTGGCACGGCGCGCTGGGCAAGGCCAAGGTGGACCTGGACCAGACCGCGCAGCGCCTGCACGCGCGCCTGCAGCAAAGCGGCGGCAGCGCCAACGTGGCGGTGCTCAAGTCGGTGGTGACCCAGGCCAGCGCGGCGATCCCGGTGATGCCGCTGTACATCTCCATGGTCTACAAGATCATGAAGGAAAAGGGCTTGCACGAAGGCACCATCGACCAGCTCGACCGCCTGTTCCGCGAGCGCATGTACCGCGCAGACGGCCAGGCGCCTGCCACCGACGAGCAGAACCGGCTGCGTCTGGACGACTGGGAACTGCGCGACGACGTGCAGGACGCGTGCAAGGCGCTATGGCCGCAGGTCACCACCGAGAACCTGTTCCAGCTCACCGACTACGCCGGCTACAAGCACGAATTCCTCAAGCTGTTCGGCTTCGAGCGCAACGACGTGGACTACGACGCCGACGTGAATCCGGACGTGCAGTTCGATTGCATCGCGCTGTAGGCAGCCGGGATGCGGCATCGGGAATGCGGCATGCGGCATGCGGCCGGCAGCGATGCCGGCCGTTTTTCTGTGAGTGCCTGTCGCGGCTGAAGCCGCTCCTACACAAGCGCGCAGCTCTCCTGTAGGAGCGGCTTCAGCCGCGACCGGAACGATGAAACCACCGCGGCGCGAATCGGATGGGAGGTGCGGCCTGCGCCTGCAATCAGGCGCGTTGGATGGCGTCCCGCGCGCTCCCACAAGGAGCGCGGCCGGCCACCGCGGAGACTGTGCCGGTCGCCACTGTGGGAGCGACTTCAGTCGCGACGCGGGAAATCAGGGCCGCCGCTGCGCCGGGCATTGCAAATCCGCACATGGAAACCGCCCGGTACCTGAAGCGTGTCGCCGCTCGCGGTTGAAGCCGCTCCTGCAAAGGCGGGAATTCGGGGTTCGTGGTGGCCTCGATGCCGGGTTTCCCATGGGGAGCTTGGCATCGCGACCGCCTCATTTTCCGGTCGCGGCTGAAGCCGCTCCTACAAGAGCGTGCTGCGCTCCCTGTAGGAGCGGCTTCAGCCGCGACAGGAACACGAATCGCCAGCAACCCCGTGCCGCGCGCAAAAACGCCGCCACCAGCGCTCCCACGGATCCCCATTCCCCATTCCCCATTCCCCATTCCCGGCCTTTCACCGCTTCACATCGAACCGCGACGTCCCCACGCAGGCCTGCACGTCTGCTTCGCCCAGCGCATGGAAGTCGCCCGGCAGCGAGTGCTTCAGGCAGCCGGCGGCCAGGCCGAAGCGGATCGTGGCGGTGTCGTCCCAGCCCTGGCTCAGGCCGTGCAGCACGCCGGCGGCGAACGCATCGCCGCCGCCGATGCGATCGACGATGCCGGTCAATTCCTCGGCCGGCGCCTGCGCCACGCTGCCGTCGCGGCGCAGCAGCATCGCGCCCAGGCTGTGGTGATCCACGCTGTGCGCCACGCGCTGGGTGCAGGCCATCGCCTGCAGCTGCGGGAACGCGGCGAAGGCGTCGCGCGCACCGGCTTGCACCCGTGCCTGCGCACTGTCCTGCGGGTACTGGTGGCCCAGCACCACCCCCAGGTCGCGGTAGTCGGCGAACAGCACGTCGGCCTGCGCCAGTAGCTGGCGCAGGATGCCCGGCGCGTCACCGTTCCAGGCCTCCC
>NZ_CAPJ01000235.1 GCF_000331775.1 Xanthomonas translucens pv. translucens DSM 18974
GATCGCCCGTGTCCGCCAGGCGCGCGCGCGCAGCTGACGTTGCTGCGCGCGCGCGCGCCCGACGGCGCGCAATGGCTGCACGAGATCAAGTGGGACGGCTACCGCCTGCTCGCCGATCTGGACGCCGGCCAGGCGACGCTGCGCTCGCGCAACGACCAGGCCTGGACCGAGACCTTCCCCGAGGTCGCGCACGCGGTGCAGGCCTTGCCGGTGCGCGAGGTGCGGCTGGACGGCGAACTGGTGGTGCTCGATGCCGAGGGCCGCAGCGATTTCTCCGCCTTGCAACGGGTCATCGAGGGCAGCTCCAGGCAGCCGCTGCGCTACCTGGTGTTCGACCTGCTCGGCGTGGCCGGCGTGGACCTGCGCGAGGTCCCGCTGCTGCAGCGCAAGCAATTGCTGCGCGCGCTGCTCGGCGACACGCCGGGCGTGCTGGCCTATAGCGACCACGTGCTCGGCCATGGCCCGGAGGTGTTCGCCGCGGCGGCGGCGAAGGGCTACGAAGGCGTGGTCAGCAAGCGCGCGGACGCGCGCCATCACGGCGGCCGCGGCGGCGACTGGGTCAAGACCAAGCACGAGAACAGCGATGATTTCGTCATCGTCGGCTATACCGATCCCAAGGGCGCGCGCAACGGCTTCGGTTCGCTGCTGCTGGCGCAGCGCAGCGCTGGCGGGTTGCGCTACGTCGGCCGTGTCGGCACCGGCTTCGACGAATCCGGCCTGCGGCGGTTGCTTGCGCAGCTGCAGGCATTGCACAGCGAGCAGGCGGCGGTGGAGCTTCCCGCGCATGCGCCGTTCCCGCGGCGCAGCGTGCACTGGGTACGGCCGCAGCTGGTGGCCGAAGTCGCTTTCCGTGGCTGGGCCAAGGAAGGGTTGTTGCGCCAGGCCGCGTTCAAGCGCCTGCGCGCGGACAAGCCGCTGCAGGATCTTGGCGGCGATCGTGCGCCGCTGCCGGCGGCCGGCCAGGGCAACCATGCCGTGGCGGCGCGCGCTGCGGCATCGGCGAAGAAGACCGTGCCGGCCGCGCGCGGGCCAGCCAAGCAGGCGAAACGCAGCGCGTCGAACGGCAATGCCGCGAAAACCGGCGCCGCCGAGCGCAAACCGGCGACCGCCAAGCCTGCGCCGCGCGCAAGCACCGCGGCGCAGAAGACCGCGTTCTCCGCCAGCGCCGATGCCGCAGCCGCGGCGGTCGCCATCACCCACCCCGAGCGCGTGGTGTATCCGGGCGCCGGCATCCGCAAGGGCGAGGTCGCCGATTACTACCGCGCCATCGCGCCATGGCTGCTGCAGGAAGTCGCCGGGCGGCCGCTGTCGCTACTGCGCTGCCCCGATGGCGCCGGCGGCGAATGTTTCTTCCAGAAGCACAACAACCGCGCGCTCGGCCAGCACGTGCAGGCGATCGCGCTGAAGCAGAAGAGCGGCACCGAGGACTACCTGTACATCGACGATCTGGCCGGCCTGCTGGAACTGGTGCAGATGAACACCCTGGAGCTGCATCCCTGGGGGTCGACCGTGGACGATCCCGAGCACCCCGACCGGCTGGTGTTCGATCTGGACCCGGGCGAGGGCGTGAGCTGGGCGCAGATCAAGGCCGCCGCGCGCGAGATCCGCACCCGCCTGCGCGAGACCGGGCTGGAGAGTTTCGTGCGCCTGTCCGGCGGCAAGGGCCTGCACGTGGTGGTGCCGATCGTGCCCGACGCGGACTGGGAGCGCGCGCGCGATTTTTGCGAAGCCTTCGCCCAGGCGCTGGCTGGGTCCGCGCCCGAGCGCTACGTGGCCACGATGAGCAAGGCCAAGCGCAGCGGGGTGATCTTCGTCGATTGGCTGCGCAACGGCCGCGGCAACACCAGCGTGTGCTCGTGGTCGCTGCGCGCGCGCGAGCACGCCACCGTGGCGGTGCCGCTGCGCTGGGAGGAACTGGCGCGGATCGCCTCGCCGCAGGCGTTCCCGCTGGCCAAGGCGCTGCAGCGCGCCGCGCGCCTGCGCGCGCATCCGTGGAAGGAGATGGCGACGCTAGAGCAGCGGTTGCCTGGGAGCTGAGCCGGCGGGCGGCCGCGGATTGCGGCTTCCCTTTGTCGCCTTTTCCCGCACCTGCTGGCGTACCGCGTCGCGACTGAAGTCGCCCCTGCACTGGATCCAAGCGCTGACCGCGCAACAGACGCGGTTCCTTGCAGGAGCGGCTTCAGCCGCGACGAACGGAGCCTGGATCCCGCCGTTGGCATCGACCTCTACGCACGAGCGCAGTCACCGCAGTGCCGCCAGCAGTGAATGTGCCAGTGCCATCCACGGTGCAGCCACTCGCGCGATGCTCGCGTAGGCGGCAACCGCAACCGTCGCCGCGCCCACCACGCCACTTACGGCGACACAGCGGATTCGCGGGTGACCCGCGCCAGCGAATCGCGCGAGATCGCCGCAATCGACTTTGCTCCGGTCAGCGTCATCGCCACCCGCATCTCCTTTTCGACCAGGCTCAGCAGGTTCTCCACCCCGGCCTGGCCGGCCGCGGCCAGCGCATACACGAAGGCGCGGCCGAGCAGCACCGCATCGGCGCCGAGCGCCAGCATGCGCACCACGTCCAGGCCGCTGCGGATGCCGGAGTCGGCCAGGATCTTCAGCTCGCCCTTCACCGCGTCGGCGATCGCCGGCAGCGCGCGCGCGCTGGACAGCACGCCATCGAGCTGGCGCCCGCCATGGTTGGAGACCACGATGCCGTCGGCGCCGAAGCGCACTGCGTCGCGCGCATCGTCCGCATCCAGGATGCCCTTGATGACCATCGGCCCGGTCCAGAACTCGCGGATCCATTCCAGGTCCTTCCACGCAATCGACGGATCGAAGTTCGCGCCGAGCCAGCCGATGTAATCCGCCAACCCGGTCGGGCTGCCGCGGTAGGCGGAGATGTTGCCCAGGTCGTGCGGCCGCCCGAGCAGCCCCACGTCCCAGGCCCAGCGCGGATGGGTCATGGCCTGCAGCATGCGCCGCAGCGACGCGTGCGGCCCGCTCATGCCCGAATGCGCATCGCGGTAGCGCGCGCCGGGCGTGGGCATGTCCACGGTGAACACCAACGTGGTCACGCCGGCGGCCCTGGCCCGCTCCAGCGCGTTGCGCATGAAGCCGCGGTCCTTGAGCACGTATAGCTGGAACCACATCGGCCGGTCGATCGCCGGCGCCACTTCCTCGATCGGGCACACCGACACCGTGGACAGGGTGAACGGCACGCCCTTGGCCGCCGCCGCCCGCGCGGCCTGCACCTCGCCGCGGCGCGCGTACATGCCGGTCAGCCCGACCGGGGCCAGGGCCAGCGGCAGCGCCAGGCGCTCGCCGAACAGCTCGGTTTCCAGGCTGAGCTCGGCCATGTCGCGTAGCACCCGCTGGCGCAGTGCGATGTCGGCCAGGTCGGCGACATTGCGCCGCAGCGTGTGCTCGGCATAGGCCCCGCCGTCGATGTAGTGGAACAGGAACGGCGGCAGCCGCGCCTGGGCGGCGGCGCGGTAGTCGGAAGCGGCGGAAATGATCATCGGCGCGGGTCGTCGGGAGAGGAGGGGAGGCGCGAGGCGCGCGCGCGGCGCGCTTCGTCTTCGTCGAGGCTGCGCAGGGAGGTGTGGACGAAGGCCAGGTGCGCGTGCGCGGCGTCGCGTGCGCGTTCCGCCTCGCCGGCCAGGATCGCGTCGCGCAGCGCGCGGTGTTGCGCCAGCAGCGGGGCGAAGGTGCGCGGCGACTGGAACAGCTTATGCCGGCTCTGCGAGATATTGGTCTGCAGGAGATCGAACAGCCCGCGCATCACCTGCAGCAACACGCGGTTGTGCGCGGCCTCGGCGATGGCCAGGTGGAAGTCGGCGTCGGCGCGCGCCTCGGCGGCCGCATCGCCCTGCGCATGCGCCTGCAGCATCGCCTCGAACGCAGCGGCGATGCGCGCGCGGTCGGCGTCGGTGGCGCGCAGCGCGGCATGCCAGGCGGTGGCGCCTTCCAGCGCATGGCGGGTCTCCAGCACGTCGAAGCGGTATGCCGGATCGCCCTGCAGCAGCGGCAGGAACGGCTGCAGCGGCGCCACCACCTGCTCCTCGGGCGTGTGCGGGCGCTGCACGTAGGTGCCGCCGCCGGCGCGGGCGCGCAGCAGGCCCTGGCTGGCGAGCTGGGCGATCGCCTCGCGCAAGACGGTGCGCGACACGCCCAGCTGCAGCGCCAGCGTGCGC
>NZ_CAPJ01000234.1 GCF_000331775.1 Xanthomonas translucens pv. translucens DSM 18974
CCGCGCGGGGGCGTTCGCCGGCCTCCGGCGCTGCCCCGGTCAGGCGCGTGCGCACGGCGCCGCGTTCGGTCGCGGCAAACGCGACACCGTCATGTGGCCCGCGCCTGCTGCAGATCGATGCGCACACCGCCGATCTGGCCAGTGCGCTTGCCCACGTGGACGACGCATCGGCCCAGTCGCCCGGACAGGATCCGCAAGGGGAGCTGCGCTGCCGCGTGGTGCTTGAATGCATGCGCGCCTGCGCCGGCGAATCCTATACGGCCGATCTGGCGGCGGTCGCCGCTATCGGCGGGCTGCATCTGGATGCGTCGATGTCCACGCCGCGGTTGAAACTGTGGGAGGGCGCGACGGACGAGACGATCGTCGTGGTGCTGGGCTTTTCCGGCACGCGCCCGGATGCTGCGAACGATCTGTTGTGCGACATGAAGAGCCAGATCGCCCAGCCGCACGTCAACATGCTGGACGAGCGCCTGCCGACGTTGGGCAAGCTGGGAGTGGGCTGGCAGGAATGGTGGCAGTCCGAAGCGCAGTTGCCGCGCAGCGACGGAGTCGTCATGAAGGACGTGCTGACACGCTACGCGGACCGCGCGCGCGGCAGCGGCAAGGCACTGTCGGTGTCATTGACCGGGCATAGCCTGGGCGCGGCAGTGGCCACGGTCGCCGGCTTCGATATCGCGCACTTCCTGCGTGCGGCCGGGGTCAGCGGCAAGGTCAGCGTATATGCCTTCAACCCGCCACGCCTGGGGCAAGCGGGCATCGAGACGCTCTATGTGGATACCCTGAAATCGGAGGACAGCGCATTGCGATTCTCGCTGCGCCAGTTCGTCCGCGAGCTGGATCCGATCCAGTCCACGCCGTTGTTCATGCATCACGCGCACTGGGAGCACGACAGCGACGCTGATGCCGATGCCGAGTGCGCCGGCAGCGCCAGCGGCGATCGCTTCGCGCAGTTCGTCACCGCGACCGACCAGCCGGCGAGCATGATCAATCTGGCGGACAACCACGAATTGACGCTGTGGCGCCCGTATTTCCTGTCCACGATCGAACCGGCCGAGTTGCAGCGCATCTTCGCTCCCATGCAGGTGCCGCCAGCGCCATCCGCAGACGCGGGTGTTTCCCGCAGGGACTTCCTGACGCCGTTCCTGCCGCACCGTGAGCTGCCGATCGAGAACGGGCCGGAATGACGCTGTGGCCTGCCTACCTGCTGTGTCGAGCAAAGCGCCCGATGCTGCCTGGCCGGCGATCGCAGCGAAGACGCGCGCCGCGATGGACACGCTTGCCAGGTTCGGCATCTGCCAGCGCTGGGTGAGCTCAGCGGATGCCGAGGCCGAGCCTGCGGTACAGCGTGCTGCGGCTGACCCCGAGCTGGCGCGCGGCGCCGGCGACGTTGCCGCCGCAGGCCTCCAGCGCCTGGCGCATCGCCGCCAGGGCGAGGCTGTCCAGGTCGGTTCGGGGAAGTGGCGCATTCGCCCGCATCGCATGCCGTTCGCCGTGCAATCCGCCCTGCCCTGGCCTCGCGCCGCCGCCGGCCGCGTGCAGGCCGCGCGCCGCGCCAGGCAGATAGGCCGGCAGCGCATCGGCATCCACCACGGCACCGGCGTCGCTCAGTGCCACCAAGGTGCGTAGGCAGGCCGCCAGCTGGCGCAGATTGCCGGGCCACGGATAGGCACTCAGCGTGGCCAGCGCCGCGTCGGTCAGGCGCCGGCCCTGCCCCACCCGCGCCCACAGTTCCTGCACCACGGCACGCCGATCCGGATGCACGCGCAGCGCCGGAATCTGCACGCCGTGCTGGGCGATGCGGTAATACAAGTCGGGGCGGAAACGGCATTCGGCCATCGCCTCGTCCAGGTCGCGATGGGTGGCGCAGATCAGCGCGAAATCCAGCTTCACCGGTTTGCCGCCGCCCAACGGCAGTAGCTCGCGTTCCTGCAAGACGCGCAGCAGGCGCGGCTGCAGCGCCAGCGGCATGTCGCCGATTTCGTCCAGGAACAGCACCCCGCCCTCGGCCTGGCGCAGCAGGCCGGGGCTGCCGTGCTTGCGCGCGCCGGTGAAGGCGCCGTCCTCATAGCCGAACAGTTCGGCCTCGATCAGGCCTTCCGGCAGCGCCGCGCAATTGACCGCGACGAACGGTTTGCCGGCGCGCGCGCTGCGCCGCTGCAGTTCGCGCGCGAACACTTCCTTGCCGGTACCGGTCTCGCCCTGCACCAGCACCGGCAACTGCGCGTCGAGTACACGCCGTGCGCGTTCCAGCGCCCGTTCCAGCGCGGCATCGAACAGCGGCGCATCGGCATGCGGCGGCGCGCGCGTGGCCGTGGACACGGTGATCGGCGGCAACGGCGAACGCCGCCGCGGCAACGCCTCGCCCGTGCTGTCCACGCGCCCGTGCAGTGCGCGACCCTGCAGGTCGAACACGCTGCCGTGCTGGCGCAACCGCGATAGCGGCTGTTCGAACAGGGCAGCGTAGGGCACGCGGCCGAGGTCGTGCCGCTGCAGCCCGAACAGGCGCAGGCCGGCCTGGTTGGCGGCAACCAGCGTGCCGTTGCGGAACGCGAGCAGGCCTTCGTGCGCGGTGCCGAGCAGCGCCGGATCGTGGTGCACGCGCAGCAGTTCGCACTCGGCGATGGCGTTGTCGAAATAGCGGTGCTCGATGCTGGCCACCGCCCTGCGCGCCAGGCCTAGCGCGTGCATGTGCTGCACGCTGGCATCGCCGGAAATGTCCAGCACGCCGGCCAGCTGGCCGTAGGGATCGAAGATCGGCACTGCGGCGCAGCTGAGGATCTGGTGCGGCGGAAAATAGTGTTCGCCGCCGCGCACTTCCACCGAGCGGCTCTCGACGATGGCGGTGCCGATCGCGTTGGTGCCGACCTGGGTCTCGCTCCAGCACGCGCCCGGCATCAGCGCCACGCGCCCGGCCTTGTCCAGGAAGCCCGGGCTGCCTTCGGCGTCGAGGATCCAGCCGGCCGCGTCGGTCAGCAGCACGATGCGGCCGGTGGCGGCGGCATCGCCGGCCAGGCCTTCCAGTTCGGCGCGGGCCAGCCGCCACAGGCGTTCGTGCGCCGCGCGCAATTCGCGCAGGCGCGGCGCGCTGACCGGCTCGATCGGCGGCGTACCCAGCGCCGGCAGACCCAGGCGCTGGCAGCGCTGCCACGACTGCAGGATGGTGTCCGGCACTTGGCCGACCGGGGCGCCGCCGCGCTCGAAGAAGATCCGGCGGGCGTGGCCGAGCTGGTGCTGCGTTTGCGGGTGCACCATGGCGGCTCCGCTGTCGCAGATTGCGACAGGTGTTGGGACGGGTGTTCCGATAAACACCACATCCATCGCCGGCGCGCAATCGGCAGGCGTGACGCGCTGCAGCAAGAATGCAGCCTGCGCGCCCATTGGCCGCGGCGCACGGCCATGACGCGGCGCAACAGCGAAAACCTGGCATCGCTCTTGCGTTGACTGCTTACTTGGATGGGCGTGTCCCATTTCTTTCCCACCGCCGCAGGAGACACCGATGAACGCCGTCACCACCACCAAGCCGCATGCCACCGATCCGCAGTCCATCTTCAAGTCGCGCTACGGCAATTTCATCGGCGGGCACTGGGTGGAACCCAGGAGCGGCCGCTACTTCGACAACAGCACGCCGATCACCGGCAAGGTGTTCACCTCGGTGGCGCGCTCCGACGCGCAGGACGTCGAGGCCGCGCTGGATGCCGCGCATGCGGCCAAGGACGCCTGGGGCAAGACCTCGGCGACCGAGCGCAGCAACGCGCTGCTGAAGATCGCCGACCGCATCGAGCAAAATCTCGAGCTGCTGGCCTATGCCGAGACCTGGGACAACGGCAAGCCGCTGCGCGAGACGCTCAACGCCGACGTGCCGCTGTGCGCCGACCACTTCCGCTATTTCGCCGGCGCCATCCGCGCGCAGGAAGGCGGCATCTCCGAGATCGACAGCGACACCATCGCCTACCACTTCCACGAGCCGCTGGGCGTGGTCGGACAGATCATCCCGTGGAATTTCCCGCTGCTGATGGCGTGCTGGAAGCTGGCGCCGGCGATCGCCGCCGGCAACTGCGTGGTGATGAAGCCGGCCGAGCAGACCCCGGCATCGATCCTGGTGCTGATGGAAGTGATCGGTGACCTGCTCCCCGCCGGCGTGCTCAACGTGGTCAATGGTTTCGGCCTGGAAGCGGGCAAGCCGCTGGCCAGCAGCCCGCGCATCGCCAAGATCGCCTTCACCGGCGAGACCACCACCGGCCGGCTGATCATGCAGTACGCCAGCCAGAACCTGATCCCAGTGACGCTGGAACTGGGCGGCAAGTCGCCGAACATCTTCTTCGCCGACGTGATGGCCGAGGACGACGATTTCCTCGACAAGGCGATCGAAGGCTTCGTGCTGTTCGCTTTCAACCAGGGCGAGGTGTGCACCTGTCCGTCGCGTGCGCTGATCCAGGAGTCGATCTACGACAGGTTCATGGAAAGGGCGCTCAAGCGCGTGGCCGCGATCAAGCAAGGCAATCCGCTGGATCCCAACACCATGGTCGGCGCGCAGGCTTCCAGCGAGCAACTGGAGAAGATCCTGTCCTACATCGACATCGGCAGGCAGGAAGGCGCCGAGGTGCTGATCGGCGGCGAGCGCAACGCCCTCGACGGCGAGCTGGCCGGCGGCTTCTACGTCAAGCCGACCGTGTTCAAGGGCCACAACAAGATGCGCGTGTTCCAGGAGGAGATCTTCGGGCCGGTGGTGTCGGTGACCACGTTCAAGGACGAGGCCGACGCGCTGGCGATCGCCAACGACACGCTGTACGGCTTGGGCGCCGGCGTGTGGAGCCGCGATGCGTCGCGGCTGTACCGCATGGGCCGCGCGATCCAGGCCGGGCGGGTGTGGACCAACTGCTACCACACCTATCCGGCGCATGCCGCGTTCGGCGGCTACAAGCAGTCGGGCATCGGCCGCGAGAACCACAAGATGATGCTCGACCATTACCAGCAGACCAAGAACCTGCTGGTCAGCTACTCACCCAAGGCGCTGGGCTTCTTCTGAGTCCGCCGCGGCCGTGGGGCCGCCGCGCTCAGCGGTGGCCCCGCGCGTCGCGCGTGCTCACGCCGGGCGTGGCGCTGTCGGCGCATGGTGACGCACGTCAGTGCCGTGCGCGCCTGTCGCCCCGGTCGCCGCCCGTGCGTCCAGCCCGACACGCGGCCGCGCCAGGGCATTGCAGGCGACGCCGCTTCCTGATTTGGATCAAAGCGCACCATCGCCCAATCAGCGATGGTGCTGTCATCCGTTCTCCCAAGGAGTGCTGCATGAACAAGACAATGAAAGCCGCCGTGGTCCGCGCGTTCGGCCAGCCGCTGACGATCGAGGAAGTGGAGGTGCCGCGGCCGCAGGCCGGCGACATCCTGGTCAAGATCGAAGCCTGTGGCGTGTGCCACACCGATTTGCATGCGGCCGAGGGCGACTGGCCGGTAAAGCCGAATCCGCCGTTCATTCCCGGCCACGAGGGCGTGGGCCATGTGGTCGCGGTCGGCGCTGGCGTGAATCATGTCAAGGAAGGCGACCGGGTCGGCATTCCGTGGCTGTATTCGGCCTGCGGGCACTGCGAGCACTGCCTGGGCGGCTGGGAGACGCTGTGCGAGGCGCAGCAGAACTCCGGTTACTCGGTCAACGGCGGTTTCGCCGAGTACGCGCTGGCCAACGCCAACTACATCGGCCATCTGCCGAAGAACATCGGCTTCGTCGAGATCGCGCCGATCCTGTGCGCCGGCGTCACCGTGTACAAGGGCCTGAAGGTCACCGACACCAAGCCCGGCAACTGGGTGGTGATCTCCGGCATCGGCGGGCTCGGCCACATGGCGGTGCAGTACGCCAAGGCGATGGGCCTGAACGTGGCCGCGGTGGACGTGGACGACGCCAAGCTGGCGCTGGCCCGGCGCCTGGGCGCCACGGTGACGGTGAATGCGCTGATCACCGACCCGGTGGCCTATCTGAAGAAGGAGATCGGCGGCGCGCACGGCGCGCTGGTCACCGCGGTGTCGCCGAAGGCGTTCGAGCAGGCGATCGGCATGGTCCGCCGCGGCGGCACGGTGTCGCTCAATGGGCTGCCGCCGGGCCATTTTCCGCTGGACATCTTCGGTATGGTGCTCAACGGCGTGACCGTGCGCGGCTCCATCGTCGGCACCCGCCTGGATCTGCAGGAGTCGCTGGACTTCGCCGAGCAGGGCTGGGTCGCCGCGACCGTGGCCACCGCCAGGCTGGAGAACATCAACGCCGTGTTCGCTCGCATGCGCGCCGGCCAGATCGAAGGCCGCATCGTGCTGGACATGGCCGCCTGATGGACGCCGCCGCGCCCGCCGCCGGCGTGCCGCTGCAGGTGCTGGCGACAGTGCCGGCGCTGCAGCTGATCGACACGCTGCGCGCGCGGCACGGGGCGCTGCTGTTCCACCAGTCCGGCGGCTGTTGCGACGGGTCCTCGCCGATGTGCTATCCGCAGGACGACTTCATCGTCGGCGATCGCGACGTGCAACTGGGCGAGATCGGCGGCGCGCCGTTCTACATCAGCGCGCCGCAGTTCGACTACTGGAAGCACACGCAACTGATCATCGACGTGGTGCCTGGCCGCGGCGGCATGTTCTCGCTGGAGAACGGCGAGGGCGTGCGTTTCCTGGTGCGCTCGCGGCTGTTCGGCGACGCTGAGTACGCAGCGTTGCAGGCGGCGGGGAAGGTGTAGCGGAACGCACCCCTCTTGTAGGAGCGGCTTCAGCCGCGACAGGCTCGTTGATTCATGCAGCCTGTCGCGGCTGAAGCCGCTCCTACAGGGTGCCGATGGCCGACAGGCCTACGGCGCCTTGGACGACACGAACGGCGACACCGGATCGCTGGCCGGGAAGGTCTCTTCCAGCGCCTCGTCCTGATTGGCATCGGCATGCTGCTTGTGCGCGTGGTCCTCGTTGGCGCTATCGGCCGCGGCGGCTTCGGGCGCAGGCCGGTCCGCGCCGGTGCGCGGCTCGTGTTCGACGATGGTCTCGGGACTGTCGCCGGCGCCGCGGTCCTCGCGGTCCTGGCTGTCACGCTTGCCGCGTTGTTCGCCGGGAACCGGGTCGTTGCGACGCAGCGGGTCGGTGGGTGTGGACATGGCCGATTCCTCCGGTTGGGGTTGGGGAACGTACGGACAGTGCAGCGCGATGCCGGTGAAGCCGCTGCGAATCGCAATGCGTCCACACGACTGTCACCAACGCCTAACGGCACCGGCGCTACTGCTGCCCATCCCCATGCCGCCGATGCCGCCCGGAGCTTCCGCCATGTGCCCCAGCGCCCGCCCCGATCCGCTGTTGTTCAATGCCCACCTGGATCCGTTGCCGGCCATGCCGCCGCAAGGTCCCGGCGACGCTCCAGGTCCGCATCCGTACGACGCACTGAACTGGCGTCAGGCGCGGTCGGTGATCGAGGATGCGTGGCAGGCGCTGGATCATCTGCCGGCGCCGGCGCTGCGCGTGGAGGCGCACTGATGGCGCGCCCGATCTGGACCGGCACCCTGTCCTTCGGCCTGCTCAACGTGCCGGTGGCGCTGATGTCCGGCGAGCGCCGCGTCGATCTGCATTTCCGCATGCTCGATGCGCGCGACAAGCGTCCGATCCGCTTCGAGCGGGTCAACGCCGATACCGGCGAAGAAGTGCCGTGGAAGGACATCGTCAAGGCCTTCGAGTACAGCAAGGGCAACTACGTGGTGGTCGGGCAGCAGGACATCGCCTCGGCCGCGCCGGAAAGCCACGAGACGGTGGAAGTCGAGGCGTTCGTGGACGCCGCCGACATCGACCTGCGCTACTTCGAGAAACCCTACGTGCTGGTGCCGGGCAAGAAGGCGGAGAAGGGCTACGTGCTGCTGCGCGAGACGCTGCGCGCCACCGGCAAGGTCGGCATCGCGCGGGTGGTGATCCGCACCCGCGAATACCTGTCGGCGGTGCTGCCGCAGGAAGACGCGCTGGTTCTGATCCTGCTGCGCTATCCGCAGGAGCTGGTCGCGCTGGACGACTACAGGCTGCCCAGCGGCAAGGCCGCCGACTACCGGATCAGCGCCAGGGAGACCGAGATGGCCGCACAGCTGATCGACTCGATGTCGGGCAAGTGGGATCCGGCGTCCTATCACGACGAATTCCGCGAGCGCCTGCAGGCAGTGATCCAGAAACGGATCGAGGCGCAGGAGGGCACCGCCCAGGTGGAGGATGACGCCGCCACGCCGCAGCGCGAGGATGCCGCCACCAACGTGGTCGATTTCATGTCGCTGCTGCAGAAGAGCCTGGACGCCAAGCGCCGCACCCCGGCGAAGCAGGCGGAGGCGTCGGTACCGGTGCGCAAGACCGCGAAGAAGCCGGCCAGGAAAGCGGCGAAGAAGGCGGCCAAACCCGCCGCGAAATCCGCAGCCAAGGCCAAGCCGGCGAAAAAAACCACTGCAAGCAAGATGCCGGCGCGGCGCAAGGCAGGGTAGGGTGCGATGACGCTGCGCGAGTACGCCCGCAAGCGCCGTTTCGGCGCGACCCCGGAACCGGCCGACGACAGCGGCGCGGCGCCGTCGCGGCGGCCGATCTTCGTCGTGCAGCTGCACCACGCCAGTTCGCGCCATTACGATTTCCGCCTGGAAGCCGATGGCGTGCTGAAGAGTTGGGCGGTGCCGAAGGGCCCGTCGCTGCGGGTCGGCGAAAAACGGCTGGCGGTGCAGGTGGAAGACCATCCGCTGTCCTATGCCGGTTTCGCCGGCGACATTCCCGAGGGCCATTACGGCGCCGGCCATGTCGATGTGTTCGATCACGGCACCTGGTCGTGCGACGGCGAGCCGCTGGCCGCGATCGCCGCCGGCAAGCTGGATTTCGTACTGCATGGCGAGCGCCTCAACGGCAACTGGAAACTGGTGCGCACCGCATTGCGCGGCAAGCAGCCGCAGTGGCTGCTGATCAAGCGTGACGACGCGTTCGCCGCCGATCGCGAGGCCGATGACTTGCTGCAGGATTCGCCGGCGGCGGCTGCGAAGCGCGCTGCCAAGGCGACCAAGGCAACCAAGGCGACCAAGATCACTAAGGCGAGCAAGGCCAGCAAGGCCAGCAAGGCAAAATCCACGCGCAGCCAAGCGCCCGCCGCAACTGCCGCAACACCCGCCGCACGGCCACGGCGCAGCGACGCGGCCTGGCGCAAGCGCG
>NZ_CAPJ01000233.1 GCF_000331775.1 Xanthomonas translucens pv. translucens DSM 18974
GACGGCGGCCGCGGCGGCGTCGCCGCGGTCGAACGCTGCGGCATACGGCCCGGTGTATAGCTCGACGCGGTCGGCGCCGACGTCGGCGGCGCGTGCCAGATCGGGATTGCCGGCATCCACGAACAGGCTGACCCGGCAACCTAGTGCCTTCAGTTCGGCGATCAACGGGCGCAGGCGTTCGCTGTCGCGGCCGAAGTCGAAGCCATGGTCGGAGGTCAGCTGGCCGTCGCCGTCCGGGACCAGGGTGGCCTGCGCCGGGCGCGCCTGCGCGCATAGCGCGATCAGCCCGGGATAGCCGGTCCGCGGCGGCGCGAACGGATTGCCTTCGATGTTGAATTCCACGCCGCGCGCGCCGGTCAGCTCGGCCAGCGCCAGCACGTCCTCGGCATGGATGTGGCGCCGGTCCGGGCGCGGGTGCACGGTGATGCCGTGCGCGCCGGCGTCCACGCAGGCACGCGCCGCCTCGAGCACGCTCGGCAGCTCGCCGCCACGGGAATTGCGCAGCACCGCGATCTTGTTGACGTTGACGCTGAGTCGGGTCATCGGCGGGCGACGCTTACGAGGAGAGCGCGTCGTCGCTGGCTGCGGCCGCTGCGGCACGGCGCGCCTCGGCCTGTTCGCGCAGCCGGCGCAGCTCGGCCGGATCGATCATCGGCGCCGCATCGCGCTGGCTGGCGTCGCCAATCTTGGCCACGTACCAGCCGCGCGCCCAGGCCAGCAGGAATCCCAGCGCCGCCAGCAAGGCCAGCACCAGCAACGACATGTGCGGCGTGGAGAACGCCAGGACGAAGGCAGCGAGCGCGAGCAGCAGAAACAGCCAGTACATGACGATCTCCCCAAGAATGGATGCAGTGTAGCGCCGCGCGGGTGGCCGGTTCCACGACGAACTGCGCGGACGGCCGCCGCGCGGCAAGCGCTACAGCAGCGGCGAGGTAAGCCGTGCCATCGCCTCGGGCAGCCGGTGGCGCCACAGCGAGCGCTTGCGGTCGTCGCGCACCTGTACCGCGGCGCCGAGCTCGCGGCCGATCAGCGTGGCCAGCTCCTGCGTCAGCTGGCGGTCGCGGAACATCGCCGAGACCTCGAAGTTGAGGCGGAAACTGCGGTTGTCGAAATTGGCGCTGCCGACGATGCACAGCGCGTCGTCGACGATCAGCGCCTTGCTGTGCAGCATGCGCGGGCCGTACTCGTAGATCTTGATCCCGGACTGCAGCAATTCGTCGAAATACGAGCGCGCGGCCAGCGTCACCAAGCGCGAATCGCTGCGCTTGGGCACCAGCAGGCGCACGTCGAGCCCGCCCAGCGCGGCCGAGGTCAGCGCCATGCGCGCGGCCTCGCCCGGGACGAAATACGGCGTCACCAGCCACACCCGCCGCTGCGCCTCGTAGATCGCCGCCACCTGCATGCGGTGGATGCTCTCCCACGACGAATCCGGGCCGGACACCAGCACCTGCGCCTTGATCGCCCCGTCGTCGCGGCCGGGCATGTCGTGCGGCCAGATCTGCGCCATGTCGAAGGCGTCGCGGCCCTGGCGGCTGGCGTACAGCCAGTCCTCGACGAACACCAGCTGCAGGCTGCGCACCACGTGGCCCTCGCAGCGCACGTGCAGGTCGCGGTAGGCGTCGGGGCGCAGCGCCTCGTTTTCTTCGTCGGTGACGTTGATGCCGCCGGTGAAGCCGATGCGCCCGTCGATCACCACGATCTTGCGGTGGGTGCGCAGGTTCACCCAGGGCCGCTTGAACTTGAACGGGCGCAGCAACTGGGTGGGGTGGAACCAGGCCGTCTCGCCGCCAGCGTCCAGCAGCGGCTGCAGGAAGCGCTTGTGCACCTGCGAGGAACCCACCGCGTCCAGCAGCAGGCGCACCTTGACCCCGGCGCGGGCGCGCTCGACCAGTGCGTCGCGGATGCGCGTGCCGCTGCGGTCGGGGTTGAAGATGTAGTACTCCAGGTGCACGTGGTGCTGCGCGGCGGCGATGTCGCGCACGATCGCGTCGTATGTGGCGGCGCCGTCCACCAGCCACTGCGCGGTGGTCGCCGAACTCGGTGCCAGGCCGGTGGTGGCCTGGGCGATCTTGGCCAGCTCGGTGCAGTCGGCGTCGGGCGGGCAGACGCTGCTGTAGTGCTCCATGCCCGAGCGCGCGCGGCCGCGGCGCAGGCGTTGCCGCTTCACCTTCTGCGGCCCGAGCAGGTAGTAGATGACGAAGCCCAGATACGGCAGCGCGGCCAGCGACAGCACCCAGCTCAGCGTCGCCGCCGGCTCGCGCTTCTGCAGCACGATCCAGCCGCTCAGCCACAGGATGTACAGCAGATAGGCGGCGGTGACATAGGCACCGAAATGCGGGATGCCGGTCAGCCAGTCCCAGGTGTTTTGCAAGGTTGCGAATACGAACATCGGCGAATTCTACGGGGCCGGCGCGGCTCCTGCGCGTGGCGCTGAAAGATTCAGCCCCGCTGCGTCGCCGTCGCAGCGGCCGCGACGGCGGCGGCGTAGCCTGTGCCGATGACCACCACCATCAAGGGACGCGGCGCCGGCAGCCATCTGCCGGGCCGCTTCGAACGCAGCATCAGCCAGGCCGAGGACGACGGCTGGCATCCCGACGACAGCGAGGAATTCGCCGCGCCGCGGCTGCGCACGCAAGTGCGCGAGGAGACCGCGCGCAGCATCATCAGCCGCAACCAGTCGCCGGACGTGGGTTTCTCGCAGTCGGTCAATCCGTACCGCGGTTGCGAGCATGGTTGCAGCTACTGTTTCGCGCGCCCCAGCCACGCCTACCTGAACCTGTCGCCCGGGCTGGACTTCGAGACCCGCCTGTTCGCCAAGACCAACGCGGCGGACCTGCTGCGCCGCGAACTGGCCAAGCCCGGCTACGTGCCCAGCCCGATCGCGCTGGGCATCAACACCGACGCCTACCAGCCGATCGAGCGCAAGCTGCAGTTGACCCGTCAGTTGATCGAGGTGCTGTGGGAAACCCGCCATCCGTTCTCGCTGATCACCAAGAACGCGCTGGTCGAGCGCGACCTGGACCTGCTGGTGCCGCTGGCGCGCGAGAACCTGGTCAGCGTGCATTTCTCGGTGACCTCGCTGGATCCGCGCCTGTCGGCACGGCTGGAGCCGCGCGCCTCGGCACCGCATGCGCGGCTGCGCGCAATGCGCACGCTGCACCAGGCCGGGGTGCCGGTGGGGGTGATGGTGGCGCCGGTGATCCCCTGGATCAACGACCACGCACTGGAAGCGGTGCTGGAGGCGGCGCATGCCGCCGGCGCCGACTCGGCCGGCTACGTGCTGCTGCGCCTGCCGCACGAGGTCGCGCCGCTGTTCCGCGACTGGCTGCAGGCGCATCATCCCGACCGCGCCGCGCACGTGATGAGCACGGTGCAGCAGCTACGCGGCGGCAAGGACTACGACAGCGCCTTCGGCAAGCGCATGCGCGGCGAAGGCGTCTATGCCGACCTGCTGGCGCGGCGTTTCGCGCTGGCGCACAAACGCCTGGGCTATGCCGAACGCACGCGCCCGGCGCTGGACTGCAGCCGCTTCGTCAGGCCGCTGCTGCCGCGCGCGCCATCGCCGCAGGGCGAGTTGTTTTGAGGCGGGGATTGGGGACTCGCAAGCGCGCGCGACGCTGTCTCCGCTAGCCGGCTTTTCCCCATTCCCTACTCCCGGCCGTACAACGCCTGCGCCGACTGGAACAGGATCCAGCTGGTGGCGATGAACTTGTCGCCGCCCTGCGGGCGGTTGCCGCGGTGGGTGTGGGTGAAGGCGGTCGGCGCGATCAGCAGGCTGCCGGCGCGCGGCGCGATCTTGCGCTGCTGGAACAGGAACTCGGTTTCGCCGTCCTGGAAATCGTCGTTGAGGTACAGCGTCCACAGCAGATGCCGGTGCAGGGTCTCGGCGCCGGGATCGCGCGGGTACAGCTCGCAGTGCCAGTACGGATAGCCGCCCTCGCCCGCGGCGTACCACTGCAGGTTGATCGCGCCCGGGCGCAGGCAGGTGCGGGCCAGGCTGGACAGCGCCGCATCGTCGAGCAGCGCGAAATCGTCGGCGCCGAGCCGGTGCGGCTGGCCGTCGGCGCCGGGCACCTGCAGCATCAGCGGCGAGATCAGCGCCTGCGGATACTTGCGCAGATAGCCGAGCAGGCCGGCGAACACCGCCTGCTGCAGCCGCTGTTCCACGTCGCGCCACGGCTCCAGGCCGCTGATGCGCAGGTCGCGGCTATGCTTGAGTTCGGGGAACACGCCGCTGCCGACCTCGCCCGGCTGCAACTGCGCACTGCCGCGCAGGCGGCGCATGATTGCCGCACAATCCTCGCGGGACATGGCGGCGTCGAAGACTTCGATGAAATCGGCAGTGGAATCGGACATCGCGCGACCTTACCAGCGATCCTGCGGCATCGCAGCTGCGCTGGCATGGGCCGGATCCTTGAGACGGATATCCGCATCCGCCAAACCGTGCCAGACCAGCTCGATCGTGGCGTGCCAGGCAATCGGCCGCGGGTGCGGCATCGCCGTCCGTCGCCGCGATCCTGCCCGCTACTGCGGCCGGAAGCGCAACAGCACGATGCCGAAGCCGATGAACAGGGTTCCGACGACGCGGTCGAACAGCCGACGCAGGCCGGGCCGGGCCAGGGTGCGGCGGATGCCGTGGCCGCCGATACTGTAGACCGCGTACCAGAACAGCTCGCACGCGGCGAAGGTGGTCACCAGGATCGCGAATTGCGGCCACTGCGGCTGGCTCTTGTCGACGAACTGCGGCAGGAACGCGGCGGCGAACAGCAGCAGCTTGGGATTGCTCAATCCGATCGCCAGCCCGCCACGGAACAGCTGCAGCGGCGACAGCGACGCCGCCAGGGGCGGTGCGCCTTGCGGGTCCAACGGCGCCTCGCCGCTACGCCAGGCGGCAATTCCCAGCCACAGCAGATAGCCGACGCCGGCGTAGCGCAGTACCTCGAACACGCGCGGCGATGCGTCCAGCACCGCGCCCAGGCCCGCCGCCGACGCCAGCAGCACCAGCACCACCGCCAGTAGACAGCCGGCCATCGCCAGCAGGCTGCGGCGTACGCCGAAACGCACGCTGCGCGTCATCACGTGCAACATGTTCGGCCCAGGCGTGCCCGACAACACGAACACCGTCAGCAAGAACATCCACCAGACATGCAGGCTCATGGCGCAGCGGCTCGCGGGGCGTGGCAGCGCATCGTAGCAACGGCGCGGTACGCCCGCCATGCGGGGAGTGCCGTCGTCCGTCGGCCCACGTAGCGCCGCACCATTTCCCCGGCGATGGATGCCGCTTACAGGCCTGCGCACTGCGACAGCGAAGCGGGAACTGGCGGCGACGCCAGAAGTAACCGCCCTCGGCATCGCGCCACATGTCGTAGCCGTCCAGTTCTTCTGCGGCCACCTACAGACTCAAGCGAAAGATACCGCTATGCGGCTTTTCCGCCGGCCTAACCATTACACCCGCTGGAAAGCGGGTGCTATGGACATATCCGGATTGTCGAGCGGCTTGAAGCGAAGACTCAGCCCCCTGCCCCGTCATGCTCCATGTGATATCGCACTGCCTCGGCCACCTCGTTCTTGGAACCCAGGAACACCGGCACGCGCTGGTGCAGTTGCTCGGGGTGCAGGCCGAGGATGCGCTCGCGGCCGGTGCTGGCGGCGCCACCGGCCTGTTCGACCAGCAGGCCCATCGGGTTGGCTTCGTACATCAGGCGCAGCTTGCCGGCCTTGCCCGGGTCCTTCTTGTCCCACGGGTAGATGAAGATGCCGCCGCGGGTCAGGATGCGGTGCACGTCGGCGACCATGCTGGCGATCCAGCGCATGTTGAAGTTCTTGCCGCGCGCGCCTTCGCTGCCGGCCAGCAGGTCGGCGACGTAGTGCTGCATCGGCGCTTCCCAGTGGCGCTGGTTGGACATGTTGATCGCGAACTCGGCGGTGTCCTCGGGGATGCGCATGTCGGCCTGGGTCAGCAGGAAGCTGCCTTCCTCGCGTTCCAGGGTGAAGGCGTGGGTGCCGTGGCCCAGGGTCAGCACCAGCATCGTGCTGGGGCCGTAGATGCAGTAGCCGGCGGCGACCTGGGCGGTGCCGGGCTGCAGGAAGTGTTCGTCGCCGGGCGTGTCGGTGCCTGGCGGTGCGCGCAGCACCGAGAAGATGGTGCCGACGGAGACGTTGACGTCGATGTTAGAGCTGCCGTCGAGCGGGTCGAACAGCAGCAGGAAGTCGCCGCTGGGATATTTGTCCGGCACCGGCTGGCAGTGGTCCATCTCTTCCGATGCGCAGGCGGCCAGATGCCCGCCCCAGGCGTTGGCTTCGAGCAGGATGTCGTTGCTGAGCACGTCCAGTTTCTTCTGCGCCTCGCCCTGCACGTTGCCGGTGCCGGCGTCGCCGAGCACGCCGCCCAGGGCGCCCTTGCTGACCGCGATGGAGATGCGCTTGCAGGCGCGGGTCACGATGGTGATGAGCTGGCGCAGCTCCGGGCCGATGCGGCCGGCGTGCTCTTCTTCGATCAGGAAGCGGGTCAGCGAGGTTCGCGACATGGGCGCAGGCAGCCTTTGGTGGGGGAAGGGTGCCTATTGTCGCGGCTGTTGCATGAGATTTCGATTAGTGGGCGAGCGAGGGCGTGCAGCGGCACCGCAGCGCCATGGCCGATGGAAGGTTGGTGCGTTCCGAGAGTGGCATGCGTCGGGGCTGAAGCCCCTCCCACAACAGGCGGGCAATCGCAGGCACAAAAAAAGCCGGAAGCGCAGGCGCTTCCGGCTTCGTGTTGCAGTACCGCGCGCGATCAGCCCTTGTGCACGGTTGCCACGGCCTGGGTCACGTAGTCCAGGTTGGCCTGGCTCAGCGCGGCCACGCAGATGCGGCCGGTGCCGACGGCGTAGATGCCGAACTCTTCGCGCAGCCGGTCCACCTGCGCCTTGCTCAGGCCCGAGTAGGAGAACATGCCGGCCTGCTGCTGGATGAAGCCGAACTCCGGCGCGCCGAGGGCGGCCAGCTTCTGCACCATGCCGGCGCGCAATGCGTGGATGCGCTCGCGCATCTCGGTCAGTTCCTGCTCCCACATCGCGCGCAGCTCGGGGCTGTTGAGCACGCCGGCCACCAGTGCGGCGCCGTGCGTGGACGGGCTGGAGTAGAGGGTGCGGACGATGCGCTTGACCTGCGACTGCACCGCCTTGCTCTCGGCCGCGTTGGCCGAGACCACCGACAGCGCGCCGACGCGCTCGCCGTACAGCGAGAACGACTTGGAGTACGAACTGGCGACCACGTAGCTGTCCACGCCGGCTTCGGCCAGCAGGCGCACCGCGTAGGCGTCTTCGTCGATGCCCTTGTCGAAGCCCTGGTAGGCGATGTCGACGAACGGGAACAGGTCACGTTCCTTCAGCAGCGCGGCGACGGTGCGCCACTGTTCCTGGGTCAGGTCGGCGCCGGTCGGGTTGTGGCAGCAGGCATGCAGCAGCACCACGGTGCCCGGCGCGAGCTTGTTGAGGTCGGCGAGCATGCCGTCGAAGTTCAGGCCGTGCGTGGCCGCATCGAAATAGGTGTAATCGACCACGTCGAAGCCGGCGGCCGAGAACACCGCGCGGTGGTTCTCCCAGCTCGGGTTGCTGATGGCGATGGTCGAGGTGGACAGCAGCTTCTTCAGCAGGTCCGCGCCCACGCGCAACGCGCCGCTGCCGCCGATGGTCTGCGAGGTGGCGACGCGGCCGGCGGCCAGCAGCGGCGACTCGGCGCCGAACAGCAGTTTCTGTGTGGCCAGGTCGTACGCCGGCAGGCCGTCGATCGGCAGGTAGCCGCGCGGTTTGGCGTCCTGCGCCAGCTGCCGTTCGATCTGCTGGACGGCGCGCAGCAGCGGGATGCGGCCGCTCTCGTCGTAATAGATGCCCACGCCCAGGTTGACCTTGGTCGGGCGGGAATCGGCGTTGTAGGCCTCGGTCAGGCCCAGGATCGGGTCGCCTGGGACCTGTTCCACGTTTGCAAAGAAGGACACGGCGGTACTCGTTTGGTGGCGAAAGGTGGGGGCCGGGAGGGACCGGAGCCGGCGCGGTCAAACGCCCCATCCTAGCAAACGCGGGCCTTGCGTGGCGGGGCTTTGCGCCGCACCGCGTGCGGCCAGGCGGCGCTTGCGCGATGATGCGCGCATGCCCAATCGCCATCCCCTCGCCCTGCTCTGCGGCCTCTGCGCCGCGGGGCTGTCGCCCGTCGTCTGCGCCGCCGAGGCCGATGCCGATCCCGCCACCCTGCCGGTCGTGCAGGTGCAGGCCGTGCGGGTCAGCGGGGTGGACGATTTCGATTTGCCGGCCTCGTTGACTGCGATCACCGTCGGCGACAGCAACCGCACCGGCGTGCAGGTCGCCGAGGCCTTGTCCGGCGTGCCTGGGCTGCTGGCCCGCGACCGCCAGAACTACGCGCAGGATACCCAGCTGTCGATCCGCGGCTTCGGCGCGCGTTCGGCGTTCGGCGTGCGCGGCGTGCGCCTGCTGCTGGATGGCATCCCGGCGACGATGCCGGACGGCCAGGGCCAGCTGTCGCACTTCAACCTGTTGGGCGCCGAACGCATCGAGGTGTTGCGCGGCCCGTTCTCGGCGCTGTACGGCAACTCCTCCGGCGGCGTGGTGCAGCTGTGGAGCGCCGACGGCGCGCCCGGCGACCCGTGGCGGTTGCGCAGCACCGTCGGCAGCAACGGCACGTATAGCGCCGGGGCGCAGCTGCAGGGCCAGCAAGGCGACGTGCACTACAACGTGGCCGCCACCCATTTCCGCACCGACGGCTACCGCGACCACAGCCAGGCGCGGCGCGAATCGGTCAACGCCAGGTTCGGTTTCGACCTGGCCCCCGGCCGGCGCCTGGACCTGGTGCTGAACTACCTGGACGCGCCGTGGGCGCAGGATCCGCTGGGCCTGACCCGCGCCCAGTTCCATGCCGATCCGCAACAGGCCACCGCCGTGGCGACCCAGTTCGATACGCGCAAGTCCACGCGCCAGGCGCAGGCCGGGGCGATCTTCACCCAGCAGGTGGACCAGCAGACCTGGCGGCTGATGGGCTACGCCGGGCGCCGCGACGTGCAGCAGTACCTGGCGGTGCCGGTGGCGGTGCAGGCCAATCCGCTGCATGCCGGCGGGCTGATCGATCTGGACGGCGACTACGGTGGCGTGGATGCGCGCTGGGCCTGGCAGGGCGAGCTGGGCGGGCGGCCGTTCCAGTTCACCGTCGGCGCCAATGCCGACCGCCAGCAGCAGCACCGCACCGGCTACGAGAACTTCGTCGGCAGCACGCTGGGAGTGAAGGGCCTGCTGCGCCGCGACCAGGAGGACCAGGTGCAGAACGTGGATCAGTTCGCCCAGGCCTGGTGGCAGTTCGGCGCGCGCTGGTCGCTGCTGGCCGGCGTGCGCCACAGCCAGGTGCGGTTCCGGTCGGACGATGCCTACATCGTCGGCCGCAACCCGGACGACAGCGGTCGCACCGACTATGCGGCGACCACGCCGGTGGCCGGGGTGGTGTTCCGCGCCAGCGACGACCTGCGCTTCTACGCCTCGGCCGGGCGCGGCTTCGAGACCCCGACCTTCAACGAGCTGGGCTACCGCAACGACGGCGGCGCCGGGCTGGCGCTGGACCTGTCCGCGGCCAGCAGCGAGAACCTGGAACTGGGCGCGAAATGGCGGAACCAGGCCGGCGCGGCCTGGGAAGCGGCGCTGTTCCGCGCCACGACCGACGACGAACTGGCGGTGGCCAGCAACACCAATGGCCGCAGCACCTACCGCAACATCGGCCGCACCCGCCGCCAGGGCGCCGAGGCCAGCTACCTGCTGCCGCTGGGCGACACCGCGCAGCTGCAGCTGTCCTACACCTGGCTGCAGGCGACCGTACGCCAGGGCTACCTGACCTGCGCCAGCAGCGGCTGCGCCACGCCCACCGCGCCGGTGGCGGCTGGTTCGCGCCTGCCCGGGGTGCCGCGCCAGCAGGTCTTCGCGCGCTGGCAGTGGCAGCCGCGTGCCTGGCAGTTCGCGGTCGAAGCGGTGGCCGCCGGCGATACCGTGGCCAACGACCTGGCCAGCGCGACCGCCCCCGGCTACGCGCTGTTGAACCTGGAGGCATCGCGCCGCTGGAATACCGCGCACGGCGCGCTGCGCAGCTTCGCGCGCATCGACAACGCGCTCGATCACGCCTACATCGGCTCGGTCATCGTCAACGACGGCAACGGCCGCTACTACGAGCCGGGGCCGGATCGCGGCTATACGGTCGGGCTGCAATGGGAGTTCGCGCACTGAGCGCAGCCTGCCTGCGCCGCGCGACCGCCCTCGCCTGGCCGGCTACCGTTTTTCATACGTTATTTCGCTCCGGGCCGCTCGCCAGGCAGGGGTGCGGCTAAGCTCCCGGCGGACTCATTCGGAAGCTGTCGGATGCGAACCGTTCCGATATCTTTGCCACGTCTGCCGCCCGCGCCGTTGCGCGGTGCCGATGCCAGCGCACCTGTCTGCGTTGCCGCCACGGCCGGCCACGCGCGCGACCGCGCGGGGGCGTTC
>NZ_CAPJ01000232.1 GCF_000331775.1 Xanthomonas translucens pv. translucens DSM 18974
CTGTTAAGAACCTGGCGCCGCCGAAGCCGACCCCGTTGCCGCCGCCGCCGCAAGCCCCGGTGATCGATGTGCCCACGCCGCGCGACACGGACATCGCCACGCCGCCGTCGCCGCCTGCGCCGCCTGCGGCCGCGACCGACATCGGCGCCAGCGTCGATATTTCGTCGAAGAACATGAACCCGCCGAAGTACCCGCCGTCCGCATTCCGGTCTGGCGCGGAAGGCGAGGTGATCCTGATCATCGACGTCGATGCAAACGGTAACGTCACCAACGTCGCCGTCGAGAAATCCAGCCGCAATCGCGATCTGGACCGCGCCGCCATGGAAGCAGCGCGCAAGTGGCGGTTCAATTCCGCTGTCGTCAATGGACAGAAGACCGCCGGCCGCGTCCGCGTACCGGTCAACTTCGCGCTGAACTGATACAAAGGCAGCAGGCTGGCGCACCCGCCGGTCTGTACGCCCTGTCTACTCTTTGCACCACCCTCATCACCACACACAACAAAGGTAAGCGTCATGCTGCAGGAAATTTTCATCGCCGCTGCTGCGGGGGGCAACAACGCATCGAACGCCCTGTCGCAGATGGGCTTCGAGCACCTGATCACCGAGATGACCTCCAAGCCGGGTGACTTCGCCGTCTCCTGGGTGGTGCTCATCACCCTTATCATCATGTCGGCGTCGTCCTGGTACTGGACCGTCATCAACATCTTCCGCGCCACCCGTCTGAAGGGCCAGGCCGACCGCGTTACCAGCCTGTTCTGGGATACGCCGAACGCGCAGGACGCCATCCGTGCGATGGAAGAGCAGCCGGCCAGCGAGCCGTTCTCGAAGATCGCGCTCGACGCCGCACAGGCCGCTGCGCACCACCAGCGTGCCGAAGCCGGCGCCGGCAATGGCCTGGGCGAAACCCTGAGCCGTTCGGAGTTCGTCGACCGCGCCCTGCGTCAGGCCGTGACCCGCGAAAGCACCAAGCTGCAGTCGGGCATGACCCTGCTGGCCACCGTCGGTGCGACCGCGCCGTTCGTCGGTCTGCTGGGTACGGTGTGGGGCATCTATGGCGCGCTGATCAAGATCGGTGCCACCGGCTCCGCCTCGATCGACGCCGTTGCCGGCCCGGTGGGTGAAGCGCTGATCATGACCGCGATCGGTCTGTTCGTCGCGATCCCGGCCGTGTTCGCGTTCAACTTCTTCAGCAAGGTCAACAGCTCGACGATCGCCAAGTTCGATACGTTCGCCCACGACCTGCATGACTTCTTCGCCACTGGTTCGCGCGTTCGCTGATCCGCGGTCGAGTCGTCCACGCAACGATTAACGGAGCCCGTTATGGCTTTCAGTAGTGGTAACAGCGGCGGCCCCATGGCCGACATCAACGTCACGCCCCTCGTGGACGTGATGTTGGTGCTGCTGATCATCTTCATCATCACGGCACCGCTGATGTCCCACAAGGTCAAGGTGGAGCTGCCCCAAGCCAACCTGAAGCAGGATCCGGACAAGGACGAGAAACGTTCCAATCCGATCACGCTGTCGGTCAAGGAAGACGGGTCGCTGTACTGGAACGACGAGCCGGTTTCCAAGGAAGCCCTGGAATCGCGCTTCTCCACCGCCGCCCAGCAGACCCCGCAGCCGCCGCTCAACCTGCGTGGCGACCGCACGACCAAGATGCGTACGATCAACGAGATCACCAAGATCGCGCAGGGTCAGGGCATGCTGGACGTCGGTTTCGTTGCGACCAAAGAGAAGGGGAACTGAGCCATGGCATTCAGTTCAGGAGGCGGCCGTGGTCCCATGGCCGACATCAACGTCACGCCGCTGGTCGACGTGATGCTGGTGCTGTTGATCATCTTCATCGTGACCGCGCCGATCATGACGTATCCGATCGACGTGGACCTGCCGCAGCGAGTGATCAACCCGCCGCCGCAGTTGCGCGACCCGCCACCGCCGATCGATCTGCGTATCGATGCGTCGAACCAGCTCTTCTGGAACAACAGCCCGGTGGCTGTGACGGCGCTCCCGCAAATGATGGAAAACGAAGTACAGCGCGATCCGACCAACCAGCCGGAACTGCGCATCGATGCCAATCCGGATTCCGAGTACGAAGTGATGGCCAAGGTGCTGGCCGCCGCCAAGAATTCGGACATGAAAAAGATCGGCTTCGTGCAGCAATAAGCTCTACCGCAACACCTCAGTCATGACGCGACTGCAAACGCCACCGGCAACGGTGGCGTTTTTTTTGGCCCCGGCGCCGGCCTGCAATCGCCTGCAGGTTCGGTAACGCCCCGCCCGATTTTGTAGGAGCGGCTTCAGCCGCGACACTTTTCCTTCGACTTCCTCGGTCGCGGCCGATCGCGAAAGCGAAAAACCGCTACAGCTCGCGCATGAGCGCCGATGACCGCCTAACGCGAATGCGCGCTACCGCGCAGCATCCAGAATTCCCAGATACGCCTTCACCGTGGCATCCAACCCGGCATACAGCGCTTCGCCGATCAGCGCATGGCCGATCGACACCTCCAGCACCTGCGGCACTGCGGCCAGGAACGCGCCGAGGTTGGCCTGGGCCAGGTCGTGGCCGGCATTGACGCCGAGTCCGGCGGCCTGCGCGCGG
>NZ_CAPJ01000231.1 GCF_000331775.1 Xanthomonas translucens pv. translucens DSM 18974
TGGAGCCATTCGCCGGCAACCTCGACGCGCACTACACCTTCGCCAACTTCGTCGAAGGCCGCAGCAACCAGCTCGGCCTGGCCGCGGCCACGCAGGCGGCGCAGAAACCCGGCGACCGCGCGCACAACCCGCTGCTGCTGTACGGCAGCACCGGCCTGGGCAAGACCCACCTGATGTTCGCCGCCGGCAACGCGATGCGCGAGCAGAACCCCAACGCGCGGGTCATGTACCTGCGCTCGGAACAGTTCTTCAGCGCGATGATCCGCGCGCTGCAGGACAAGACCATGGACCAGTTCAAGCGCCAGTTCCAGCAGGTGGATGCGCTGTTGATCGACGACATCCAGTTCTTCGCCGGCAAGGACCGCACCCAGGAAGAGTTCTTCCACACCTTCAACGCGCTGTTCGACGGCCGCCAGCAGATCATCCTGACCTGCGACCGCTACCCGCGCGAGGTCGAAGGCCTGGAGCCGCGGCTGAAGTCGCGCCTGGCCTGGGGCCTGTCGGTGGCGATCGACCCGCCCGACTTCGAGACCCGTGCGGCGATCGTGCTGGCCAAGGCGCGCGAGCGCGGCGCCGACATCCCCGACGACGTGGCGTTCCTGATCGCCAAGAAGATGCGCTCCAACGTGCGCGATCTGGAAGGGGCGCTCAACACGCTGGCCGCCCGCGCCAACTTCACCGGCCGCGCGATCACCACCGAGTTCGCCCAGGAGACGCTGCGCGACCTGCTGCGCGCGCAGCAGCAGGCGATCGGCATCCCCAACATCCAGAAGACCGTGGCCGACTACTACGGCCTGCAGATCAAGGACCTGCTGTCCAAGCGCCGCACGCGCTCGCTGGCGCGGCCGCGGCAGGTGGCGATGGCGCTGACCAAGGAGCTGACCGAACACAGCCTGCCGGAGATCGGCGATGCGTTCGCCGGCCGCGACCACACCACCGTGCTGCACGCCTGCCGCCAGATCAAGCACCTCATGGAAACCGACGGCAAGCTGCGCGAGGACTGGGACAAGCTGATCCGCAAGTTGAGCGAGTAGCCCGGCCGGCGCCCGGCAAGGCGCGGAGGGGAGGCATGGCGCGCCCTCCACGACACCTGCCGACGACGCTTTGATAAAACGGTGCATGACTTCGCGACAAATCCGGTAGAAACTGTGGATAACGTGCAGCGTGGCGGCGCCGGGAAAACTATCCACAGGTTTCCCCACCCCTACAGGGGCAGTAATACCCGGGATTGAGGAGCTAAAAACCCCTTTGATTCCAGAGAGTTAAGCTACCTTTGCACCGAAAATCGCTCTACCATCACCACCAAGCTTTTGATTTATTCCATATCTTTTTAAAGCATAGGGGCACGGAACCACATGCGTTTCACACTGCAGCGCGAAGCCTTCCTCAAGCCATTGGCGCAAGTCGTCAATGTGGTCGAACGCCGCCAGACCTTGCCGGTTCTGGCCAACTTCCTGGTGCAGGTGCACGACGGGCAACTGTCGCTGACCGGTACCGACCTGGAAGTGGAAATGGTGTCGCGCATCGCGGTCGACGATGCGCAGGACGGCGAAACCACCATCCCGGCACGCAAGCTGTTCGAGATCATTCGGGCGCTGCCTGACGGCAGCAAGATCACCGTGACCCAGAACGGCGACAAGATCACCGTGCAGGCCGGGCGCAGCCGCTTCACCCTGGCCACGTTGCCGGCCAACGATTTCCCGTCGGTGGACGAGGTCGAAGCCACCGAACGGGTGCTGGTGCCGGAAGCGGCGCTGAAGGAGCTGATCGAGCGTACCGCGTTCGCGATGGCGCAGCAGGACGTGCGCTACTACCTCAACGGCCTGCTGTTCGACCTGCACGACCAGACCTTGCGCTGCGTGGCCACTGACGGCCACCGCCTGGCGCTGTGCGAGACCGCGCTGGAGAACGCCAGCGGCGCCAAGCGGCAGATCATCGTGCCGCGCAAGGGCGTGACCGAGCTGCAGCGGCTGCTGGAAGGCGGTGATCGCGAGGTCGAGTTGGAAGTCGGGCGCAGCCACGTGCGGGTCAAGCGCGACGATGTCACCTTCACCTCGAAGCTGATCGACGGCCGTTTCCCCGATTACGAAGCGGTGATCCCGATCGGCGCCGACCGCGAGGTCAAGCTGGATCGCGAAGCGCTGCGCGCCGCACTGCAGCGTGCCGCGATCCTGTCCAACGAGAAGTACCGCGGGGTGCGCGTGGAAGTCTCGCCGGGCCAGCTGAAGATCAGTGCGCACAATCCCGAGCAGGAAGAGGCGCAGGAAGAGATCGAGGCCGACACCAAGGTCAGCGATCTGGCGATCGGTTTCAACGTAAACTACCTGCTCGACGCGCTGTCGGCGCTGCGCGAGGAGTTCATCGTGATCCAGCTGCGCGATGCCAACTCCTCGGCCCTGGTGCGCGAGGCCAGCAGCGCCCGCTCGCGCCACGTGGTGATGCCACTGCGCCTCTGACCGTCGTTCGACATCCCGTGTTCCACGTGGAACACACAAAGAAACCCGGCCTAAGCGCCGGGTTTCTTTTGCCCGCGATTCGGCAGGCGATCTCGACGCCTTGCATGCTCCCTGTGGGAGCGACTTCAGTCGCGACGGGCTTTACCGCCGCCGTTTGATGTCTTCTGCCATGCGTCATCGCGGTCCCGATCGCCTCATAAAGGCGGCCGCAGTGCCTGCGCGAGCAAGCGCTGACGCAGCTGCAAGTGTCCAGCACCCCTCCCCACACGACGTTCGCAGCCGCTTTGGGTATGCTGCCGCCCTGCCCCTATGAGCCGACCCGCGTGCGCCGGGTGAGAGCGCCCTCGCACCGATTCCCCGCATGCATGTCTCCCGCCTCGATCTCCATCATCTGCGCCGCTTCACCGCGCTCGAACTGGCGCCTGCGCCCGGGCTGAACCTGATTACGGGCGACAACGGTGCCGGCAAGACTACGATCCTCGAGGCCATGCACCTGATGGCCTATGGCCGCAGCTTTCGCGGTCGGGTCCGCGACGGCCTGGTCAGCCAGGGCCAGGACGCGCTCGAGGTGTTCGTCGAATGGCAGGAGCGCGGCGCCGAGCCGCAACAGACGCGGCGGCGCCGCGCCGGACTGCGCCATAGCGGCCAGGACTGGCGTGGCCGCCTGGATGGCGAAGACGTGGCCTACCTGGGCACGCTGTGCGCCGCGCTGGCGGTGGTCACCTTCGAGCCGGGGAGCCACGTGCTGGTCAGCGGCGGCGGCGAACCGCGTCGGCGCTTCGTTGATTGGGGCTTGTTCCACGTGGAACCTGACTTCCTGTCCCTGTGGCGCCGCTATGCGCGGGCGCTGCGCCAGCGCAACGCCCTGCTCAAGAGCGGCGGTGGCGGCGCGGCCCTGGACGCCTGGGACCACGAGCTGGCCGAGGCCGGCGAACCGCTGACCTCGCGCCGCGAGCAGTATCTGGAACGGCTGCTGCAGCGCCTGCTGGCGCTGGGGCCGGAACTGGCGCCAGCGCTGGGCATCCAACACCTGCAGTTCGCGCCTGGCTGGCGCCGCCACGAGGTGCCGCTGGCCGATGCGCTGTTGCTCAACCGCGAACGCGACCGCCAGTACGGCTATACCTCGGTTGGACCGCACCGTGCCGACTGGAGCCTGGCATTCGCGACCATCCCCGGCCGCGACGCGCTGTCGCGCGGCCAGGCCAAGCTCACCGCATTGGCCTGCCTGCTGGCCCAGGCCGAAGACTATGCCGAGCAACGCGGCGAGTGGCCGGTGATCGCCCTGGACGACCTGGCCTCGGAACTGGACCAGCATCACCAGCGGCGTGTGCTGCAGCGCCTGCAGGCCTGCCCGGCGCAGGTCTTCGTCACCGCGACCGAGACCCCACAGGCGCTGGCCGATAGCGCGCTGCCGATTGCCCGGTTCCACGTGGAACATGGGCAGGCCGTGGCCCGTTCCTGACCGCGGCGGGGGCGGCAGGGCCGGGGCTGCTATAATTGGCCGCAATCCCCTATCCATCGGCGCGACCGGGCTCCTGCCCGCCGTCGTCCGACTCGTGGAGCCTACGGCACGCGCATGACCGAACAACAGAATCCGCCAACCTCGCCCGCCAACACCACCTACGACTCCAGCAAGATCACCGTGCTGCGCGGGCTGGAAGCGGTCCGCAAGCGTCCCGGCATGTACATTGGCGACGTGCACGACGGTACCGGCCTGCACCACATGGTGTTCGAGGTCGTCGACAACTCGATCGACGAAGCGCTGGCCGGCCACGCCGACAACGTGTTGGTCAAGATCATGCTGGATGGCTCGGTGCAGGTGTCCGACAACGGCCGCGGCATCCCGGTGGATATTCACAAGGAAGAAGGCGTCTCCGCGGCCGAGGTGATCCTCACCGTGCTGCATGCCGGCGGCAAGTTCGACGACAACAGTTACAAGGTGTCCGGCGGCCTGCACGGCGTCGGTGTGTCGGTGGTCAACGCCCTGTCCGAGCACCTGTGGCTGGACGTGTGGCGCGATGGCCATCACTACCAGCAGGAATACAAGCTGGGCGAGCCGCAATACCCGCTCAAGCAGCTCGAGCCCTCCGACAAGCGCGGCACCATGCTGCGCTTCAAGCCGGCGGTGGAGATCTTCAGCGACGTCGAGTTCCACTACGACATCCTGGCGCGGCGCCTGCGCGAACTGTCCTTCCTCAACTCCGGGGTCAAGATCACCCTGCAGGACGAGCGCGGCGAGGGCCGCCAGGACGTGTTCGAGTACGAAGGCGGCATCCGCAGCTTCGTCGAGCACCTGGCGCAGCTGAAGACCCCGCTGCACCCGAACGTGATCTCGGTGACCGGCGAGCAGAACGGCATCGTCGTGGACGTGGCCCTGCAGTGGACCGACGCCTATCAGGAAACGATGTTCTGCTTCACCAACAACATCCCGCAGAAGGACGGCGGCACCCATCTGGCCGGCTTCCGCGCCGCGCTGACCCGCACCCTGACCAATTACATCGAACAGAACGGCATCGCCAAGCAGGCCAAAATCACCCTGTCCGGCGACGACATGCGCGAAGGTATGATCGCGGTGCTGTCGGTGAAGGTGCCGGATCCGAGCTTCTCGTCGCAGACCAAGGAGAAACTGGTCAGTTCCGAGGTTAAGCCGGCCGTTGAGAACACGTTCGGCGCCCGTTTGCAGGAATTCCTGCAGGAAAACCCCAGCGAGGCCAAGGCCATCGCCGGCAAGATTGTCGATGCCGCGCGCGCTCGCGAGGCTGCGCGCAAGGCGCGCGACCTGACCCGGCGCAAGGGCGCGCTGGACATCGCCGGCCTGCCCGGCAAGCTGGCCGACTGCCAGGAAAAGGATCCGGCGCTGTCGGAATTGTTCATCGTCGAGGGCGACTCGGCCGGCGGCTCGGCCAAGCAGGGCCGCAACCGCAAGAACCAGGCGGTGCTGCCGCTGCGCGGCAAGATCCTCAACGTGGAACGCGCACGCTTCGACCGCATGCTGGCCTCCGACCAGGTCGGCACGCTGATCACCGCGCTGGGCACCGGCATCGGCCGCGACGAGTACAACCCGGACAAGCTGCGTTACCACCGCATCATCATCATGACCGACGCCGACGTGGACGGTGCGCACATCCGCACCCTGCTGCTGACGTTCTTCTACCGGCAGATGCCGGAACTGATCGAGCGCGGCTATATCTACATCGGCCTGCCGCCGCTGTACCGGCTCAAGCAGGGCAAGCAGGAGCTGTATCTGAAGGACGACAACGCGCTCAACGCCTACCTGGCCAACAGCGCGGTCGAAGGGGCGGCGCTGATCCCGGCCACCGACGAGCCGCCGATCACCGGCAGCGCGCTGGAGAAGCTGCTGCTGCTGTTCGCCAGCGCCAACGACGCGGTGGCGCGCAACGCGCACCGCTACGATCCGGCGCTGCTGACCGCGCTGATCGACCTGCCGCCGCTGGACGTGGCGCAGCTGGAGGCCGAAGGCGACCAGCACCCGAGCCTGACCTCGCTGCAGGCCGTGCTCAACCGGGGCAGCCTGGGTACCGCCCGCTACCAGCTGCGCTTCGAGCCGGCTACCGAACAGCGGCCGGCGACGCTGATCGCGGTGCGCCGCCACATGGGCGAAGAACTGACCCAGGTGCTGCCGATGGCGGTGTTCGAGAGCGGCGAACTGCGCCCGCTGCGCGAAGTCGCGCTGGCGTTGAACGGGTTGGTCCGCGCAGGCGCGCAGATCGTGCGCGGCAACAAGACCCAGTCGATCAGCAGCTTCGCCCAGGCGCATGCCTGGCTGTTCGACGAGGCCAAGAAGGGCCGGCAGATCCAGCGCTTCAAGGGCCTGGGCGAAATGAACGCCGAGCAGCTGTGGGAAACCACGGTGAACCCGGACACGCGCCGCCTGCTGCAGGTGCGCATCGAGGACGCGGTGGCCGCCGACCAGATCTTCAGCACCTTGATGGGCGACGTGGTCGAACCGCGCCGCGATTTCATCGAGGAAAACGCGCTGAAGGTCGCTAACCTCGATATCTGACGCGGCATCGCCGCCCCCCGGCGCGCGCCAGGGGCCGGCAGCGTTGCGCTCCCCCTAGCCTGCTCTCGCCCAGGATCGCGATGACCTCGCTGCCGTCGCACATGCCCGCCCCGCCCCCGCTGCCCCATGCCGCGCCACCGCCGTCCGGCGCGGGCAAGCCAGTGCTCTGGTTCGTCCTCGACCTGCTGCTGGCCGCCGTCGTGCTGCTGGCGGTCAGCGTGCTGTGCGGCCTGGTCTGGGGCGTGGTGCGCGGTTTCCAGATCAGCATGGAACTGCGTGCGCAGGGCATTCCCGCCGATCGGCTGGCCACGGCCGTCGCCTCCCGGCTCGGCCAGCCCGGCGCGCTGGCGCAGCTGCTGATCGCCCTGGTCAGCACCCTGTCCGCGGCCTTGCTGCTGTACTTCCTGCGCCGCCCGGCCAGCGCGGCCGAGCGCCGCGCCTCCTGGCAGGCCGCGCGCGTGCCGGCCACCTGGGGCTGGGTGTTGCTGGTGGCGGGGGCGGTGTTCGTGGGCAGCACCCTGCTGTCCAACCTTGGCGCGCAGCTGGGGATCAAGCCGGTGCCGACCAACCTGCCGCTGATGCGCGAGGCGATGGCGCAGATGCCGCTGTTCCTGGTCGTGTTCGCGGTGCTGATCGCCCCGGCCTACGAGGAACTGCTGTTCCGCCGGGTGCTGTTCGGGCGTCTGTGGGATGCCGGGCGGCCGCGGCTGGGCATGGCGCTCAGCGGCGTTGCGTTCGCGCTGGTGCACGAGTTGCCCGGCACCACCGGCAACGGCATGGCCGAGACCCTGCAGCTGTGGCTGGTCTACGGCAGCATGGGCGCCGCGTTCGCATGGCTGTACAAGCGCACCGGCACGTTGTGGGCGCCGATTGCCGCACACGGCCTGAACAACGCCGTCGCCGTCGCCGCGCTGTCTTGGTTTGGCACAACTTGAAGATTTGTTTGACGAAATGTTAAGACAAGGGCCACCACACTGAGATGCGTGTCATAGGGGAACCCGTATGAAGAGTTTTGTACTGGGGGCATCGATCGCGGTGCTGCTGGCAGCGTGCGCAACGACCACATCGCCGACCGGGCGCACCCAGGTCGTGGGCGGCGTGTCGCAGCAGGAGCTGGACCAGCTCGGGCTGAAGGCATTCGCCGAAGCCAAGGCCAAGCAGCCGATCGACGCCGATCCCAAGCGCAACGCCTACGTGCGCTGCGTGGTCGATGCGCTGGTCGCGCAGTTGCCGGCGCAATGGCGCGGCACGGCGTGGGAAACCGCGCTGTTCGACGACAAGGAACCCAACGCGTTCGCGCTGCCCGGCGGCAAGGTCGGCGTCAACAGCGGCATCTTCAGCGTGGCCAAGAACCAGGATCAGCTGGCGGCGGTCCTCGGCCACGAGATCGGCCACGTGATCTCGCGTCACCACGAGGAACGCATCACCCGCCAGATGGGCACCCAGACCGGGCTCAGCGTGCTTGGCGCGCTGGCCGGCGCGCGCTACGGCAGCGCCGCCGCCGATACGGTCGGCCAGGTCGGCGGCATGACCGCGCAGGCCGCGTTCCTGCTGCCGGGCTCGCGCACCCAGGAGAGCGAGGCCGACGTGGTCGGCCAGCGGCTGATGGCGCAGGCCGGTTTCGACCCGGCGCAGGCGGTGGACCTGTGGAAGAACATGATGGCCGCCGGCGGCCAGCGCCCGCCGCAATGGCTGTCCACCCACCCCGATCCCAGCGCCCGCATCGGCGAACTGCAACGCGATGTCGCTACGCTTGAGCCCGTGTATGCGCAGGCGAGCAGTGCCGGACGGACGCCGAAGTGCGGTTGAGCGCATCGGTGGCGTCGCGCATGGGCGTGCGCCGTGCATGACCATGCGTCCTAGAAACGTTTTCACGGCGTATAGGTTTCTGTTAGTTTTGCTGGCTCGGCCCAGGATGGCCGCTCCGTCTTCCGTGCCGCTCAGGGCGGTTCCACCGAGGTGATCCATGAAATTCAGTATTCGCAAGCAAGCGTTGTTGTCCCTGCTGATCACTGCTGCCCTGAGCGGCGCGGTGGTGGCCGACGCTGTCGCGCAGTCCGATCGCTCCGAGCAGCGCTCCTCGCGCAAATCCAAGAACGAAAAGGCTGCGGTGATGTTTCCCAACGCCACCCGCCAGGAGCCGGCCGGCAAGCCGTCGGCCAAGCTCGGCAGCAAGCTGCAGAAGCTGATCGACACCTACAACAAGGGCGAGGACTACCCCGGCGTGCGCAGCCAGGCCGATGAGATCCTGGCCAATAGCGCGGCCAACGAATACGACAAGTCGATCGCCGCGCAGCTCGCCGCGCAGGCCGCCTACAACCTGGACGACAGCAAGGCGGCCAAGCAGTACCTGCAGCAGGCGATCCAGTTCAACGGCCTGGACAACAACGGCCACTTCCAGTCGATGCTGATGCTGGCGCAGCTGCAGCTGCAGGACGACGAGACCGCCCCAGGCCTGGCGACGTTGGACAAGTTTCTTGCCGAATCCAAGTCGACCCGTCCGGAAGACCTGATCCTCAAGGGCCAGGCGCTGTACCAGACCGAGCGCTACCAGGAGGCGATCCCGGTGTTGAAGCAGGCCATCGCTGCCTCGCCCGAGCCCAAGGACAGCTGGAACCAGCTGCTGATGGCGACCTACGCCGCCGCCGGCCAGACCGGCGAAGCGGTCAAGGCCGCCGAAACGCTGGCGGCGAAGACGCCGAACGACAAGAAGGCCCAGCTCAACCTGGCCAGCATGTACATGCAGGCCGACCAGATGGACAAGGCCGCCGCGGTGATGGATAAGCTGCGCGCGGCCGGGCAGTTGACCGACGAGAAGGAGTACAAGCAGCTGTACTCGATCTACGCCAACACCGACAAGAAGGAAAAGGACGTCATCGCGGTCATCACCGAAGGCCTGCAGAAGGGCATCCTCAAGCCCGACTACCAGACCTATCTGGCGCTGGCGCAGTCGTACTACTACACCGACCAGGTGCCGCAGGCGATCGAGAACTGGCAGAAGGCCGCGCCGTTGTCCAAGGACGGCGAGACCTATCTGAACCTGGCCAAGGTGTTGCACCAGGAAGGCCGCATTCCGGAAGCCAAGCAGGCGGCGAAACAGGCGCTCGCCAAGGGCGTCAAAAAGCCGGAAGACGCCAAGAAAATTATCAACCTGAAGTAAAACGCAAAAAAAGCCCCCGAAAACCAGTGCTTAAAGTAGTGCAGGTCATAGGGATTGGTATAAGCTTGGAGGTTCCTGCGGTATCAAACCGCCTGAACTGGGATTCAGATTCTTCACGAATCCCGGCCCCCCTAAATCGAGTCATTGGCGCATGACGGAACAATTGGTCATCAATCGGCATTACGACAGAGATGAAGCTTCCGGCCTCAGCTGGCCGCGCATCATCGGTATTGCCTTCGTAATCGCGCTGCATCTGGCAGCGCTGATGTTGTTGCTGATTCCAGCCGTTGCGCCGAAGGCCGCAGCGGAGAAGGAACGCAACATCGTCGTCACCCTGGTCGACGCCCCGCCGCCGCCCCCGCCGCCGCCGCC
>NZ_CAPJ01000230.1 GCF_000331775.1 Xanthomonas translucens pv. translucens DSM 18974
CCGCTGGCGCCGGCATCGGCGTCCTGCGCGGGCGGTACCGCGGCCGTGGTCGCAATGGCGGTCGCATCGGCCGCAGGCGCGGCGTGCTCCTTGTTCCACTCCATCCACAACAGGGCCGCGACCATCAGCCAGGCAAAGATCAGGAAAAGGCGGGTCTGGTTCATCGGACAGGCAAGCTCGGCTCAGCCAGAAACGGGTTCTGACTTGGAAGTGGGGGAAGAAGGAGGCAGGGGCGGCGGCATTGTGCCGTCCGCAGCCGGGGCCGGCAATGCGCCAGCGCGACGCAGCAGGCGCAGATAGGCCTGACGCAACTGTTCGCCGGTGGCCTGGGCGGCGGCGCTGCGCGCCACCACCACATAGTCGCCCGGCGCCAGCCACGGCAGCAGATGCCGCGTGGCGTCGCGCAGGACGCGTTTGATGCGATTGCGAACCACGGCGCGCTTGTCGACCTTGCGCGACACGGCGAGACCAAGCCGCGCGGGGTGGTCCGCGCTGCGCCAGTGCAGGCTCATCAGCGGTTCGGAGCAGCGGCGTGCGGCATCGAACACGACGCGGTATTCCGCAGACGTGCGAACCCGCGCAGAGCGAGGAAATCGCCTACGCGGGTCGGGATGCGTCACGGTCCGGATTGCAGGCGCCGCCTGGGGCGGCGACGCAATCAAGCGCTAAGGCGCTTGCGGCCCTTGGCGCGGCGACGGGCCAGGATCTTGCGGCCGTCGGCGGTGGCCATACGGGCACGGAAGCCGTGGTCGCGCTTGCGCTTGAGGTTGCTGGGCTGGAATGTGCGCTTGGTGGCCATCGGGGCGCTCTGTCTGAATGAGGCGGAAAGAACCGGAAATTCTATAGAACCAACCGGGGTGCGGTCAACTGCTCTTTATCCGCCGCCGCGCTGGGCGCCACGTGCGGCCTGTGGATCAATCTGTGAATAGATGCGGGAAAACCATTCCCGACCCTGCGTGCCGATGGTAGTCTGGCCCATCCGCTTTCCTCTTTTCACCGGCCGAGTGCGCCGCGATGGTTCGCGCCTCACGCCTGGTCTCTCAATGAATTACATCTGATGGATGCTTGGCCCCGTTGCCTGGAACGTCTGGAAGCTGAATTTCCAGCCGAGGACGTTCATACCTGGTTGAAACCGCTGCAAGCCGAACAGCGCCATGACAACAGCATGGTCCTGTACGCCCCGAACGCCTTCATCGTCGAACAGGTGCGCGAGCGCTACCTGGCGCGGATCCGCGAGCTGATGACCTATTTCGCCGGCAGCGGCGAGGTGGCATTGCAGGTCGGCTCGCGTCCGCGCGCGCCGGAGCCGGTGCTCG
>NZ_CAPJ01000229.1 GCF_000331775.1 Xanthomonas translucens pv. translucens DSM 18974
GACACGCGCACCACGCCGACGCCGCCCGCACCCGGGGCGGTGGCGATGGCGGCGATGGTATCGGCGGTGTGCGGCATGGCGAAGAACGTCCTGGCGGCGCTGCAGGCTACAACGTCTGCAGCTGGCGGCGCGCATAAGCCGCCGAGGCATCGCTCGGTTGCAGTTCCAGGGAGGTGGCAGGACAGGCGGCCGCACAGTGCCGCGGCCGCATCCGCAACGCCCGCCTGGCGGCGGGCGTTGTCGGATCTACTTCTTGGTCTTGGCCGGCGGTTTGGCGCCGGCGCCTGCAGTGGCCGCCTCGCCGTGACGCTTGGTCATCCACCACTGCTGCAACAGACCCAGCGAACCGTTGGTGACCCAGTACAGCACCAGGCCCGACGGCACGAAGGCCATCATCACGCCGAACACCAGCGGCATGAACTGCATCATCCGCGCCTGCATCGGGTCCATGCCCGGCGACGGCGTCAACTTCTGCGTCAGCCACATCACCGCCACGTTGATCACCGGCAGAATGAAGTACGGGTCGCGCGCGGTCAGGTCCTGGATCCAGGCGAACCATGGCGCCTGGCGCAGCTCCACCGATTCCACCAGCACCCAGTACAGCGCGAAGAAGATCGGCATCTGCACCAGCACCGGCAGGCAACCGCCCATCGGATTGATCTTCTCCTTCTTGTACAGCTCCATCATCGCGGTCTGGAACTTCTGCTTGTCGTCGCCGTAGCGTTCCTTGAGCTGCTGGATGCGCGGCTGGAACTTGCGCATCTTGGCCATGCTCTTGTACTGCGCGGCCGACAGTGGATACAGCATCAGCTTCAACAGGATCACCAGGCCCACGATCGACCAGCCCCAGTTGCCGAGCAGGGTGTGCAGGTGGCTGAGCACCCAGAACAGGCCCTGGCCCAGGATCGCCATCAGCGAGAAACGACTGTAGTCGACCACGCGGTCCAGCCCGCGCACGTTTTCCTTGGCGATCTGGTTGACCAGCTTCGGCCCGATCCACAGCCGCGCTTCGCTGCTGGCGCGCGCGCCGGGCGCCACGGTGAAGCCCGGGCCACGCGCTTCGATCACATGCCGCGGGCCGTCGTTGGACAGCACGTACAGCGCATCCTGGTCGGCCTGCGGGATCCAGCCGGTGAAGAAGTGGTGCTGCAGCAGCGCGATCCAGCCGCCCTTGATGGTCTGGTTGACCGGGCCGTCCTCCAGGAAATCCTTGAACGCGCGGCGCTGGTAGCCGTCCTGCGCGCTGAACCAGGTGGCGCCGTTGAAGCTGAAGGAATCCGGGTTGGTCATGCCGCGGCTGACGATGGTCGGCACCCGGCTCAGCTTGCGGAACACGTAGCCCTGCCAGGGCTTGCTGCCCTGGTTGACGATCTCGTCCTTGATCTGCACCGCGTAGTGGCCGCGCTGCACGGTGTAGACGCGGCGGATGCTGATGCCGTCCGGGCCGTTCCACACGAACGGCACCTGCAGCGCGTCCTGGCCCTTGGCCAGCACATAGTCCTTGCCCGGCTGCTCCGGGCGGAAGCCGCCGGGGCCCGGCGACGGCGAATTGTGCTCGCCGACCCAGCCGCTGGTGGCGGTATACGGATGCACCGGGTCTTCGGTCAGCAGCGCCACCGGCGGGCTGCCGGGCTGCTTGGTCTGCGGGAACAGCAGCAGATCCGCATCGAACACGCTGCGCCCGTCCAGGGTCAGGTGCAGCACGTCGGTGGTGATGGTGACCCGCGGCGCGGCGCCGGCGGCG
>NZ_CAPJ01000228.1 GCF_000331775.1 Xanthomonas translucens pv. translucens DSM 18974
CGGTCGCCGAACCCGCCGCCAACGGTGCCAGCACCGCGCCCATGCAGGCGCCGCCGCAGACGCCGCCGCAGCAGGGCTTCCAGCCGGTGTCCGAAGGCGAGATCCGCACCGAGTCGCTGGACGGCAACCACTAGAATCGGCGGCACTGAACGCACCGCGGCGCGGTGCGTTATCCTGCTTGTTCCTTACGACTTCTCTGCGAGCGGATCATGGGCGGTTTTAGCATCTGGCACTGGCTTGTGGTGCTGGTGATCGTGCTGCTGGTGTTCGGCACCAAGCGGCTGACCAGCGGCGCCAAGGATCTGGGCAGTGCAGTCAAGGAATTCAAGAAAGGCATGCGCGACGAGGACAAACCCGCTGGCCAGCTCGGCGACGAGTCGCGCAGCGGCGAACAGTCCCACCAGACCCAGGCCGAACGCGATCGCGACGCGCGCTGAATAGGAAGCCGTCGGCGTGTTTGATATCGGATTCAGCGAACTGCTGCTGATCGCAGTAGTGGCATTGGTGGTGCTCGGCCCGGAACGCCTGCCCAAGGCCGCGCGCTTCGCCGGCCTGTGGGTGCGCCGCGCGCGCGCGCAGTGGGATTCGGTGAAACAGGAACTGGAGCGCGAACTGGAAGCCGAGGAGCTCAAGCGCAGCCTGCAGGACGTGCAGGCTTCGCTGCGCCAGGCCGAATCGCAGCTGCGCGACAGCGGCCAGCAGCTGCAGCGCGACACCGACGCGCTGCGCCGCGAGATCGACCCGACCGGGCCGGAACCGCTCGCCGACGCCGCGCCTGCCGCCGCAGTGCCGGCCACCGCAGCGGCGGCACCGGCACCGGCAACGCATGCGCACGTACCAGCGGACGCAACGTCACCCGCCGCACACCATCCGGCCCCCGCACCGCCGGCGCCTGGCGCCGCACCGCCCAACGCCGATCCTGAGCCGCCGCGATGAATCCGGAAGCCGAAAGCAGCCTGATCGAGCATCTGGTCGAATTGCGCGCGCGCCTGGTGCGTGCGCTGCTCGGCCTGGGCGTGGTGGTGCTGGTGCTGCTGCCCTTCTCCAAGCGCATCTACACCTGGCTGGCCGCGCCGATGCTGGCCCAGCTGCCGATCGGGCAGAGCGTGATCGCCACCCACCCGGCCGGCGCGGTGTTCGCCCCGCTCAAGCTGACCTTCTTCGTGGGCGTGTTCATCGCCGTCCCGTGGCTGCTGTACCAGGCCTGGGCGTTCGTCGCCCCGGGCCTGTACCAGCGCGAGAAACGCCTGGCGCTGCCGCTGCTGGCCTCGGCGGTGCTGCTGTTCTACGTCGGCTGCGCCTTCGCCTATTTCCTGGTGCTGCCGGCGGTGTTCCACTTCCTGACCACGTTCAAGCCGGACATCATCCAGCTCACCCCCGACGCCGGCGCCTATCTGGATTTCGTGCTGGCGATCTTCTTCGCCTTCGGCGCCAGCTTCGAGCTGCCGGTGGCGCTGGTGATCCTGGCACTGCTCGGCTGGGTCACCCCGCAGCAGCTGCGCGAAGGCCGCGGCTACGCGGTGGTCGGCATTTTCGTGCTGGCCGCGGTGTTGACCCCGCCGGACGTGGTCTCGCAGCTGATGCTGGCGATCCCGATGTGCCTGCTGTACGAGATCGGCATCATCGCTGCCAGTGCGGTGACCAAGAAGCCGGGAATCGAGGCCAGGGAATAGGGAATGGGAACGGCGTGATGCGTCGGGGCCGAAACCCTTCCGCAGCAGCCGCAGGATCGTGCCCGCACATCACACGCAAAAAAGAAGCGGCCCCGAAGGGCCGCCTGCTGTTACCGATTCCCGGCCCTCAAGCCGCAAACACATTCGAAGGCGGCGGCGGCACCGCCGGCGCGGCATCGCCGCCGTGCACGAACATCTGCTTCCACGCCGCGTACACCGCGCCGGCCAGGGTCGGCATCGCCAGCGCCATCAGCAGCAATTGCGCGATCAAGGCGGCGATGTTCGCCCCGGCCAGCGCCTGCACCAGCAGCACCACCAGCGCCAGCACGAAATACAGCGCGAACATGGCGATGAAGGCGAGCAAGAAGAACACCAGCATCGCCGGCACGTTGTGCAGGCAGGCGCGCAGGCTGTTGCGCATCGCCGCCAGGCCGTTGCGGCCATCGAACATCACCTGCGGGGCGAACACGAACAGGGTCAGCGTCACCGCCACGAAGCCGACGAACACCAGCAGCAGCCACAGCAGAATGCGCATGGCCGGCAGCGTGGCCACCAGTTGCTCAACCTGCGCCGGATCCGGCTGGGCGCTGGACTGGCCGAGCTCGTTGAGCTTGTTCATCACCGTGCCCAACTGCTCCCAGCCGCTCTGGCCGACCACCACCAGCGCCAGCGCGCCCAGCCCCAGGCCGACCAGCACCTGCGGCAGCAGCGCCACCAGCAGGCGCGGCGCGCGGCCGTCGTGCAGGCCCTGCAGCAGGTGCGCCGGCTGCGCGGTACGGCCCTGGTCCACCTCGCGCACCGCCCACACCAGCCCGCCGAACAGCAACGGCCCGGCCAGGCCCAGCAGCAATTGCGCGAGCATGCCCAGGTTCGGATTCAGTGCGCCCAACAGCAACGCCAGCAACGCCGTCAGGCCCCAGATCACGCCCAGCAGGCCCAACGCCAGCGGCGCGCGGCGCAGCAGCGCAATCCCGCTCAACAGCCATTCCGCGCCGGCCGAAGCCGGCAGCTTGCGAATCTCGATCATTGCCAATCCGAAGTGGGGGACGCCGTACAAGGCGGCGCGTGTACAGATTATCGCGGTTTTGCCTGGCCGCCGGCGGTTTGCTGGCCGCGCGCGTGCTGAACGAAGCGCCGCAACAGCTTGCGCGCCAGCGGCGCGGCGCTGACCTCGCGGGCGATGGTACGGGCACAGCGTCCGGAGCTGCGTAGACACTCGGCGCGGGCGTGCACGTAGCCGCGCATGTGGTGGGTGGCGAATTCCGGGTGGAACTGCACGCCCCAGGCGGCCTCGCCCCAGCGGAAGGCATGGCACTGGTCCTGCGCCGAGCGCGCCAGCACGGTGGCCCCGGCCGGCGCGCGCAGCACCGTCTGCAGGTGCGTGGCGTGGGCCGGGAAGCGTTCGGGCAGGCCGGCGAACAACGGGTCGTCGAACGCCGGCGGGTGCAGATCGATGTGCACGGTCCCCGATTCGCGCCCCGCCGGGTTGTAGGCAACCTCCCCGCCCAGCGCATGCGCCAGCAGCTGGTGGCCGTAGCAGATGCCCAGCAGCGGGGTGCCGGCGTGGGCGGCCTCGCGCAGCCAGTCTGCCGAGCGCTCGCTCCAGTCGGCACGGTCGGTGACGAAGGCGGCCGAGCCGGTAACGATGATCCCGGCGAAGCCGTCGCGCGCCGGCAACGCGGCGCCGGCGGCGACATCGGCCACCACCGTGTCGCGCGCGGCCAGGCCGGCGGCGACACGGATCCAGTGCGGAAAGCGCCCGTAGCGCCGCATCGTCGCCACCGGCTCGCCGGTTTCGAGGATCAGGAAGGGCGCAGGCGTCATCGGCAGGCGGCAACTCGGTTGGGGATAAACCGATTGTAGTCAGACCTTCGCGGCTTTTTCCAAGCCGGCAGCGCACTGCGCCACGATCGCGCGTCGCAATTCAGCTGCACGACAGTCGTTCGCGGCCACCGGCCAGCGAACACGGCATGCGTGACCGGCCCGCACGCTGGCGCCTGGCGTGCCCGGTGCGAGGACGGCATCGGGGCGGCAAGACGCGCACGCCTCACTCGCGCGGCGGCAGCACCGACAGCACTTCTTCGATGGTGGTCAGGCCGGCGGCGACCTTTTCCAGCCCGGCGCGGCGCAGGCTGCGCACGCCCTCGGCCTGCGCGGCGTGGCTGAAGCCGGCCAGGTCCATGTCGGCGCGGATCAGCGTGCGCAGGCGCGGCGTCACCGGCAGCAGTTCGTACAGGCCGACCCGGCCCAGATAGCCGGTGCGGCGGCATTCCAGGCAGCCGACCGGGGCGTGCACCTGCAGCTCCTCCGGCAGCGCTTCGCCCGGCGCGCGCAGCGCGTCCCATTCGATCTCGCTGAGCGTGTGCGGGCGCTTGCAGTGGCTGCACAGCGTGCGCACCAGGCGCTGCGCCAGCACGCCGTTGAGGGTGGAGGCGACCAGGTAGTGCGGCACGCCCAGGTCGAGCAGGCGGGTGATCGCCGAGGGCGCGTCGTTGGTGTGCAGGGTGGACAGCACCAGGTGCCCGGTCAGCGAGGCCTGCACCGCCATCTGCGCGGTCTCCAGGTCGCGGATCTCGCCGATCATGATGATGTCCGGGTCCTGCCGCAGCAGGGTGCGCACGCCGCTGGCGAAGTCCAGGTCGATGTTGGTCTGCACCTGCATCTGGTTGAACTCCGGCGCGATCATTTCGATCGGGTCCTCGACGCTGCACACGTTCACGTCCGGCGTGGCCAGGCGCTTGAGCGTGGAGTACAGCGTGGTGGTCTTGCCCGAGCCGGTCGGGCCGGTGACCAGCACGATGCCGTGCGGGCGTTCGACCAGCGCCTTCCAGCCGGCCGCCTCCTGCACGCTGAAGCCGAGCTGGTCCACGCTCTTGAACGCCGCGTCCGGGTCGAAGATGCGCATGACGCACTTCTCGCCGAACGCGGTGGGCATGGTCGACAGGCGCATCTCGGTCTCGCGCCCGCCCGGGGAGCGGGTCTTGATGCGCCCGTCCTGCGGGCGCCGGCGCTCGGCCAGGTCCATGCGCCCGAGTACCTTGATCCGGCTGACGATGGCGGTCATCACCGCCGGCGGCACTTCCAGCACTTTGTGCAGCACGCCGTCGATGCGGAAGCGCATGCGCCCAGCCTCGCGCCGCGGCTCCAGGTGGATGTCGCTGGCGCGCTGCTCGTAGGCGTACTGCAGCAGCCAGTCGACGATGTGCACGATGTGATGGTCGTCGGCATTGACGTCGCCGCCGCGGCCCAGTTCCACCAGCTGCTCGAAGCTGGGCAGGCCGCTGCTCTGCTCGTTGCGCCCGTCCTTGGCGCCGCGCACCGAGCGGGTCACGCCGAAGAATTCCATCGTGTAGCGGTGCAGGTCCAGCGGGTTGACCACCGCGATCTCGATCCGGCGCCGCGCCAGGTGCTGCACGTCGGCCAGCCAGTCCAGCGCCAGCGGCTCGCTGGTCGCCACCAGCAGGCGTTCGCCGTCCAGCGCCAGCGGCAGGATGCGGTGGCGGCGCGCATAGGCATGCGAGACCACGGCGGTGACCGCGGCCACGTCGACCCGGGTCGGGTCGATGCGCAGATAGCGCAGGCCGCAGCGCTGCGCCAGCCACTCGGTCAGCCGCTCCAGGCCCAGCTCGCTGCCGGGCGGGCGGGTCGCGGCCAGTTTCAGGTTGGACAGCAGCACCAGCGGATGCACGTCGCTGACGGTGCGCACGGACTGCGCCGAGAACTGCATGCGGCTGCGCTCGGCCGGCGCGACCAGGCCGTCGGCGAGCAGCGCCGCGGCCACGCGCTCGAAACTCAGCCTCCCGGGCGGCAGCGACACCATGGCGGGTACAGGCACGGCGGGCGGCTGCGCGGCAGGTCGCGTATCCATGGTCAGGTCCGGTGCGCGGAAGTCCCCGCAAGTCGGTCGCTATACTAGCGCACCCCCTTTGCCGGCCTTTGCTGCATGCCCGTCTCCCGGTCCGTTCCGATCACGTTCCAGGGTCTGATCCAGACCCTCAACCAGTTCTGGGCGCAGCACGGCTGCGTGCTGATCCAACCGCTGGACCTGGAAGTGGGCGCCGGCACCTTCCACCCGGCCACGTTCCTGCGCGCGCTCGGCCCCGAGCCGTGGAACGCGGCCTACGTGCAGCCGTGCCGCCGTCCCACCGACGGCCGCTACGGCGAGAACCCGAACCGCCTGCAACGCTACTACCAGTACCAGGTGGCGATGAAGCCGAACCCGGACAACATCCAGCAGCTGTACCTGGATTCGTTGCAGGCGCTAGGCATCGACCCGCTGGTGCACGACCTGCGCTTCGTCGAGGACAACTGGGAATCGCCCACGCTCGGCGCCTGGGGCCTGGGTTGGGAAGTGTGGCTCAACGGCATGGAGGTCACCCAGTTCACCTACTTCCAGCAGGCCGGCGGGCTGGAATGCAAGCCGGTGCTGGGCGAGATCACCTACGGCCTGGAGCGGTTGTGCATGTATCTGCAGAACTGCGACAACGTCTACGACCTGGTGTGGACCTATGGCCCGGACGGCGCGCCGGTGACCTACGGCGACGTCTATCACCAGAACGAGGTGGAGCAGAGCGCGTACAACTTCGAGCATGCCGACGTGGCTGAGCTGTTCCACCGCTTCGACGCCTGCGAGCGCGAGGCGCAGCGACTGGTCGAACTCGGCCTGCCGTTGCCGGCCTACGAGCAGGTGACCAAGGCCAGCCACGCCTTCAACCTGCTCGACGCGCGCCGCGCGATCTCGGTGACCGAACGCCAGCGTTACATCCTGCGCGTGCGCGCGCTGGCGCAGGCGGTGGCAAAGGCCTACCACGCGCAACGCGAGAAGCTGGGCTTCCCCGGCGTGAAGCGCTGAGGCTGCGGCCGATGCGGCCAAACAGCGAACTGTTCCTGGTTCTGGGCTGGCTGTGGTCGGCGCCGCTGGCGTTCGGCTATTTCTGCGCCTGGTGGGCGCAGCAGCGCGGACGCAGCGCGGTGGGCTGGTTCCTGTTCGGATTCCTTTTGCTGCCGGTGGCTGGGCTATGGCTGCTGGCGATCAATGGCGACGACCGCGATGGCCGCGGCAAGTCGAAAGACAAATCGATTGGGCGCAGCGACCTGCTGGCGACCCGTAAGGACGTGATATGAGCATGCACCCCCTGCTGATCGAACTGGGTACCGAGGAATTGCCGGTCAAGGCGCTGCCGGGCCTGGCGCAGGCCTTGTTCGATGGTGTGATCGCCGGGCTGGAGAAGCGCGGCATCGCGGTCGAACGCGGCGACGCCAAGCCGCTGTCCACCCCGCGGCGGCTGGCGGTGCTGCTGCCGGGCGTGGCCGCGGAGCAGCCGGAGCAGCGCTCGGAAGTGCTCGGCCCCTATCTCAACATCGCCCTGGACGCCGACGGCCAGCCGACCAAGGCGCTGGCAGGCTTCGCCGCCAAGGCCGGCATCGACTGGACCGCGCTGGAGCGCACCAGCGACGCCAAGGGCGAGCGCTTCGTGCACCGTGCGGTGACCGCGGGCGCGCAGACCGCCGCGCTGCTGCCGGAGATCCTGCGCGAAGCGATCGCGGCGATGCCGATCCCCAAGCCGATGCGCTGGGGCGACCACGACTACGGTTTCGCGCGGCCGGTGCACTGGCTGGTGCTGCTGTTCGGCAACGACGTGGTGCCGGTGCAGCTGTTCGGCGTGCAGGCCGACCGGGTCAGCCGCGGCCACCGCTTCCTGCACGACGCGCCGGTCGCGCTGGCCCAGCCGGGCGACTACGTGGCCGCGCTGCAGGCGGCGCAGGTGCTGGTGGACCCGGATGCGCGCCGCGCGCGCATCGTCGCCGAGGTCGAACAGGCCGCGCGCCAGGCCGGCGGCAGCGCGCGCATCTCCGACGACAACCTGGAGCAGGTGGTGAACCTGGTCGAATGGCCGTCGGCGGTGCTGTGCCATTTCGAGCCGGCGTTCCTGGCGGTGCCGCAGGAAGCGCTGATCGAAACGATGGAGAGCAACCAGAAGTTCTTCCCGGTGCTCGACGATGGCGGCAAGCTGACCGAGCACTTCATCGGCATCGCCAACATCATCTCGCGCGACGTGGCCGAAGTGGCCAAGGGCTACGAGCGGGTGATCCGCCCGCGTTTCGCCGACGCCAAGTTCTTCTTCGACGAGGACCTCAAGCAGGGCCTGGTCGCGATGGGCGAAGGCCTGGCCAGCGTGACCTACCAGGCCAGGCTCGGCAGCATCGCCGACAAGGTGCAGCGCGTGGCCGCGCTGGCCGAGGCGATCGCGCCGCTGGTCGGCGTGGATGCCGCGCAGGCACGCCGCGCCGCTGAGTTGAGCAAGAACGACCTGCAGTCGCGCATGGTCAACGAGTTCCCCGAACTGCAGGGCATCGCCGGGCGCCACTACGCCAAGGCCGCCGGCGAGGCGGGCGAGATCGCGCTGGCGATCGACGAGGCCTACCAGCCGCGCTTCGCCGGCGACGACATCGCGCTATCAAAGCTGGGCAAGGTGCTGGCGATCGCCGAGCGTCTGGATACGCTGGCCGGCGGCTTCGCCGCGGGGTTGAAGCCGACCGGCAACAAAGATCCGTTCGCGCTGCGGCGCAATGCGCTGGGGTTGGCGCGGACGGTGATCGAGAGTGGGTTTGATGTGGATGTGCGCGGGTTGCTTGATCAGGCATTGGATGCTGTCGCGTTTGCAAAGAGCCGACAAAAGGACAAGCAGGCTGAAACCGCTGCCGCAACAGCACGCGCTTCGGGCGCGGATGCCAATGCTGTTCCGAACGTAGGTGGCACCACGCTTGCCGAGCTTCACGAAATCTTCGATTTCATTCTCGACCGCCTGCGCGGCTACTACGCCGACAAGGGCGTGCCGGCGACGCATTTCAATGCCGTGGCGGCGCTGTTCTCAGTCGCGGCTGAAGCCGCTCCTACAGGGAGCGCGGCGGTTTCTGTAGGAGCGGCTTCAGCCGCGACCGCCACCCACGGATCGCTCTACGACTTCGACCGCCGCATCGAGGCGATCGGCCTCTTCGCCACGCTGCCCGAGGCCGAGGCGCTGGCTGCGGCCAACAAGCGCATCCGCAACATCCTGCGCAAGGCCGACGGCGCCATCCCGGCGCAGATCGACCCGACCCTGCTGCGCGAGCCAGCCGAAAGCGCACTGGCCGAAGCGGTGGAAGCGGCGATCGTGGAAACCGATGGCGCGCTGCGTCAGCACGACTACGTCACGGTGCTGAACTTCCTGGCGCGGCTGCGGCCGCAGGTGGACGCGTTCTTCGACGGGGTGATGGTCAACGTCGAGGACCCGGGGATCCGCGGCAATCGCCTGGCCCTGCTCAAGCGCCTGGGCGACCGCCTCGGCAGCGTCGCCGCGATCGAGCATCTGTCGTCGTAAGACGCGCGGCGGATGAATGCATGTAGAGGCTGCGAAAGCAGCCCCTGCTTTTTCTGTGGGAGCGACTCTGGCTGGCCTTGGGCCATCAGTCGCGACGAACGAAGCCAGCGATCCCGCAGCCAAGTGAAAGTATCGGGACTGAAGTCCCTCCCACAGTGCACCTGGCCGGCTATCGGCGAGTGCCAGCCAATCGGCTGCACTTGAAAAAGCCGCAGCCTCCCCCGAAAAGGGGGCCGTGGTCCCGGTGGGAGAAGGGAGATGCAAGGACGCGCTTCACTCAGGCCTGCCACGCACCGCATACGCGCAACCGCCGCTACGAATCCCCACTCCCCGCCTCAATCAAACAACGCCTGGATCGCCGCCAGCCCGGCATTGGCGCGCTCCTTCTTGCGTTCGGCGTCGGCCACCGGGTCGGCGCCGTCGCGCTGCATCTCCTCGGCCGGGATCTCGGCGAAGAAGCGGCTGGGCTTGAGCCGGATGTGCTCGCCGAATTTGCGGGTCAGCTTGCTGTAGCTCATCCACAGCTGTTCCTTGGCGCGGGTGATGCCCACGTACAGCAGGCGCCGCTCTTCCTGCAGGTTGCCCTCTTCCAGGCTGACCTCGTGCGGCAGCACGCCGTCCTCGCAGCCGACGATGAACACGTAGCGGAACTCCAGGCCCTTGGACGCGTGCATCGTCATCATCCGCACCTGGTTGCCGCCGTCGTCCTTGTCGTTGCGCGACAGCAGCGCCAGCTGCGCGGACAGGTCGCCGACGGTGGCGCCGCGCGGGCCGCCCTCGAACCATTTGGCCAGCTCTTCCAGATTGCCGCGGCGGCGCTGGAAGGTGGTTTCATCCTTGCACTGGCTGCGCAGTTCGCGGATCAACCCGGACTGCTCGGCGAGCTGGCGCACCACGTCGGCCGAGGACAGGGTCAACGCCGCGGTGCGCAACTCCTGCAGCGTATCGACGAAATCGCTCAGGCCGTTGGCCGCGCGCGGCGGCAACTGCTGCAGCGCGCCCATCGACTCGGCCGCGCGCGACATCGGCAGATGCTTGGCCGAGGCCAGTTCCGCCAGCTTGGCCAGCGAGCTCGCGCCGACCTCGCGCTTGGGCGCCTGCACCGCGCGCAGGAACGCGGCATCGTCGTCGGGATTGACCAGCAGCCGCAGCCACGACAGCACGTCTTTCACTTCCTGCCGTTCCAGGAACGCGGTGCCGCCGGTGATGTGGTACGGCACGCCGGCGATCTGCAAGGCTTTTTCCAGCGGCCGCGACTGGAAGTTGCCGCGGAACAGGATGCAGAAATCGCTCCACGGCACCTGCTTGGCGGTACCCAGGTAGGCGATCTCGGCGGCGACCTTCTCCGCCTCGTGCTCGCTGTCGCGGCATTCCCAGACGCGGATGCGCTCGCCGTCGGCCTGGTCGCTCCACAGGGTCTTCAGGTGTTCGTGCGGGTTGTGCGCGATCAACGCATTGGCTGCGCGCAGCACGCAATTGGAACAGCGGTAGTTCTGCTCCAGCTTGACGATCTGCAACGCCGGATAGTCGCGCCCCATCTGCATCAGGTTTTCTGGGTTGGCGCCGCGCCAGGCGTAGATGCTCTGGTCGTCGTCGCCCACGCAGGTGAAGTTGCCGCGCGGGCCGGCCAGCATCGTCAGCAGCCGGTACTGCGCGTCGTTGGTGTCCTGGCTTTCGTCCACCAGCAGGTAGCCGATGCGCTCGCGCCAGGCCATCACGATGTCCTCGTTCTCCTCCAGCACCTGCACCGGCAGGCGGATCAGGTCGTCGAAATCCACTGCGTTGAACGTGCTCAGCCGCGCCTGGTAGCGCTCGTACAGGCTGGCCGCTTCCTGCTCGCGGTTGCTGCGCGCCGCGGCCATCGCCTGCTCCGGCGACAGCCCGGCGTTCTTGGCGCGCGAGATCAGGTTCTTGGCGTCGTCGATCGCATCGGGCTTGGCGCCGTGCATCAGGTCCTTGATCTGCGCGGCGGCATCGTCGGCATCGAAGATCGAGAAGCCGCGCTTCAGCCCGACCGCGGCGTGCTCGATCTGCAGGAATTTCAGCCCCAGCGCGTGGAAGGTGCAGATGGTCAGGCCGTCGGCGGCATCGCCCCGGATGCGCTTGGCCACGCGCTCGCGCATTTCCTTGGCCGACTTGTTGGTGAAGGTGATCGCGGCGATGCGCTTGGCCGGGTAGCGGCCGGTGGCGATCAGGTGCGCGATCTTTTCCACGATCACGCGGGTCTTGCCGCTGCCGGCGCCGGCCAGCACCAGCAGCGGGCCTTCGCAATGCAGCACCGCGGCGCGTTGGGGGGGATTGAGACCGTGCATGAAGACTTCCCTGGGCCGCGCATTGTAACGGGCGCCGGACGGCGCCGAGGACGGCGCCGCCGCGCGGGCGCTGAACGGGTTTTCCCGGGCGTATCCGGCCTGCGACGGGGCTGGCCGCCGCGCTAGAATCGGGCCATGGCGAAACTGTATTTCTACTATTCGGCGATGAACGCCGGCAAGACCACGACGCTGCTGCAGTCGGCGCACAACTATCGCGAGCGCGGCATGCGCACCGCGATCCTGACCCCGCAGCTGGACCACCGCGCCGGCAGCGGCGTGGTCGCCTCGCGCATCGGCCTGCGCGCCGATGGCAACACGTTCGTATCGGACACCGACCTGCTGGCGCTGCTGCAGGACGCCATCGCCCGAGACGGCGCGCTGCATTGCGTGCTGGTGGACGAGGCGCAGTTCCTCAGCCGCGCGCAGGTCTGGCAGCTCAGCGAGGTGGTCGACCGGCTGCGTATCCCGGTGCTGTGCTACGGCCTGCGCACCGATTTCCGCGGCGAGCTGTTCGAGGGCAGCCAGTATCTGCTGGCCTGGGCCGACGAACTGCAGGAAATCAAGACCATCTGCCACACCGGCAGCAAGGCGACGATGACCGTGCGTGTGGACGCCGACGGCCACGCCATGCAGGACGGTCCGCAGGTGGAGATCGGCGGCAACGAGCGCTACGTGTCGGTGAGCCGCGCCGAGTTCAAGAAGATCATGCGCGGCGAAGGCCGCATCGACCCGTTGCAGATCGCGCTGCCGCGGTAGCGCAGCGCGGAGTCGGGCTGGCGTACGCAAGGATCGCCCGGTCCGCGTTGGCCAAGGCCTTGGCCTTGGCCTTGACCGCATGCGTAGGCGAGAACCGCCGCGAGCGCGATGCACTGATCTGGTGCGTACAACCGCCGCGTCCGCACGGCATAGGCCATTCGTCTATGGATCGCCGCCATAGCGCGCGGCTACACTCTGCGGCGATCGTACTCATGGAAAGAGAAACATGCATCAGTTCAAGGGATATGCCGCCGCCGGCTGCGCGGCGCTGGTCATTGCGGTTGCGCTGGCACTGTCCGGCCCGGCCGCCGCCGCCGACAACGCCCGTACGTTCGACGACATTCCGGCGCAGGTGATGACGGACGGGTTCCTCGAAGCGCACCTGGACCTGTTCTATCGCCGCGCCGGTATCCGCGCCGACAAGAAGGGCGAATTCGCCGAGGCAAAGAAGCACTATCTGCTCGCCGCGCGCTATGCCGACAAGCCGTCGCAGGCGCGGCTGGGCGAAATGTATTGGGAAGGCCAGGGCGTGGCGCAGGATCGCGCGCTGGGGTTCCTGTGGATGGCGCTGGCCTCAGAACGCGGCTACGACGCCTTCACCACGCGCAAGATGGAGTACTGGAACAAGCTGACCCCCGAAGAGCGGCAGCGCGCGATCAAGCAGGACAAGAAGATGCTGGCCGAGTACGGCGACCAGGCGGCCAAGCCGCGCCAGGAAGCGGTGTTGCGGCGCGAAGCGGCGCGCAGCACCGGCAGCATGCTCGGCCACTCCGGCGCCTCCGGCGTGCAGATCAACGGCCCGCGCGGCGGCAGCATCGATCCGGAAGTGTTCTACGCCAAGGAATTCTGGGAACCGGCGGCGTACTGGAAACTGCAGGACCGGGTCTGGGACGGGCGCACGCCGGGCCGCGTGGATATCGGCGATGTCGAGGACATCACCCAAGACACCGCGCCGAAGCCGCAGCAAGCGGCCAAGCCCTGATGCCGCCGCAATGCGCGAAGCCGGTCTGCGCGCAGCATCGAGGAAAGCGTCGGGACTGAAGTCCCTCCCACAGCGCACCCAGCGCGTTGACCGCGCACCTCTGTAGGAGCGGCTTCAGCCGCGACGAACGAAGCCGGTCACTGTGCAATTCCGCGAAAGCGTCGGGACTGACGTCCCTCCTACAGTGCACCCAGCACCTCGGCCGCGCACCTCTTGTGGGAGCGGCTTCAGCCGCGACCAACCAAGTCAGGTACTGCAAGCAGCGAGGCGCTGCCGCGCACAACGCGGCAGCCCCGGCTACGGTCAATACAGCTTGCGCTCGGCCGCCGGCGGCGGCGTCCACTGGTACAGCCAGGTTTCGGTCAGCGGCTTGCCGCCGGCGCGCAGGAACAGGCGGATGTCGATCTGCTGGGTGCCCTCGTCCGGCGGCACCACGTCGAACATGGCGCGGTAGCCGGAGAGTTCGTGCAGCGGCCGCGCCGAGACGATCTCGGTGCTGCCGCGGCTCAGCTGCAGCACCGCCTCGACCTTGGCGTCCTTGTCCTTGCCGAGCCTGGCCAACTCGCCGCCGACGAAGTCCACCGCGAAGCGCCAGGAGAAATAGCTGCGCTTCTGCCCGACCACACCGCCCAGGCCGGTGCGCGTGGCCACGCACTGCGCCAGCGGCGAGGACGCCGGCGGGCGCGCGCCCCAGTACAGGCGATAGCCGAACAGCAATTCCTGTCCGGGCTGCGGCTTGTCCTGCGGATTCCAGAACGCGACGATGTTGTCGAAGGTCTCGTCGACGGTGGGAATCTCCACCAGCTGCACCGAGCCCTTGCCCCAGCCCTGCTTCGGTTCCACCCACAGACACGGGCGCTTTTCGTAGTACACGCCATCATCGTGGTAGTGGTCAAAGTTGCGGTCGCGCTGCAACAGGCCAAAGCCGCGCGGATTCTCGTCGACGAACATATTGAAGCGCAGCTGCGGCGGATTGCACAGCGGCCGCCAGATCCATTCGCCGCCGCCGGTCCACATCGCCAGGCCGTCGGTATCGTGGATCTCCGGGCGCCAGTCCCAGTCCATGCGGCGGTCGTTCTCGCCGACCTGGTACATGCTGGTGCACGGCCCCAGGCCCATGCGCTCGATGGTCTTGCGCGGGTACAGCGCGCTGTCGATGTCCATCAGCAGCACATCGCCATTGGTGATCGCGAAGCGGTAGGCCCCGGCCACGCTCGGCGAGTCCAGCAGCGCGTACACCACCACGGTGTCCGAGCCGGCCTTGGGCTGCTCCAGCCAGTAGGCGATGAAGTCCGGGAATTCCTCCGGCCCGCCGGTGCCGGTATCGATCGCCAGGCCGCGCGCGGACTGGCCGTACTGGCCTTCCTTGCCCACCGCGCGGAAATAGCTGGCGCCGAGGAACGCGGCGAAGTCGCGGTCGGTGTCCTGCTTGGTGTTGAGGCGGAAGCCGGCGAAGCCCAGCTCCTGGGGCAGGTGCTTGCCCTCCAGGCCGCTCTTGCCGTAATCGAACGCGGCGCCGTCGTAGGCCAGTTCCTGCGCCTGCCCGTCGACCAGGTCGAACATGTGCACCGGCGACTTGAAGTACAGGCCCAGGTGGAAGAACTTGGCCTGGAACTTCGAAGCGTTGTCCACTGCCCACAATGCATGGTCCTGGCGGTAGCGGATCGACTGATACTGGTCCCAGTTCAGCGCTTCCAGCGGTCCCGGCAGCACCCGCTTGTGGCTCTGGTAGGGCGCCTGGGCCATGGCCCGGGCGTGGCCCTTGAGCCAGGCGTAATCGAAGGGCTGCGGCTTGCCCAGCCGGCGCAGGCCGACCGCGGGGGCGGCCTGGCCGAGCATCGGCATCGCGGGCAAGCCCATGGCGGCGAAGGCGGCGGCGGCGTTCTTGAGGAAATCGCGTCGTTGCATGGGCCGGATCGAAGGGGAAAGGGCCTCCATCATAAACAAGCGGCGTTAAACGCGAGAGCTACGGCGCGGCACACGCGCCGTCCAACACCAGCGCCGCGGCGTGCCGGCACAGGAAGCTGCGCTGCTGCGCCGGGTCGTCGCCGCCGGCGTAGTCCAGCAACGTCCATTGCTCTTCGGCCTGCATGTTCTGGCCTGGCGCCAGGGTCCGGTATGGCGCGTGCACTTCCATTTCCAGCAGGCCGCCGCCCGGAGCGGAGGTCGGCGCATCCAGATAGAACTCGACCTGACCCTGCTCGGGATGGATGCGCGCAAGCGGCTGGTGGGCGAAGCGGATCACCCAGGCCTGGCCGCCGGAAAAGGCGGCGATCCAGCCCGCCGACGGCTGCAGCAGCAGCTTGCCGCGTTGTCCGGCGCTGCCCGGCGGCGCGGCCGCCAGCGCCATCAGCCCGTCCTGCAGCACGTACTGCGGCGGCGCGTAGCCGGCGCCATCGCTGGGCTGCACGCGGATGTCGGCGGCCGCCGCGACCGGCACCAGCACACGCGTGGCCGCGCTCACCCGGGTGTTGAACCACAGGTCCCAGGCTACCGCGGTCTTGCGCACGTTCTGCGCCTGCACCTGCAGCCGCACGCTATCGGCGCGCTGCGGCGACACCGCGAAGGTCTTGCGCAGCCGCACGCCGCTGACCGGGCTGTCCACGCCGCGCAGTTGCAGGCGCTGCGGCGCGCGCGCGGTGACGGTGGTGGTGGCGAAGCTCAGGTACGGATCCGGCGGCCAGTTCGCATGCGCCGCACGCCGCGCCGGATTGGCGTGCTGGTGCTGCCACCACGCGCTCTGCGGCCCGACCCAGACATCGTGGCCGAAATACGGAATGTCGTCGGCCGCCGCGCTGACCGTCGGCAGCGGCTGGCGCTGCACCGCCTCGCCGACCTTGATCAGGTTCGGCCCACCGCTGCGCTGGAAGCCCAGCACGCGCCCGCCCAGGGTCGGGGTGACCGTGAGCCGGACCACGCCGTTGTCCATGACCCACGGCACGTTCGCGTCGGCATTGGTGGGCATTGCCGGTGTCGCGGCCCTGCCGGTCGTGTCTGCGCCCGCCAGCGCGAGCAAGAGCGCGCACGATTGCCACCGCACATTCTGCTTGTCGGTACGCATGACGGACCTGCGATCGAGGAAGGGAGCCCGATTGTGGCGACTGCACGGCCGTGGCGACAGTGAGCCGGTGCAGGCCGCGAAATCGCTGCGGCCGGCGCCGCCGCGGCACATCGTGCTGCGTGGCCAGTGCGCCAGCGGCGCCGCGCGCGCCTCCGCGGTCAGCTCCAGCAATTCGTCGAGCAACAACGACAGGCGTTGCCACTGCAGCGCGTCCATGCGGTGCTCCGGTCGGTCCTAGTGATCCTGCATCGGCGCCAGACCACGCTGCGCATCGCCGAGGCGGCGTAGGCGAAGAAGTGCGCGCGGCCGTCGAAGCGGGCCATGCCGTGCGCGCCGAGCAGCTTCAGATAGGACTCGTGGACCAGCGAGGCCGCATCCAGGGTCTGCGCCTGCTGCCCGGCCAACTGGCGCCGGGCCATGCTGTGCAGTTCCTGGTAGAGCGTGCTGAGCACGCGATCCAGCGCCGCGCGGTCGCCGCCGCGCGCGGCATCCAGCCACACGGTGATCTCGGGGGCGGTCTCTACCACGGCGGTCTTTCCTCCGGCCGGGAGTCGCGCGGTCTATAGCGCGCGTCGGCGGCCAGCGGCTGCCGTCCGTCAGCGCTGGCAGCTCCCGCACCAGACGCTGGCGCGCTGGCCGATGCTGGCGTGGCGCAGCGGCCGCCCACAGCGCTTGCAGGCCTCGCCCTCGCGGCCGTAGACCGCCAGTTCCTGCTCGAAATAGCCGGGTGCCCCGTCCGGACTGATGAAGTCGCGCAAGGTGGTGCCGCCGCGGCCGATGGCATAGCCGAGGATCGCCTTGGCCGCCTCGGCCAGGCGCGCATAGCGTGCCCGCGAGACCTCCCCGGCCTCGCGCAGCGGACTGATTCCTGCCTGGAACAGGCTTTCGGCGGCATAGATGTTCCCGACCCCGACCACGACGCGTTGGTCCATCAAGAACGTCTTGACCGGCGCACTGCGACCACGGCTGCGCTGGAACAGATAATCGCCGTCGAAATCGTCCGACAGCGGCTCCGGCCCCAGCGCCTCCAGCAGCGGGTGGGTCTGGCCCGGCGCCTGCCACAGCAGACAGCCGAACCGGCGCGGATCGTTGAAGCGCAGCACGCGCCCGTCTTCCAGGCTGATATCGACATGATCGTGCGCCCGCGGCGGCGTGTCCCCGAGCAACACCCGCAGGCTGCCCGACATGCCCAGGTGCAGCAGCGCGCTGCCGGCGGCGGTGTCCATCAGCAGATATTTGGCGCGGCGGCGGATGCCATCGATACGCTGCCCCGGCAGCTGCTGCGCCACCTCCGGCGGGATCGGCCAGCGCAGGTCCGGCCGCCGCAGGATCACGCCATGGATGCGCCGCCCCAGCAGATGCGGCTCCAGGCCGCGCCGGGTGGTTTCTACTTCGGGGAGTTCGGGCATGGGGGCTGGACTGCCGTGGCGTGCGATTGACAAGCTTAGCTGGCGCAATCCGACATTGTCGCCACAACGCAGAGCGCTATTGGACACCGGATGTGGGCGGCAGCCAGCCACGCTTGGTCAAGCGTGGTTTTGCGTTTTTTTACTGCGGCGGCGCCGCCAACTCTCTTGCGCTGAGGTAGCCATCGCCATTGCTGTCCTGCTTGCGAAAGCGCGCAGTCAGTATGGCCTGGTGCTGGACTCGGCTGATCGGCTTGCCGCGGCCGCCAGGCAGTTCCGCGGCGCTGAGCACGCCGTCGTGGTCGAGGTCGCGGGCGTCGAAGGCGTAGCTCATCCAGGCCAGGTATTCGTCCAGGCTGACGCGGCCGTCGCCGTCGCGGTCCATCCGTTGCAAATAGTTTCCGGTGGTATCGACGACCTGCGCGCTGGCGGCGGCGATCGCGCCGCTCAGCGCGGCCAGCAGGACCAGCAGCGCCGTGAACGACGAACGCCGCACGAGGCGGCGTTCGCGAAGCGGCTGCGGGAGCCTGCAGGTCATTGCGCCGCCTCGGGTCATGCCAGGGCGTAACCCTTCAAGCGCGCGGCGTAGGCCTGCAGGGCGGCGATGCCGCTGGACTCGGCGTCGTGGCACCAGGCCTGCAGTTGCTTCAGGCGTTCGTTGGCGTCGTGGCTGCGCGCTTCCAGCAGGGCCGCCAGGCGCGCGCGGTGTTCGACCAGGGTGCGCATGCGCGGGCGCTGCGCGACCCAGAGCTGCAGCTGTTCGCGCGCATCGGGCTTGAGCCAGCGGCCGTCGTCGACCAGGCCCTTGCGCAGGCGCCCCGGCAGCAGCTGACGCAGCTTGGCGCCGGCCTGCGCGGCCTCTTCCTTCAGCGCCGGGGTGAACACGTTGCGCTGGTAGTCGGTCATCGCCTGGAAGCGGTGCGAGAGCAATGCGCGCAGGGTATCGGCATCGGGCACGGCGATGTTCGGGCGCACGTCCAGGGTCGGCGCCACGCGCAGGATCCTGGCCAGACGCAGCGCGGCCAGCGCGCGGATCGCGACCCAGCCGATGTCCAGTTCCCAGCGCCGCATCGAGAAGCGCGCCGAACTCGGGAACGCGTGGTGGTTGTTGTGCAGTTCTTCGCCGCCGATCCACAGCGCCCATGGGGTGAGGTTGGTCGAGGTGTCGGCCGATTCGAAGTTGCGGTAGCCCCACCAATGGCCGAGGCCATTGACCACGCCGGCCGCCCAGAACGGGATCCAGGCCATCTGCAACGCCCACAGCGCGATGCCGGGCAGGCCGAACAGCAGGAAGTTGACTGCCAGCAACGCCACCGGACCCAAGTTCGCGCGCGGGGTATACAGGCGGCGCTCAATCCAGTCGTCAGGGGCGCCCTTGCCGTACTGCTCGATGTCGCCGCGCATGGCGCGCGCTTCGCGGTACAGCTCCACGCCGCGCCAGAACACGCGGCCGATGCCCTTGGTCTGCGGGCTGTGCGGATCCTCGTCGGTCTCGACCTTGGCGTGGTGCTTGCGATGGATCGCCACCCACTCCTTGGTGATCATCGAGGTGGTGAACCAGGTCCAGAAGCGGAAGAAGTGCGACAGCAGTGGATGGAAATCGACGCCGCGATGCGCCTGGCTGCGGTGCAGGTACAAGGTCACCGCGAAGATGGTCAGCTGGGTGAACACCAGCAGCACCGCCAGCATGCCCCACCAGCCGACGTCGAGCAGGCCGGTGCTGAGGAAGTCGAGGATCGCGTCGGACATTGCCAGAACTCCAGGCCGGTGAAGGCATGCGCCAGGTTGATATGGAAGACATGATGGGGGCAGTGGCGGCAAACTTCACCCATCGCCTGCGTACGGTATTCAGCCGCTGCGCGCTCTTGATCTCAGAACGGTGTCACTTCCATGTCCGTCGCCATTTCCGATGCAACTCTCATGCCGGCCGCCGCGCCGCTGATCGAACTGGACCGCGCCAGCGTGGTGCGCGGCCAGGTGCGCGTACTGCACGAACTGAGCCTGCGCATCGCGCTCGGCCAGCACACCGCGATCCTCGGCCCGAACGGCTGCGGCAAGTCCTCGTTCATCAAGCTGATCACACGCGAGCTGTATCCGCTCGCACGCGCCGGCGAAGCCGCGCCGGTGCGAGTGCTGGGCCAGAGCCGCTGGCAGGTGGACCGGCTGCGCAGCCAGTTGGGCATCGTCAGCGGCGACCTCAGCGTCAATCTCGCCGACATGCCCGGGCTGGACGTGGAGAGCGCGGTGCTGTCCGGCTTCTTCGCCAGCTATGTGGTGCCGCCGCATCGCGAGGTGACCCAGACCATGCGCGACCGCGCGCGCGAGGCGCTGCAGCTGGCGCATGCGTTGCCGTTGCTGCAGCGGCCGTACGCGGAGCTGTCGGCCGGCGAGACCCGGCGCGTACTGATCGCGCGCGCGCTGGTCAACCGGCCGCAGGCGCTGCTGCTGGACGAACCCGGCACCGGGCTGGACCTGATCGCGCGCCAGCACCTGCTGGCGACGATGCGCGGCCTCGCCCGCCAGGGCATCACCCTGGTGCTGGTGACCCACCACATCGAGGAGATCGTGCCGGAGATCGAGCGGGTGATCCTGCTGCGCGGCGGCCACGTGTATGCCGATGGCAAGCGCGAGGAACTGCTGGCCGATGCGCCGTTGTCGGCGGTGTTCGGCGGCCCGGTGCGGGTGCGGCGCGACGGCGTGAGCTATAGCGCGAGCGTGGCCGAGCCGGAGTGAATCGTGGGCGGACAGGCCTGCAACGGCAGCGCGGACCCACCACCGCTCAAGGCGCCAGCGGGCGATGGATCTCGGCGACGTAGCCGCGGGAATTCCACCACCGCGCTGCGCCGGTCTTGCGCGGCGAACGGGCGCCACCAGCGGCAGCAACGCGTGCGCGACCAGGCCTTCGCGCTACAGGTCGCGCAGGGGTCTGGGCGGCATGCGCTGCGCGACATCGATCGCCGCCCTGGCGCCCTGGGCGGCGCAACACGCGCTAGCCTTGCCAATCTGCATCATGGCGGTAGCCGCGGGCCTGGTTCGGGCGGCACGGAGATGCGTGGCGAACCAAACCAGACACCAACCTGCTGCACTGGACGCTCGCCGAAAGCGAAGACGACGACCGTTTTGCCATGGACGATGGCCACGGCTGGATGCGACGACTGATTGCGCTGCGCGATGAGTTGTTGCGTGGCGACATGCGACCGCTTTACCTAGGCTGGCTAGCCGGTATCGACACGCTGCGGGAAGACGCACTGGAGCCGGAGCTTCCGCCTGGGCTGGCGGAACTGTCGCCCACACAGCAGGCGTTGGCCCAGTTCCTGGAGGTGGATCCGGATCTGTTGGAAGCTGCGGGCAGCGGTCGTCCCATCGCCTGAAGACGAAGCGCAGCGCATCGCTGCCTGACTGGATCGATGGCAGCCCGATGCGATGAAGGACGTGCTCAGGCGCATCGTGCTGGGACAGCGGCAGGACGCGGAGCGGCAGGTGAAATCACACTATGCTGCCTGGCTGAAGGCACGGCGTCCGGCATCCTCGGGTTCTCCCCGATGCCGCGTGGTCGACTATGCTCGGAATGAAGGACGGCGGCGACCCACCGCGACGAATGCGTACGCGGTGATGCCGAGAACGCCCGCGTGGTCGGCCCAGCGGCAAGCGCATGACGTGGCAGGGCGAACGCCCGCGCCGCGCCTCACTTGCCGATGCAGAAGCTGGAGAAGATCCGCCCCAGCACGTCGTCGGCACTGAGATGGCCGACGATCTCGCCCAGCGCGGCGTACGCCAGGCGCAGTTCCTCGGCAGCCAGTTCGAGCCGCTCGTAGCCCAGTTCGGCGGCCGCGGCCGCGGCGTGCTCTGCGGCGCGCTGCAAGGCCTCCACGTGGCGCGCGCGCGCGGAGAATTCGCCGTCGCTGCCATCGCCGGCAGCCTGCCCGGCGATCGCACGCAGGCATGCGTGCAGCCGTTCGAGACCGCTGCCGGTGCTGGCGGAAACGTACACGCTGTCGGCTGTGGACTCGGGCACCGCGTCGAGCAGGTCGCTCTTGTTGTGGATCCACAGCCGCTGCGGCACGTCGGCGATGGCCTCGGCGATCGCGGCGCGGCCGGCGTCGGTAGCGCGCGCGTCGAGCACGATCAGCGCCAGGTCGGCGCGCTGCAGCTCCAGTCGCGCGCGGCGCATGCCTTCGCGCTCGATCGCATCGCCGCCATCGCGCAGGCCGGCAGTGTCGACCAGGGTCAGTTCGACGCCGTCCAGGCGCACGGTCTCGCGCAAGGTGTCGCGGGTGGTGCCGGCGATGTCGGTGACGATGGCGCGCTCGCTGCCGGCCAGCGCGTTGAGCAGCGAACTCTTGCCGGCGTTCGGCGGCCCCACCAGCACCGCATGCAGGCCGTCGCGCAGGCGCCGGCCGCGCTCCGCCTCCAGCAGCAGCTGCGCCAGGTCCGCGTGCGCCTGCGCCAGACCGGCGCGGACCTGGTCGCCGCCGAGCGTGTCCAGCGATTCGTCGGCGAAATCGATCGCCGCCTCGGTGTGGATGCGCAGCCGCAACAGGTGCTCGGCCAGGGCCTCGACCCGGCGCGAGAACACGCCGTCCAGCGACCTGCGCGCCGCGCGGGCCGCGCGCAGGTCGCCGGCGGCGATCAGGTCGGCGATGGCCTCGGCCTGGGCCAGGTCCAGCTTGCGGTTGAGGAACGCGCGCTCGCTGAACTCGCCCGGCCGCGCCGGCCGCGCGCCGAGTTCGCAGCAGCGCGCCACCAGTTGCCGCAGCAGTACCGGGCTGCCGTGCGCCTGCAGTTCCAGCACGTCCTCGCCGGTGAAGCTGCGCGGCGCCGGGAACCACAGCGCGATGCCGTCGTCGACCGTTTGCCCATGCGCATCGCGAAAGCGCGCGTAGCGCG
>NZ_CAPJ01000227.1 GCF_000331775.1 Xanthomonas translucens pv. translucens DSM 18974
TTCGACGGTGGCATCCAGCGCGGCCTTGACCTGCACCGCCGCGCGCGCGACCACGTTGAAGTCCGGATTGGTCGAAGCGCCGTTCATGTAACGCGGATGCGAAAACAGGTTGGCGGTGCCCCACAGCAGCTTGATGCCGGTGTCGGCCTGGCGCTGCTTGGCGATGCCGACCATATGCCTGAGGTTCTTCTCGTACTGGCCCACATCGTCCGCGTCCGGCGCCAGATCGATATCGTGGAAGCAGTAGTACGGCACGCCGAGCTTGGTGAAGAATTCGAACGCCGCATCGGCCTTGGCCTCGGCACGGCCCAGCGCATCGCTGCCGGCGTCCCACGGATAGGCGCGCGTGCCCGGGCCGAACGGATCGGCGCCGTTGCCGCAGAAGCTGTGCCAGTAGGCCACGGCGAAGCGCAGGTGCTCGGCCATGGTCTTGTCGCCGATGCGCTTGTGCGCGTCGTAGACCTTGAATGCCAGCGGATTGTCCGAGGCCTTGCCTTCGAACGCGATGCGACCGATGCCCGGGAAGTATTCCTTGGCGCCGATGTAGAAGGAGTTGCTCATGGGAGAGGGAATCCTGTCGAGTGGGAGGAAGAGGATGCGCGTTGCTGTCGCGCGGGCGCAGCGGCGGCGATCGGCGGGAGGGACGCGGGCACGAAGAGAGGCAGGGGCGCCGGCGCCGGAACGCGCGCGGCACGATCGCCATGATCGGCCAGCGCAGCGGTGCTGCGGGTGATGCAGGCGCAGTCCTGGACAGCGGCGCAGGAGCGAACGTACCTTTGCGCGAGGCAATCCGATCGCCTCGCCCACCGCACCATATGCGACGCGATGGTAGCGCTACCAGAAACCGCGCTAAAAAAGCATCGCTGCGGAGGGACGCCGACGGGGCCATCAGATGCGGTTCGCAAGCGGGGGACAGGCGGACTTTAACCCAGCCCATCGGCGAAACGCTTGCTGCGCTGCGCCATCGCTGCGCACAGCGTGCGCGCCAGCACACTCGCGCGCGCGCGCCTTCCCGCGCTTGGCGCTGCACGGCGCCAGGCGACGCGATCCGCGGCACACGTTGTCTACAATGCGCGCCAATGACACCTACGCCCCTGCCCCTGCCGCAACGCCTCGCCGATCCCGCCCCGCGCGACCGGCGCACGCCATCGGCGCTGGGCAAGCGCCTGTGCCGGCAGGTGGGCCAGGCCATTGCCGATTTCGGCATGATCGAAGCCGGCGACAAGGTGATGGTGTGCCTGTCCGGCGGCAAGGACAGCTACACCCTGCTGGACATCCTGCTGCAGCTGCAGCGCAAGGCGCCTGTGCCGTTCGAGCTGGTCGCGGTGAACCTGGACCAGAAGCAGCCCGGCTTTCCCGCCGACGTGCTGCCCGACTACCTGCGCACGCTCGGCGTGGCCTGGCACGTGATCGAGCAGGACACCTATTCGGTGGTCAGCCGCGTGGTGCCCCAGGGCAAGACGCTGTGCTCGCTATGCTCACGGCTGCGCCGCGGCGCGCTGTACCGTTATGCCGCCGAAAACGGCATCAGCAAGATCGCCCTGGGCCACCACCGCGACGACCTCGTCGCCACCTTCTTCATGAACCTGTTCTTCCACGCCAGGCTCGCGGCGATGGCACCGAAGCTGCGCAGCGACGACGGCCGCCACGTGGTGATCCGGCCACTGGCCTACGTGCGCGAGGCCGACATCGCCGAGTACGCGCAGGCGCGCGGCTTCCCGCTGATCCCGTGCACGCTGTGCGGCAGCCAGGACAACCTGCAGCGGCGCCAGGTCGGGCGGATGCTGCAGCAATGGGACCGCGAGCATCCCGGCCGCATCGAGCAGATCGCGCGCGCCATGGGCAACGTGCAGCCGGCGCAGCTGGCCGACCCGGCGCTGTTCGATTTCCGCATGCTCGACGCTGCAGACGCCGCAGCGGCCACGGCCTGGCCGCTCGACGACAACGCGTGAGGCCGCCGCCGGCGCTGCGCGCGCGCCGCTGAACCGCGCGTTGCGGTATCCGGGCGGGAGCGATGCGACAATGCCCGCCGCCCACCCTGCGCACGGCGCCGGGCCGTTCCGTTTCCTTCTGCTGGATGCTCGATGTTCTTTCGCAACCTGACCCTGTTCCGCTTCCCCACCACCCTCGACTTTTCCGAGATCGACAAGCTCCTGCCGGAGGTGCAGCTCAAGCCGGTCGGCCCGCTGGAAATGAGCTCGCGCGGCTTCATCTCCCCGTTCGGCCGCGACGAGCGCGAAGTGCTGTCGCACCGCATCGCCGAGTTCCTGTGGCTGACCGTCGGCGGCGAGGACAAGATCCTGCCCGGCTCGGTGGTCAACGACCTGCTCGAGCGCAAGGTCGCCGAGATCGAGGAGAAGGAAGGGCGACGGCCCGGTGGCAAGGCGCGCAAGCGGCTCAAGGACGACCTGATCCACGAATTGCTGCCGCGCGCCTTCGTCAAGTCCTCGCGCACCGACGCGATGCTCGACCTGCAGCACGGCTACGTCGCGGTGGACACCTCCAGCCGCAAGACCGGCGAGAACGTGATGTCCGAGATCCGCGGCGTGCTCGGCAGCTTCCCGGCGCTGCCGCTGAACGCAGAAGTGGCGCCGCGCTCGATCCTGACCGGCTGGATCGCCGGCGAGCCCCTGCCCGAAGGCCTGAGCCTGGGCGAGGAGTGCGAGATGAAGGATCCGATCGAAGGCGGCGCGGTGGTCAAATGCCAGCACCAGGAACTGCGCTGCGACGAGATCGACAAGCACCTGGAAGCCGGCAAGCAGGTCACCAAGCTGGCACTGATCCTGGACGACCACGTCTCCTTCGTGCTCGGCGACGACCTAGTGATCCGCAAGCTGAAGTTCCTCGACGGCGCCCTGGACCAGCTGGAGAACGCCGACCAGGACGGCGTACGCGCCGAACTGGACGCCCGTTTCGCGCTGATGAGCGCCGAAGTGCGGCGCCTGTTCCTGCTGCTGGAAGAGGCGTTGAAGCTGAGCAAGGCGGACAGCTGAGGCGAGGCCGGCACCTCCCGGCGGATCGCGCCTCGATCTATCGGCCCAGACAGGCACCGAAGCCGGCCCATTTTCCGGCTGCGTTCGTCGCGGCTGAAGCCGCGCCTACACAAGCCGCGCGCCAGCTGGCTGGGTGCACTGTAGGAGGGGCTTCAGCCCCGACCGGCGGCTACCGAAGCGGGTCAACTTCCCGGCTCCGCGCGCCGCGACTGAAGTCCCTCCCACTTCGCTCGTCAGCCGCTCCTACAGGGGCCATGGCGTGCGCTGTCCGGATCCGCTGCCGAACGATCCGCAGCCGACTGTGACCGGAACTCAACTGAAGCATGCAGCGCGATCGGTGCGCGCTGTCACCGTGCGCGCGCGCATGAGCGGTATGCTGTGCGCATGCCCGATTTCCTTCGTCGCCTGCTCGCGCCGCCTGCCGTGGCCGTCGAACGCGACCTCGTCCGCCTGCAGTTGGACGAGCGCGAGATCGAGGTGCTGCGCGTGCGCGACCCGCGTGCGCGGCGGATCAAGCTCAGCGTCGACGAACGCGGCGCGCGCCTGACCCTGCCGCTGCGTGCCAGCCTGGTGTCCGGCGAGCGCTTCCTGCTCGAGCACCGGCACTGGCTCGGCGAGCAGCTGGCGCGCTATCAGGCCGAAGACGACGAACCCGGCATGCAGCGCGGCGTGCCCGGCTGGCTGCCGCTGCGTGGCGAACGCCTGCCGCTGCGCTGGAGCGAGGGCCGCTATGCGCGGCTGCAGATCGATGCCGACGGCGCGCTGCTGCAGTTGCCGGCGCGCACCACCGATGCGGCGATCGCGCGCGCGCTGCGCGAGTTCTACGAGGCGCAGGCGCGCGCCGACATCGGCCGTTGGCTGCCCAAATACCTGCCCTCGCTGCCGCGCGCGCCGGCGCGGGTGCGGCTGAAGGTGATGTCCTCGCAATGGGGCTCGCTGGCACCGGACGGTTCGATGGCGCTGGACCTGGCGCTGGTGCTGGGGCGGCCGTCGGCGTTCGAGTACGTGCTGGTCCACGAGCTGTGCCATCTGCTGCAGGCCAACCACTCGCCGGCGTTCTGGCACGAAGTGGAAGCGCGGTTCCCGGCCTGGCGTGCCGAGCGCGACTATTTCCATGCGCAGGGACGGCGCCTGAAGGCGCAATTGCGGCGGCTGTTGAGCTGAGTCGCGCTGCGACGCGGCGGACGAGCGGCGGGTTTCGCCTCAGCGCTGCGGAAGAAACACTCCATGCGCAGCGCCCGGCAGGCCCCCTCTCCCCGCCTACCTCACACCTGGCGCGACCTCCGGCGCCAGCGAACGATACGGTCCGAACGGCGCTACGCCGGCATGTCAGGACGCCGGGATCGGGCCGCGTACGCAAGACGTATCGCGTCTATGCCTGTTTTGTCGGCAGGCGTGGCGGGAACTTAAGCGAAATTTTTTCTACACACAAGCTTCACGGAGCGTGTGTCGTACCGCATTCAGCCGCCACCCGACCGCTCCCCGCATGGCGCTGGCCGGCGGCTCAGAAGAAGTCGTGCAACAGCGCCGCGACCGCGGCCGGCTGCTCCATGTGCAGGTGGTGGCTGCCCGGCACCACGTGCACGCGGCCGTGGCGCAGCCGCGCCGCACGCGCGTTGCGCAGCGCCTCGGGGAAGTACGGCGGCGCCGGGTCGGCGTAGATCACCCGCGTCGGGCAGTCGATGCCGGCCAGCAGCGCCTGCACCTGCGCCTCGCTCAGCCGCACCGCGGTGGGCAGGGTCAGGCGCCGGTCGCTGCGCCACACGTAGCCGCCCTCCACCGCCTCGACCCCGCGTTCCACCAGCAGCCGCGCCGCCGGCTCGCTGAGCTGGTTGGCCCGCATCCGCGCACGCACCGGCGCGGCCAGGTCGGGGAAGACGCGCAGCGGCGAGGCGTTGCCGCGGCGGGTCACGGCGACGCTGTCGCGCAAGCGTTCCAGGGTGCCTTCCACGGTCTCGGCGAGGCCGCCGAGCATCTCGATCGCGACCAGTTTCTCGACCCGCTGCGGCGCCGCCGCGGCCAGGGTGCTGGCGATCGCCGCGCCCATCGAATGGCCGATCAGCGCGAAGCGCTCCCAGCCCAGCGCGTCGGCCGCGTCCAGCAGCGGATGCAGCATGCCGGTCAGCAGATAGTCGGCGCCGGCCGGCAACGGCACGCTGTGGCCGTGGCCGGGCAGGTCCAGCATCACCAGGTCCAGCTGCGGCAGCTGCGCGCTCAGCGGCACGAAGCTGGCGGCGTTATCCAGCCAGCCATGCACCGCCAGCAGCTTGGGGCCGTGCGGATCGCCGCTGCGCAGCCCGGCCAGCGTGCCCACCCGCGACGGGCAGGCGAACGCGTGCAGCGTCATGCGGCGCGGGCGGCCAGCTGCGCCAGCGCGCGCGCGTGCGCCGGGGCGTCGTTGAGGCAGGGGATGTAGCGCACCTGCATGCCGCGCGCGGCGCAGGTCTCGACGAAGCCCATCGCCACTTCTTCCAGCGTTTCCAGGCAATCGGTGGCGAAACCCGGGCAGATCACATCGACCCGCTTGATCCCCTGCTCGGCCAGCTGCCACAGGCTCGGCTCGGCATACGGCTGCAGCCAGCGCTCGGCGCCGAAGCGCGACTGGTAACCGAGCCGCCATGCGTCGGCACCCAGGCCCAGCGCCGCGGCGATCGCCTGCGCGCTGGCCTCGCAGCGCTGCGGGTACGGGTCGCCGTTGTTGGCCACGCGCTGCGGCAAGCCATGGAAGGAGAAGAACAGGGTCTCGCCGCGGCCGTGCTGCGCCCAGTGCGCACGCACGCTGTCGGCCACCGCTTCGACCCAGGCCGGGTCGGTGGGATAGTCCTCGATCAGGGTCACCGGCAGCTGCGGATTGCGCGCCTGCCAGGCCTGCGTCACGTCCTCGATCGAGGCGGTGGTGGTGGTCGAATACTGCGGGTACAGCGGCAGCACCACGATCCGGCGTACGCCGGCGTCGCGCAACGCGTCCAGTGCCGGCGCCAGCGCCGGGGTGCCGTACCGCATCGCCCAGGCCACGCGGTGGCCAGGCAGTTCGCGCTGCATGCCCTCGGCCAGGCGCCGGGTGTACACCGCCAGCGGCGAGCCTTCCGGCAACCACACCAGCGCGTATTTTTCCGCTGAGCGCGGCGAACGCCGCGGCAGGATCACCCAGTTCAGCAGCGGCCACCAGAACAGCTTGGGGATGGCAACCACGCGTTTGTCGCCGAGGAATTCGGCCAGGTAGCGGGCGACCGCAGGCGCGGTCGGCGCCTCGGGCGTGCCTAGGTTCACCACCAGTACGGCGGTCTCGGGGGCGTCGATCATGCGTGCATTGTGGCAGAGGCGCCCGCCGCGCGCGTAGCGATGGTGTCGATCGCAACGATCGCCAGTGCGCATGACGGCCGCAAACGCTCATTGGCGATTCATTGCGCTGTGACTAAGTTCGATGACTTGCAGTATCTTGCTGCGGACCTATTTCGGAAGCCCGCCATGCCCCGCCTGCCGCGCCTCGCGCTGTTGTTGAGTACCACGCTGTTCGTCGGCCACGCCGTGGCCGGCCCGGAAGAAGACGAGCGCGCCCGCAACGCGCTGCGCGTGCTGACCGACATCCAGCAGATCCCGGAGCAATCCATCCCCGACAAGCTGCTCGACGAGGGCCGCGCGATCGTGGTGATCCCGGACACGCTCAAGGCCGGCCTGGTCATCGGCGGCCGCCGCGGCCACGGCCTGATGTCGGTCAAACGCCCCGACGGCACCTGGTCCAACCCGGTGTTCGTCAAGCTCACCGGCGGCAGCATCGGTTTCCAGGTCGGCGTGCAGTCCTCCGACGTGGTGCTGGTGTTCCGCAACGACCGCAGCCTGGACAACATCGTCAACGGCAAGTTCACCCTCGGCGCCGATGCCGGCGTCGCCGCCGGCCCGGTCGGGCGCAACGCCTCCGCCGCCACCGACGGCCAGCTCAAGGCCGAGATCTGGTCGTGGTCGCGCGCGCGCGGCCTGTTCGCCGGCGTGGCGCTGGACGGCGCGGCGCTGCAGATCGACGATGCCGCCGATCTCAACGTGTACGGCAGCAACACCACCCCGCGCATGATCTTCGAAGGCCGCACCACCGGCATGGCGTCCAACGACGTGGTCGCGTTCCGCGACAAGCTCGAGGAAGCTACCTACGCGGCG
>NZ_CAPJ01000226.1 GCF_000331775.1 Xanthomonas translucens pv. translucens DSM 18974
GGCTCGCTGCATCGGCGTGTCGGCGCCGGCCACCAGCTCCGTGGCGGCCGCGCGCCATGGCGCGGCCTGCGCCTCGGCCAGCGGCTGGTAGCGCAACCATAGGTCGTAGCCGTCCTCGGCCTGCGCCACGGCGATCGGCACCAGAAGCACCAGCCACAGGCAAGCGCTGCGCAGCCAAGCGCCGCGCCGCGGGCGCCGACGCTGCAGCGCGCGCAACCGCCGGTAGCCGCTCATGCGCGCGCCCGCTGGCACGATGCCGGCGCCCCCCTGTGGTCGCCGCTCACCCGGCTTCCCGGTACCATGCAGGCCTCACTCGTGGCGGGATCCACACCGTGTCGCGGCGGCGCCGCAGACGCGGCTGGCGCAGCACGTTCCCGGTCGCGATCCACGCCCGCAAGCCAACGAAGAGGCGCATCTTGGAGAAGGTCAGGAAATCGGTTCGCCGCAAGAGCCTCGCCGTGACCATCAACGAGGTGGCCGCACTGGCCAAGGTCTCGCCGATGACCGTGTCGCGGGTGATCAACGGCCAGGGCAACGTGCGCGACAGCACCCGCGAACAGGTCATGCGCGCGGTCGACACGCTCGGCTACACGCCGAACCTGGCGGCCAGCGCGCTGGCCGCCGCGCAGAGCACCCGGGTCGCGCTGATCTACAGCAATCCCAGCGGCGCCTACCTGGGCGAACTGCTGGTCGGGGTGCTGCGCGCGGCTTCGCGCACCTCGATCCAGGTGGTGATGGACTACTGGGACGACCTCGGCGCCGAAGCCGAACGCAAGGCCGCGCGCAAGCTGGCCAAGAGCGGCGTGGCCGGGGTGATCCTGCCGCCGCCGCTGTGCGAATCGGATGCAGCGATCCGCGAGTTGGTCCGCGCCAAGGTGCCGGTGGTGGCGATCGCCTCCGACCGCTTCAGCGACCAGGTCGCCTGCGTGCGCATCGACGAATTCAACGCCAGCAAGGACATCACCGCCTACCTGATCGCGCAGGGCCACACCCGCATCGGCTACATCGCCGGCCGCTCCAACCTGTCGGCCAGCGCGCGCCGCTTCGAAGGCTTCCAGGCGGCGCTGGCCGAGGCCGGGCTGCGCCTGGACCGGCACCTGCTGCAGCCGGGCGACTACACCTACCGCTCCGGCCTGGACGCCGCCGAGAAACTGCTGTCGGGCCGCCATCGGCCCAGCGCCATCATCGCCAGCAACGACGACATGGCCGCCGCCGCGATCTCGGTCGCGCATCGGCGCGGCCTGGATGTGCCGCGCGACCTGTCGGTGGTCGGCTTCGACGACACCTCCGCCGCGACCACCGTGTGGCCGGAGCTGACCACCATCCGCCAGCCGATCGCGGCCATGGCCGATGCGGCGATCGACATCCTGTTGCGCAGCATCCGCAGCAAGGAACGCACGGCTCGGACGAAGATCGATCATGTGCTCGCTCATCAGCTGATCAAGCGCGATTCGGTCGCCGCACCGGCCGCCCCGCGCCCCGAACGGCGCTGACACGACGGCGGGCGGCAGGTT
>NZ_CAPJ01000225.1 GCF_000331775.1 Xanthomonas translucens pv. translucens DSM 18974
CCGGCCGGCACCGGCAGGCGCACGCTGCGGCCCTGCAGTTCGGCCTGCGCGTAGCGGCAGCTGCCGGGCGCCGCGCCGCACAGTTCGAAGCCGATCGGTGCAGCGGCGCTGTAGGCCTGCAATGCGCCATCGACGTCGTCGAAATCGACCACCAGCGCCGTGCCGTCGCGGCGCAGCGCACGCGGCACCGGCCCCGATGCTGCCAGCGCCTCGCCGTAGACCACGTGCCGCGCCGCGCGCGCCAGGCGGCGGCCGAGTTCCTGCTTGTTGGCCGGATGGATGTCGTAGCGGTCGCCGATGTCAATCGCCACCGCCAGGCCGGCATGCGGGTCGGCGGCGACGAAGCGCCGTTGCGCCTCGCGCAGCTGCGCCCAACCGCTGTCGCCGGGCTGGGTGGGCGGCGCGCCGTAGTTGGCCAGTTGCACCAGCAGCAGCGGCAATTGCGCGCCGAAGCGCTGCCGCCAGTCGCGCTGCCAGGCGTCGAGCAGCGCTGGATACTCCGCCGCAGCGCCGGTGTTGGATTCGCCCTGGTACCACAGCACGCCGCGCAGGCCGACCCGGCCCAGCGGCGCGATCATGCCGTTGTACAGCGTGGTCAGGCCCGCGGCCGAAGACCACGGCGCGCGCGGCGGCGTACCCAGTTGCGGCGGCACGATGCGGTACTGCCATCCGGCCAGCGCCACCCGGCTGCCGTCGCCCAGTTGCAGCTGTTGCGCCTGCGCATCGCCGAGCAGGCCGCCGCGGCGGTAGCTGTTGTACACGTTGACCACCACGGTGTTCTTGCCCGCGTGCAGCACGCCGCGCGGCAGGCGGTAGCTGCGCGGCTGGTCGGCGCCGTAGCTGCTGCCCACCGCCTGGCCGTTGACCCAGGTCTGGTCGAGTTCGTCCACCGGCCCCAGCGCCAGCGTCGCCGGCTGTTTCGCTTGCTCTGCGCTCAGGGTGACCGTGCTGCGGTACCAGACCATGCCGTTGAAATTGACCAGCTGCGGCACGCCCCAGTCGTCCCAGGCGCCCAGCGCCGCCGGTACGTCGCGCCAGTCGCCGCTGGCATCGTCCGGCCGCCACGGCGCGCCGCTGCCATGCGCGCGCCACCACGTCTCCCAAAGCTGGCCCCAGCGCGGCGCCGCCTGCTGCGGATCTTTGGCGTAGCGCGCCAGCACGTCCAGCGCCGGCGCGTTGCCGTCCACCTTGCGCAAGGCCGCATCGCCGATCCACGCCTGCATCTGCGAACCGCCCCAGGAGGCGTTGATCAGCCCCATCGGCACGTCCACGGTCTTGCGCAGTTCGCGGGCGAAGTAATAGCAGGCCGCGGAGAACGCGCCCACCGTCTCCGGCGTGGTCGGCTGCCACGCGACCGCGCCGCCGAACTGCGCCTGCGGGGTCGGGCTGGACTGCGCCGGCACCTTGAACATGCGGATCGCGGGCTGCTGCGCATCGGCGATCTCGCTGCGCGTATCCAGCGTGCGCTGCACCGGCAGTTCCATGTTCGACTGGCCCGAGCACAGCCACACGTCGCCGAGCAGCACGTCGTCGGCGCGCTGCACGCGGCCGTGCGCGGTGCTGGCCTGCAGGACGTACGGCCCGCCGGCCGGCAATGCCGCCAGCTGCGCCTGCCAGCGGCCCTGGCGGTCGGCGCGCGCCTGCACGCGCTGCTGCGCCAGCTGCACGGTCACTGTCTCACCGGCCGCGGCCTGCCCCCAGACGCGGATCGGCGCATCGCGCTGCAGCACCGCGTGGTCCTGGAACAGGGCATTCAACAACGGTGCGTCGTCGGCATGGGCGAACGCGGGCACGCACAGCGCCGCCAGCAACAGGCGGCGGGCGGCGTGGACAACGGAGCGATGCGTGATCATTGCGGATTTCCCGGTGCGTACGGAAACGACAGCGATTGGTAATACGCCAGCGGATGCGCCGGCGGCACCGTGCCCGGCGGCAGCATACGCCCGGACACCTGTTGCCAGTAGGCGATGCTGGCATCGCGCCACCACTGCGCCTCGCGCTGCTGGATCGCCAGGAAATCGGCGACCTGGCGATAACGTTGCGCGTCCACGTACGGCGCCAGCCCGGCCCAGGTCGCGCGCATCCGCGCCACCTCGGCCACGCCGTGGTCGTAGCGGCCGATCAGCTCCTCCCACAACGGCCGCCCCGAGGCCATGCGATGGTCCCAGGGGACGTGGTGGAACCACAGCAAATAGTCTTCCGGCACCGTGCGCACGTCGCCGAAGCGGCGCGCCAGCGGCGGCGCGTACTGCGCCACCGCGTTGCTGCCGGTCGCACTGCGGTCGAAACCGATGCCGTTGCGGTCGGCGCGGTGGTAGTACACCGGGTCCCAGTCCGGGCGCGCGCTGCCCGCATCCCACGGCGCCGGGCCGTAGTGGTGGCCGCGGCCCATCAGGTGATGCAGGCCAAGCGGGGTCATGTAGTCGACCGCCGCTTCGTGCGAGGCCATCATCATGCCGACCACCGGCGCGACCAGCGCCGGATCGTTGCCGAACGTCATCCGCACCCAATCCTCGGCGATGGCCTGCGCATCGCCCTGCGGATCCCAGGCCAGCCGTCCGAACGCGTACCAGTTGGCCTGGTCGAAGATCGAGCCGCACCAGTTGCGGTCCGCGCCGATATTGGCGACCCCGGCGATGCCGCTGAGCGCATGCCCGTCCACGGCGCCCTCCACCACCCGCGCCACCGTCGCGCGCTTGCCGCGCCGCGTGTCCGCTTGCAGGGTTTCCTGGTACAGCGTGCCGAGGTAGACCAGATGCGTGGCGAAACCCAGGTACTCCTTGGTGATCTGGAACTCCAGCATCAGCGGCGTCTTCGGCATCGCGCCGAACAACGGATGGAACGGCTCGCGCGGCTGGAAGTCGATGGCGCCGTTCTTGACCTGCACCACCACGTTGTCGCGGAACTTGCCGTCCAGCGGCACGAACTCGCCATAGGCCTGCTTGGCGCGGTCGTCCGGCTGCTGGTGCGCATAGACGAAGGCCCGCCACATCACCACCCCGCCATGCGGCGCCAGCGCGTCGGCGAGCATGTTGGCGCCGTCGGCGTGGCTGCGCCTGTAGTCCTGCGGGCCGGGCTGGCCTTCGGAATTGGCTTTGACCAGGAAGCCGCCGAAATCGGGGATGCGCGCGTAGATCTCGTCCGCCTTGACCCGCCACCAGCGTTGCACCGCCGGGTCCAGCGGATCGGCGCTGCGCAGTCCGCCGATCTCGATCGGCGCGCTGAAGCGCGCGCTCAGATACACGCGGATGCCGTACGGGCGCAGCGCCGCGGCCAGCGCCGCGGTCTTGTCCAGGTAGGCCGCGGTCAGGCTCACCGCCTCGGCGTTGACGTTGTTCAGCACCGCGCCGTTGATGCCGACCGAGGCGTTGGCGCGCGCGTAGTCGGTGTAGCGTGGGTCGATGTAATCGGGCAGTTTCTGCCAGCCCCAGAGCGAAGCGCCGGCGTAGCCGCGTTCGACCACCCCGTCCAGGTTGTCCCAGTGATCGAGCACGCGCAGCTTCACCCGCGGCGCATCGCGCAGCGCCAGCGGCGCCGGCGCCTGCCCGGTCTGCAGCAGGCGCAAGAAGCGGAACGCCGCGTACAGCACGCCGCGCTCGCCACCGCCGACGATCGCGGTGAGCGGGCGGCCATCGACCACCACGCTGCGGATCAGGTAGCCCTCTTCGCCCAGGCCGCGCGTGTCCAGCCGCAGCCGCGCGATCGCCGGCGTGGCCGGGGTACCGAGCACGATCGCACCGGCACGCTCTGCGCTTGCCGCCAGCGGCGGCGCGGCGCCGAGCAGGCCGCCCAGGCCACGGCGCA
>NZ_CAPJ01000224.1 GCF_000331775.1 Xanthomonas translucens pv. translucens DSM 18974
GCTGCCGGCACGCCGGCGGCGGCGACCACCCGCGGCCTCAAGGACGCCTACGCCGGCGCGTTCCTGATCGGCACCGCGGTCAACGCCGACATCGTCTCCGGCAAGGACGCGGCCTGCGCCGCGCTGGTGCCGCGACAGTTCAACGCGATCACCGCCGAGAACGCGATGAAGGCCGAGGTGGTCAATCCGCGTCCCGGCGTCTTCGACTTCGCCGCCGCCGATGCCTTCGTCGCGTATGGCCGCCGCCACGGCATGTTCGTGGTCGGCCACACCCTGGTCTGGCACAACCAGACCCCGGACTGGTTCTTCGTCGATGCGCAGGGCAAGCCCAACGGCCGCGACGCGCAGATCGAGCGCATGCGCGCGCACATCCAGGCCGTGGCCGGGCGCTATGTCGGCAAGGTGCAGGCCTGGGATGTGGTCAACGAGGTGATCGACGAGGACGGCAGCTACCGCAACACCAAGTGGGTGGAGCGGGTCGGCGACGGCGACGAGCTGGTGCGGCAGGCGTTCCGCTTCGCCGCGCAATACGCGCCGGATGCGCAGCTGTACTACAACGACTTCAACGCCTGGCGCCCGCAAAAGCGCGACGGCATCGTGCGCATGGTGAAGATGCTGCAGCGCGCCGGCATCCGCATCGACGGCGTCGGCATGCAGGGCCACTGGGGCCTGGACTACCCCAGCCTGCACGACATCGAAGCGGCGATCGACGCCTACGCCGCGCTCGGGGTCAAGGTGATGATCACCGAGCTGGATGTGGACGTGCTGCCGCTGACCAAGGAAGGCCAGGTGATCGGCACCGGCATGGCGCACAAGCAGTTCCAGCTGCCCGAGTTCAAGCGCTTCCTCGATCCGTACCGCGACGGCCTGCCGGCCGACGTGCAGGCGCGGCTGCGCGATCGCTATGCCGAACTGTTTCAACTGTTCTGGCGCAAGCGCGACAAGCTGGCGCGGGTCAGCGTGTGGGGCGTGGACGACGGCATGTCGTGGAAGAACGACTACCCGGTGCCAGGCCGCCGCAACTATCCGCTGCTGTTCGACCGCCAGCGCAGGCCCAAGCCTGCGTTCGACGCGGTGCTGGCGGTGCCGGCCCAGGCGCAGGCGCAATAGCGCGCCCGTTGGCGCAGCCGCAGCAGCCTCCACCGCCACGGCCCGCCCTGGCATTTGTCAGGCAGCTGGCCGCACTGCTGCGAGGGCCGACGCGCCGCTGCCGACTCAGCGCGTCGGCACCTGTGGCGACTGAGCCTGGGTCTGCACCTGCGTGGCCTGTTGCTGAGCCGTGTACTCCTGCAATTGCTGGTAGGTTTCCTGCGCCGGCCGCGCCTCGCGCTCGGGCGTGTTATCCAGCGTCTGCCGCTGCGCCTGGCCCCGCTTCGCGTCGGTCGCGTCGAACGTGTCCACCGTCTTCTTCAGCTCATCGTCGTTCGCCATCACCCATCTCCTTATGCGGTAGCCAGGATTTGCAACTGGCAGACGCCACCGTGGCCGCGAGCATACCCAGTCGCGCCTGCGCGCGCAGGTGAAGAGCACCTGCCCGGCAGATGGCATCATCGACCGAGACCACCCAGGAATGCTCCGATGCGATTTCCGACACGGGCCCTGCTCGCCGCCGCCGTCCTGGCGTTGTTCGCCTGCTGCGCGAAGCGCCAGCCGCCCGCACCGCGCTTTCCCGTGATCGGCCATGTCACCGTGTTCGATCCCGCGTTCGCCGACACGGTAGCCGCGGACGCACGCATCGAGCGCATCGCCGAAGGCTTCACCTGGTCCGAAGGCCCGGCCTGGGTGCGCGACGGCGGCTACCTGCTGTTCAACGACGTGCCGCAGAACACCATGTACCGCTGGTCCGAGCGCGACGGCCTGTCGGTGTTCCTCAAGCCGTCCGGTTACGCCGGTCCGCCGCTGGAGGCCTTGCGCGAGGCCGGTGCCAACGGCCTGCAGGCCGAACCGTCCGGCAGCGTGCTGCTCGCCGATTCGGGCAACCGCAGCATCGCCCGGCTCGATCCCGCCACGCGGCGCAGGACCCCGCTGGCCAGCGCCTACGACGGCCACCGTTTCAACAGCCCCAACGATCTGGTGCGGCGCAGCGACGGCGTGGTGTTCTTCACCGACCCGCCGTACGGCCTGAAGGACGGCGACACCTCCCCGGTCAAGGAACTGCGCTTCAACGGCGTGTACCGGCTGGACCCCGACGGCAGCGTGCACCTGCTGGACGACAGCCTGAAGCTGCCCAACGGCATCGCCTTGTCGCCCGACGAACGCACCCTGTACGTGGCCAACTCCGACCCGGCGCGGCCGATCTGGACCGCCTACACGCTCGACGCGCGCGGCGCGGTCACCGGCAAGCGCATCTTCGTCGACGCCTCCGACATCGTCGGCGACGCCCACCCCGGCCTGCCGGACGGCATGGCCGTGGCCAGCGACGGCCGCCTGTTCGCCACCGGCCCCGGCGGCGTGCTGGTGTTCGCGCCCGACGGCCGCCGCCTGGGCCGCATCGAAACCGGCGATACCGTCTCCAACTGCGCTTTTGGCGACGACGGCCGCACCCTGTACATGACCTCGCACACGATCCTGGCGCGGGTGCGGGTGAAGGCGACGGGGTTGGGATTTGCGCCGTAGCGGCGGCGCTTTTGCAGGAAGGGTTCCGAGTGGCCCCAGGTCATCAATCGCGGCAAGACCCCGACAATGCCCCTCCCTTCTCCCACCGGGAGAAGGTGGCGCACAGCGCCGGATGAGGGGACATCCGACCGAGACATTCGCACGACGCGTCAGGCTGCTGCTTTCAGGGCAGGCATCCGCCGTGGACGCTCTGCAATCCAACGATGCCCAGGGAACAGGGCGATGTTTCGGTCTTGGAAATGCCGCGTGACACTCGGGATCGAGGCCGGCGCCGGCGCAGCGAGAAACCGACCACCACCACCACGCCAGTCGCCGCCTAACGCGACGCTGGCGTGGCCCCGGCGGCGCACGCAACACGCGCGTGCGCACACCAATGGCCTCAGACTTTGGAGCGCAGCGGATTTGGAGCGGCACGCGCTGCCCGCGACTTCTTCTTGCCCACAGCCCGCGCCGATGGCACGACCGCAGCCGGCACGCGGCTGATCAACAACACCCCGCGCCCCACCGTCACCCGCAACGCATCGCCCACCGCAAAACCGTACTGCTCCAGCCAGCGCCCGGACAGGCGCAGCTTGGGCACCGCACCGCCGACGACATCCTCGGCGCGGCGCACATCGTAATGCTGGTAACCCATCGTGCAACGCTCGGGCACGCGAAAGCGCAGGCGCGACGCGGCGCGTGTAAGCGATGGGGAGGCATCGCTGGCCACTGGCTGGGCGGCGACGTGTGCGTTGGTGACTGATGGCCTGCGGCGCTTGGCCGGGCGTGATTCGGGGGTAACGCTGAAAATGTCGGAAGCTTGCTTTGAACGGCGCATATCTGACTCCTCGGTTGGATTGGAGTCCGCCCCTCGCTGTCAATCGGGGTGGCGGACGGGACGCGGTTGACAGACCGGACCGAGGACCGGCAGACCTTGCGGTCTCCGCGCACCGCCCGCCATAAAGCAGGCACGTTCCCATTGCGATGCAGGCACAAAAAAGCGCCGGCATCGACGATGGGCGCTGTGCGCCTCGGTCGTTCGAGCTGTCAAACTCGGCTGCGGGATTTGCCGCAGCGGATCAATCGTGCGACGGGTTGTCCAATTCTGTCAACAGACCACCATCCAATATTCAAAAAGATCGCTAAATACGCAAAGCTAGCGATACACGATCAATCGTCTACTGATCGAATACTCAGAATGCTTGTGAGCATCCCGGTAAGTGGGGTCAGAGTAAATGCGCATCTCATGGCAAAGGCTAACAATCAAGCATAAATCCGCGGTACCTGAAGCGTCTATTGCGCCTTACGTCGAGTGCTACCTCCGTGAACCGCTACAGCATCTCCAACCGCCCACGCACCCACCCGGCCTGCTCGCGCAGCGCCTGCAGCTGCGCGCCATCCATCTTGCCAAGTTGCCGATACACCATCTCCAGCCGTTGATTCTGGCCTAGCGTCGCCTGGTGGCGAGCGAAGAAATCCCAGTACAGCGCGTTGTACGGACAGGCGCGTTCGCCGGTTTTGTGCTTCTTGTCGTAGTGGCAGCCCTGGCAATAGTCGCTCATGCGGTCGATGTAGGCGGCGCTGCTGACGTAGGGTTTTGTAGCCAGCAGGCCGCCGTCGGCGAACTGGCTCATGCCCAGGGTATTGGGCAGTTCCACCCACTCGAAGGCGTCGATGTACACGCCCAGGTACCAGCGGTGCACGGCGGCGGGGTCCAGGCCGGCGAGCAGGGCGAAGTTGCCGATGACCATGAGCCGTTGGATGTGGTGGGCGTAGGCGTCGTCCAGCGATTGGCCGATGGCGTGGCGCAGGCAGCGCATGCGGGTGTCGCCGGTCCAGAACCAGGCCGGTAGCGGCGCGTGCTGGTCGAGCGCGTTGCGCTGGGCGTAGCCGGGCATGTGCGCCCAGTAGATGCCGCGCACGTACTCGCGCCAGCCCAGGATCTGCCGAATGAAGCCCTCCACCGCGGCCAGCGGCGCGGTGCCGGCGGCGTAGGCGGCCTGCGCGCGGTGCACCACTTCCTGCGGGCGCAGCATCTTGGTGTTGAGCGCGAACGACAGTTGCGAGTGGAACAGGCGCGGGCTGCGCGTGCTCATCGCGTCTTCGTAGCTGCCGAACTGCGGCAGCGTGGTGGCGATGACGTGATCGAGCCCGGCCAGCGCCTCGCTGCGATTGAGCGGCCAGCGCAGCTGCGCGGCCTGCGGCTGGCCGAAGCTGGCCACGCCGGCGGCCTGGATGGTGGACCACAGTGCGCTGTGATCGTGCGTGGGGCGCGCGTCCGGCGGCGGTGGCGGGGTGCCTGTCCACGGCTGGCGGTTGTCGTGGTCGTAGTTCCACCGGCCACCTTCGGGCGCGCCGGTGGCGTCGATCAGCACGTGGTGGCGCTGGCGCATGCGCCGATAGAAGTGCTCCATCAGCCACTGCTTGCGCCCGCGGAACAGTTCGGCCACCTCGGTGCGCGTGGTGTAGAAATGCGCGCTGTCCACCGCCTGGGTGGTAAATGGCTGGGTGGCGCACCACTGCCGCAACTGCTCGTCCAGCCGCCATTCGTCCGGGTGCTGGTAGTGCAGGCGTTGCGCGCCGTAATGCGCCATCAACGCGGCCAGGTTGTCGGGGATGGACTGGCGGTTGCTGTCGTCGTCGATGGCGACATGGCGCACGCGGTGTCCGGCCGCGCGCAACTGGCGTGCGAAGTCGCGCATGGCGGCGAAGATGGCCAGGATCTTCTGCGCGTGGTGCAGGACGTAGTCGGTTTCCTGGCGGACTTCCATCAGCACGTAGACCACGCCTGCGTCGCGCACGTCGAACCAGGCGTGTTCGGGATTGAGCTGGTCGCCCAGCACCAGGCGCAGGGTGTGGGTGTTGGAGGGTGTTTGGTTCATGCGCGGTGGCGGGCAGGCGGCCGCACATGATGCAAGAATCGCGAAGCCGTGCGGCTCATGGCAGCACCGGCGCGCGGTCGCGTTTGCGCTCGCCGCGGCAGCGATCGGAGCAGTACTTCACCTCGTCCCAGACCTTCTCCCACTTCTTGCGCCAGCGAAAAGGCCGGCCGCAGTGCAGGCAAGGCTTCTCTGGCAGATCGTGCTTCTTGCGCATCGCCATACGCGCATCAGACCCGAGTGCATGCAGGTGACGCGTGCACGCAGGCCAGGCGCGCCACTCGCCAATGCTGCAAACGCGCTCTACGAAGACACGGCGGAGAACTGGCTAGGCGACCGGCCATTGGCGGAAATTCACGCACACCGTGCTCTTGTCCAGCATCGCGAACTCGCGCGAGCCCCAGGGCTTGAGCGCGACGGTGCTGCAATTGGGATGCAGCAGGTGCGGCACGCGTTTGGACATTTCCGCGAAGATCGCATCGACATCGTCGGTGTCGATGCTGAGCTCCGGACGGTCCTTCGCCGCCCACTCGGGGTTCTCGACCAGATAGGCCTTGGCGCCGTCGCGGGCGACGACCGCCATCGTCGCGTCCTGGTAGAGGACGGCAAAGCCCAGGCCATCGACGAAGAAGTCGAGGCCGTCCTGCAGGCGGTCGTAAAAGATCTTCGGGATGAGGTTCTTGAACATCGGGGTTCCTGCGCTGACGGAGGAAGGTGAGCCACGGCATTTACGTCGGCACGAGTGCTTGTCGTGCGCTCGCGGGACTTGCGTCGCCCAGCGCAGCATAAGCGCTGCGCAATGCCTCCACGAAGCGCGCATCGCCCGACAGCGGCGCGAATACGGCGTCCAGCGCAAGGAACGCGTCTACATCATGGCCTGCATCGCCAGTTGCGCGACGCCCGATCTCGCTCAGCACCTCGCTCATCGGGTCCACCAGGGCCACGCCAGCGCACGCCTGCCGCCGCACGAACTGCATCCACGCCGCGATCGGCAGGCACAGGCGGTCGATGCGGCGGCCGGCGGCCAGGGCGTCGGCGATGCTGCCGAGCAGGCGCACCGGGAGTTTTTGCGAGCCGTCCCAGGCGATCTGCGCCAGCCGGTGGGCGATGGCGGGGTTGCGGAAGCGGGCGAGGATGGCGCCGGGTGTAGTGCTGCGGGTCGAAGCCGGGCGTCGGTTGCAGCGTCGGTGCGATGTCGTCGCGCATCAGGGTTTCGACGAAGGCGGCCAGTTGCGGGTGGTGCATGGCGTCGGCGACGGTCTCCAGGCCGAGCAGGGAGCCGAGGTAGGCCAGCGCGGAGTGCGGGCCGTTGAGCAGGCGCAGTTTGGCGCGATCGAAGCCGGCGATGTCGTCGCTGAGGGTGACGCCGGCGCGCTCGAAGGCGGGGCGGCCGTTGCAGAAACGGTCTTCGATCACCCATTGGCTGTAGCGCTCGCGCTGGATCGGCCAGGCGTCTTCGCACCCCAGTTGCGCGGCGACGCGTTCGCGCAGGGCGTCGTCGCTGGCCGGGGTGATGCTGTCGACCATCGAGCGCGGGAAGGTGGCTTCGGTTTCGATCCAGGCGGCCAGTGCCGGGTCGAGGGCGTACGCGAACTGCAGCACGGCGCGGCGCAGCTTGCCGCCGTTGTCGGGCAGGTTGTCGCAGCTGAGCACGGTGTACGGGGCCAGGCCCAGGCGCAGGCGTTCGCGCAGGCCGGCGACGAGGTAGCCGATGGCGCTGCGCGGGGCGTGCGGGGCGGCGAGGTCGTGGACGATGTCCGGATGCGCGACGTCGAGTGGTCCGCCGGCCAGGCAGTAGCCTTTTTCGGTGACGGTGAGGGTGACCAGGCGCACTGCCGGGTCGGCCAGGCGGGCGAGGACGGCGGGTTGTTCGTCCTGCGCGCACAGCACTTCGCGGATGGCGCCGATGATGCGCAGTTCCGGATGTTCGTCGAGCAGGGCGAGGGCGTAGAGACCGTCCTGCGGGCGCAGGGCGTCGCGGACCTGCGGGCTGTGCAGGGAGACGGCGCTGATCGCCCAGTCCGGTTCGTTGGCGAGCAGGTCGTCGATGTAGACGGCCTGGTGGGCGCGGTGGAAGGCGCCGGCGCCGAGGTGGACGATGCCGATGCGGGTGCGGTCCAGGGCGTAGGTTGGGCGGGCGATGGACGGCGGCAGGTTGGGGAGCGCGGCGGCGGTGAGGCGTGGTTCGGTCACGGGAGGTCCAGGAGGAGGATTTTTTCTGTCTGAGGCTTGGTCGGTAGAGCCATCGGGACTGAAGTCCCTCCCACAATGGAGCTGAGGCGAGCTGAGGTTGGTCGGTAAGGCGGTCGCGGCTGAAGCTGCTCCTACAGGGAAATCGAGGTGGTCGGATGCGTGGTCGGTGACTTGCCGGGGCTGAAAGCTCAAGGCTATCCGCAGCCACTACTTCGCTGGTGCGAGTGTTGGCTGCTCGCACCACCGGTCGCCGTCAGTGGCGCGGCGTTGCCGCCGCGGCGGGCGGCGGCTGCACGCTGAAGCGCTGGCGTGCGCGTACGTCGCTGCTGGAGGCGCCGACCTGCAGTTCGTAGTCGCCCGGGTCCACCACGTAGGCCTTGCGCGCTTCGTCGTAGAGGCGCAGGTCGCTCTGCGGGGAGATGGCGAAACGCACTTCGCGGGTTTCGCCGGGTTGCAGGGCGATGCGCTGGAAGCCGCGCAGGTCCTTGCTCGCGCGTTCGCGCTGCGGCGATAGCGGCTGCAGGTACAGTTGCACCACTTCGTCGCCAGCGCGCTGGCCGGTGTTCTTCACCTTCAACGTGGCGTGCAGGCGGCCGTCGGCCGCCAGTTTGCTGCGGTCCAGGCGCAGGTCGGAATAGGCGAACTGCGTGTACGACAGGCCGTGCCCGAACGGGTACAGCGCGGTACCGGCGAAGTAGCGGTAGGTGCGGCCGCGCATGGCGTAGTCGTCGAACGCCGGCAGCGTTTCGCTCTCTTTGTAGAACGTGACCGGCAGGCGGCCGCCGGGGTTGGCGTCGCCGAACAGCACGTCGGCCACGGCGCTGCCGCCGCGTTGGCCGGGGTACCAGGCCAGCAGGATCGCCGGCACGTGCTGCTGCGCCCAGTCGATGGCCAGCGCCGAGCCGGTGGTCAGCACCGCCACCACCGGTTTGCCGGTGCCGTGCAGCGCTTCGAGCAGCGCGCGCTGCGGCTTGGGCAGGCGCAGGTCGGTGCGGTCGCCGCCGGCGAAGCCGGGATAGTTGACCTTCATCTCCTCGCCTTCCACGTCGCCGGTGAGGCCGCCGACGAACACCACCACGTCGGCGCGGCGCGCGGCGTCCAGCGCGTCCTGCAGCGGCGGCTTGGCGCCGGGCTGGCGCCAGGCCAGGCGGATGCCGGCGTCGCGCTCGCCTTCGTAGTACTCCAGGCGCAGGTCGTAGGCGCGGCCGGCCTCCAGGCGCACATCGACGCCGTCGACATGCAGGCGGTCGCTGGCGCTCCAGCGGTCGATCAGGCGCTTGCCGTCCAGGTAGAGCCGCACGCCATCGTCGGCCGCTGTTTCCAGGTGGTAGGTACCGGCCGCCGGCGGCACCAGCGTTCCGCTCCAGCGGATGCTGAAGTTGTCGGCCGGGATGGCCTGGTCCGGCCCGGCTTCGCCGCGCGCGAGCAGGGTGTCGGTGGGCGAGCCGCGGTCCCACTTGAAACCGATCTGCGCATCGGTGCGCACCAGCGCCGGGGTGCCGGACAGGTCGCGGTTGCGGAAATATTCGCCGCGCAGGCCGCGCTCGGGCGAGTCGGCCGACGGGCGCAGGTACTGCGGTTCGATCAGCGGCGTGGCGGCGGGATCGTCGCGGCCTTCGACCAGATCGGCGCCGCGCGCGTACAGCACTTCGGCATCGGGCGCGGCTTCGCGGATGCCCTGCAGCACAGTGACGGGCGCGGCCGGGGTGCCGTAGTAATTGCCGAGCAGCGCCATGGTGTCGTCGGCGGTGGGGCCGACCACGGCGATGCGCTTGATCTTCGCTCGCGACAACGGCAGCACACCGTCGTTCTTCAGCAGCACCAGCGATTCGCGTGCGGTGCGCCGCGCCAGTGCGTCGTGTTCGGGCGACTGGTTGGCCGAGAGGGGAATCTGCGCCCAAGCCAGTTTTTCCGGCGGATCGAACATGCCCAGGCGCATGCGCGAATACATCAGCTTCTGCAAGGCATTGTCGACGTCGGCTTCGCTGATCAGGCCCTTGCGCACGGCGGTGGGCAGCGTGGAGTACTCCGCGCCGCATTCCAGTTCGGTGCCGTGCTTCACCGCCAGCGCGGCGGCTTCCTCGCGGGTGGCGACGATCTTGTGGTTCTTCCAGATATCCACGATCGCCCAGCAGTCGGACACCACATAGCCGTCGAAGCCCCACCGATCGCGCAGCACGTCGCGCAGCAGGAACTTGCTGGCGCTGGCCGATTCGCCGTACACGCGGTTGTAGGCGCCCATCACTGCATCCACCTTCCCTTCCTTGACCAGCGCTTCGAACGCCGGCAGGTAGGTTTCGTAGAGGTCGCGCTGCGAGGGGTGCGCATCGAAGTGGTGGCGGTCGGCTTCCGGGCCGCTGTGCACGGCGAAGTGCTTGGCGGTAGCGTCGAGCTTGCGGTAGGCCTCGCCTTGCGCGTTCTTCGGCACGTCTACGTCCTCGCCCTGCAGGCCCTGCACGAAGGTCACGCCCATGCGCGCGGTGAGGAACGGATCCTCGCCGTAGGTTTCCTGGCCGCGGCCCCAGCGCGGGTCGCGGAAGATGTTGATGTTCGGCGACCAGAAGGTCAGGCCCTGGTAGCGCGCGTGCTGGTCGTGGCGCAGGGCCTCGTGGTGCTTGGCGCGCGCCTCGTCGCTGATCGCGGTGGAGACTTCGTGCATCAGCGGCAGGTCGAAGGTGGCCGCCATGCCGATCGCCTGCGGGAACACGGTGGCGCCGCCGGCGCGGGCCACGCCGTGCAGCGCCTCGTTCCACCAGTCGTAGGCGGGCACGCCCAGGCGCGGGATCGCCGGCGCGGCGTTCTGCATCTGCGCGGCCTTTTCCTCCAGCGTCATCCGCGCGACGAGGTCGGCGGCGCGCTGCTCGAAGCTGCGCTGGGTGTCCAGGTACGGCGGCGCTTGCGCGGCAGGCGCCGCGCACGGCGCGATGGCCAACAGCAGGGCCAGCGTCGCTAGGCGGCGGCCATGTCCTTGGTGCGGCGCAGTCTCGGTGTGCATTGCCTACTCCTTGCTGGATCGATCCGGTTCGCGGCGGGCGTACGGCCCGAGGGTGGTGCCGGTGAAACCGCCGGCCACGGCGGTGCTGAGCATCGCCGCATCGTCGTCACGGCGCAGCCACTGCCAGTCCTGGCCATCGGCGGCGAAAGCGAAGCCATAGCGGCCGCCGTCGCCGGCGATCTTCAGGCGCAGCGCGCCCTTGGCATCGACCGTACTGCGCGCGACGGTGGTCGTGCGCTTGCCGTCGCGCTTGTCGAGGAACACGTCGGCGCGCGCGCCGCGGCGGCGCACGCCGAGCACGTACCAGGCATCGGCATTCTGAAACGCGGCCAGGCCGGCGACCAGGCCCGGCTGCGCCGGTATCTGCACGGCGGTGCTGGCGTCGAAGCGCGTGTGCTGCTGCCGGTAGGCCAGGAATGCCGGATTGCCGCTGCCGTCCAGGCCTTGCGTATCGGGTTGCAGCGTCAGCCAGCCCGGGCGCGCGCGCAGGTCGAGCCATTCGCGCTTGGGCGTGCGCAGCAGCAGCCAGCGCGGATCGCGGCGCGGCGCATCGAAATCGTCGTGCCAGGTGAAGTTGCCGCTCAGCGGCGCGGTATCGGCCTCGGCACGCAGCCCGGCCGGCCCCGGCGCGATGTAGGGAATCGGCTGCCCGGCGGGCAGGATCGACGGCCAGCCGTCGTGCCAGGTGACCGGCAGCAGGAAGGTCTCGCGGCCGGTGTTGTAGCGGTCCTGTGCGTACGGGCGGCTGGCCAGGAACAGCGCCCACCACTGCCCGTCGGGGCCTTCGACCAGGTCGGCATGGCCGGCGTTGCTGATCGGGTTGGCGCGCGCCGCGGGCAGGTCGCGCTGGGTCAGGATTGGGTTGTGCGGCGCCGGCACATACGGCCCCCACGGCGTGCGGCTGCGCAGCGCCACCTGCGAATGCTGCGGGCCGGTGCCGCCTTCGGCGCAGGACAGCAGATACCAGCCGTCGCGCTTGTACAGGTGCGGGCCTTCGATCCAGATCGGCTTGCTGGCCAGGTCGGTGCCGCCATTGACCAGCACCTGGCGCGGGCCGACCGGCTGCATTCGCGCCAGGTCGAAACGCTGCATCCAGATCGCGCGGTGGCCTTCGTACAACAGCGCGCCTTCAGGCGGGCCGTTGTTGAGCAGGTAGGCGCTGCCGTCGTCGTCGAAGAACAGCGACGGGTCGATGCCGTCGATGTCCGGCAGCCAGTGCAGCGGCGACCACGGCCCGGCCGGGTCGTCCGCCGTGGCGATGAAGTTGCCGCCGCTATCGACCGCGGTGCCGACCACGTAGAAGCGGCCCTGATGCTGCGCGATGCTGGCGGCGAACATGCCGCGCGACACGCGCAAGCCGTCGTAATCCAGCTGCCCGGCGCGCTCGACCACGTTGCCGACCTGCCGCCAGTGCACCAGGTCGCGGCTCTCGAACACCGGCAGCGCCGGGAAATAGGCGAAGCTGGAATTGACCAGGTAGTAGCGGTCGCCGGCACGGACGACGCTGGGGTCGGGATGGAAGCCGGCCAGCACCGGGTTGCGGTAGTGGCCGGGCGGCAGCGGCGTGGCGAACACCGCATCGTCGCCGCGGTATTCGAACCAATCGAATTCGGCACTGTTGGCGGCCGGCCCGCGCTGCGCCGATGCACTCTGCAGCGCCATGACACACAGCAGCGCCCACAGCAGTGCGCGTCCCCAGCGCATGCGCCTCACCAGTCCCACATCGCGCCGTCTTCCAGCCGCGCCACCGGCAGCTGCTTGGGCGCGTACGGATAGCGTGCGGCCAGGGCTTCGTCGATGTCCACGCCATGCCCGGGCGTCTCGCCGCAATGCAGGCGGCCGGCATGGAAGCTGTAGTCGTGCGGGAACACCGCGTTGGCTTCGTCGGAATGGAACATGTATTCCTGGATACCGAAGTTCGGCACCCAGGTGTCGAAGTGCAGCGCCGCGCCCATGCACACCGGCGACAGGTCGGTGGCGCCGTGGAAGCCGGTGCGCACCTGGTGCAGCGCGGCGAAGTCGGCCAGCCGGCGCACATGGGTGATGCCGCCGGCATGCACGATGGTGGTGCGGATATAGTCGATCAGCTGCTGTTCGATCAGGTGCTTGCAGTCCCAGATCGAATTGAAGACCTCGCCCACCGCCAGCGGCGTCACCGAGTGCTGGCGGATGGTCTCGAAGGCGCGCTGGTTTTCCGCGGGGGTGGCGTCTTCCAGCCAGAACAGCCGGTACGGCTCCAGGTCGCGCGCCAGCCGTGCCGCTTCGATCGGGGTCAGCCGGTGGTGCGCGTCGTGCAGCAGTTCGATCTCGTCGCCATGGTCGGCGCGCAGCTGTTCGAACAGCTTGGGTACCACACTGAGATAGCGCGGCGTGGACCACACGGTCTCGGTCGGCAGCGCGCTCTCGGCCGGTTCATAGGGCTTGCCGCCGCTGGAGATGCCGTAGGTCTTCTTGATCCCGGGCACGCCGCATTGCGCGCGGATGGCGATGAAGCCGAGTTCGCGGAAACGGGCCACTTCCTCGCTGGTCTCGGCGATGTCGCGGCCGTTGGCGTGGCCGTAGACCAGCGCGCCCTCGCGCGAGCGCCCGCCCAGCAGCTGGTACAGCGGCATGCCGGCCATCTTGCCGAGGATGTCCCACAGCGCCACGTCCACTGCGGCGATCGCGGTCATCGTCACCGGGCCGCGCCGCCAGTACGCGCCGCGGTAGAAGAACTGCCAGATGTCCTCGATGCGGCCGGCATCGCGGCCGATCAGGTTCGGCGCCACGTGGTCCTGCAGGTAGGACGCCACCGCCAGTTCGCGGCCGTTGAGGGTGGCGTCGCCCAGGCCGTACACGCCGGAGCGGGTGACAATTTTGAGGGTGACGAAATTGCGCCCCGGGCAGCTGACGATGACCCGCACCTCGACGATCTCGCGATCGCGGGCCGAGCCTTGGGCGGAAGAAGCGCTATCGGAAGTCTGGGTCATCGCGAATCGCTCACGGGAAAGAAGCCGCGGCCGCACGGGCCGCGGACGGGAGGGAACGTTCGAACGGACCGGTCGGCAGCCCGGCGCGGTCGAACAGGGTGCACACCGGGCTGTCGGCCCAGCAGTAGCGCACGCGGGTGGGCGCGGCGCCGGCCGGC
>NZ_CAPJ01000223.1 GCF_000331775.1 Xanthomonas translucens pv. translucens DSM 18974
GCTGCCAAGCCAGGCGCTGGCCGCGCGCGCCGCCAAGCGGCCGCTGTGGGCGCGCCTGCTCGGGCGCGTGGCCGATCCGTGGCTGGGCCTGAACATCGAACCGGCCGAACCCAGCCAGTACGACGACGGCCGCCCGGTGGTCTACGTGCTGGAGGACTACGGCCTGTCCAACGCGCTGATTTTGGACAAGGCCTGCCGCGAGGCCGGCCTGCCATCGCCGCTGGTGCCGCTGCCCGGCGACCCGCTGGGGCGCAAGCGCGCCTACCTGGCGCTGTCGCGGCGCAGCAGCAGCAACGCGCTGATCCCCGAGCAGCGCGGCGCCAAGACCCATTCCGATTCGCTGGCCAAGCTGCTGCAGGCGCACCGCGAACGCCCGGACCTGGACATCCACCTGGTGCCGGTGTCGATCTTCGTCGGCCGCGCCCCGGACAAGCAGAGCGGCTGGTTCGCGGTGCTGTTCTCGGAAAACTGGGCGCTGGTCGGCAGCTTCCGCCGCCTGCTCGGCGTGCTGCTCAACGGCCGCAGCACCATCGTGCGCTTCGCCCCGCCGGTGTCGATGCGGTTGACCATCGAGGAAGGGCTGCCGCCGGAGCGCACCGTGCGCAAGCTGCAGCGCGTGCTGCGCACCCATTTCCGGCGCATCCGCGAGGCGGTGATCGGGCCGGACCTGTCGACCCGGCGGCTGCTGGTGGACCAGGTGCTGGCCGCCGAGCCGGTGCGCGAGGCGATCGCCGCGCAGGCCAAGCGCGACACCAGCAAGCCGATGGATGCCTGGCGCAAGGCCCACGCCTATGCCTGGGAGATCGCCGCCGACTACTCCAGCCCGGTGGTGCGCTCGGCCAGCTTCCTGCTCACCCACGTGTGGAACCGCATCTACGCCGGCGTGCTGGTGCACCACCTGGACAAGCTGAAAGAAGCCGCACCCGGGCACGAAGTGATCTACGTGCCCAGCCACCGCAGCCACATGGACTACCTGCTGCTGTCCTACCTGCTGTACGAACGCGGCATCGTGCCGCCGCACATCGTGGCCGGCATCAACCTCAACCTGCCGGTGGTCGGCACCCTGCTGCGCAAGGGCGGCGCGTTCTTCATCCGCCGCTCGATCCGCGGCAACGCGCTGTACTCGGCGGTGCTCAGCGAATACGTGGCGCAGCTGGTGGCCGGCGGCTATTCGATCGAATACTTCGTCGAAGGCGGGCGTTCGCGCACCGGCCGCCTGCTGCAGCCCAAGGGCGGCATGATCGCGATGACCCTGCGCGCTTTCCTGCGCCAGCCGCGCAAGCCGGTGCTGTTCCAGCCGATCTACGTCGGCTACGAGAAGCTGATGGAAGGCAACAGCTATCTCGACGAACTCAGCGGCCGGCCCAAGGAGAAGGAATCGATCTGGGGCCTGCTGTGGAGCATCCCCAAGGTGCTCAAGCAGAACTACGGCCAGGTGGTGGTGAACTTCGGCGAGCCGATCGCGCTGAGCCAGGTGCTGGCGCAGCGCGCGCCGGACTGGGACGGCCAGCCGCTGGGCGAGGACGAGAAACCGAACTGGTTGAACGGCACCGTCGATGCGCTGGCGCAGCAGATCCAGGTGCACATCAACGCCGCCGCCGACGTCAACCCGGTCAACCTGCTGGCGCTGGCGCTGCTGTCCACGCCCAAGCACGCGATGGGCGAGGCCGACCTGATCGCGCAGATCGAACTGTGCAAGAAACTGCTGGCCGAACTGCCGTACTCGGACCGGGTCACCGTCACCCCGCATTCGCCCGAGCGCATCATCGCCCACGCCGAGGAGATCAACGTGCTGACCCGCACGCCGCATCCGCTCGGCGACGTGCTCAGCGTCAACGGCGACAACGCGGTGCTGCTGAGCTACTTCCGCAACAACGTGCTGCACCTGTTCACCGCGTCCTCGTGGGTGGCGTGCTGCTTCCAGAACAACCGCCGCATGAGCCGCTCCGGGCTGCTGCGGCTGGGCCGCACCGTGTACCCGTTCCTGCAGGCCGAGCTGTTCCTGCCGTGGAGCGAGGACCAGTTCGCCGAACGCATCGAGCGCACCATCGAGGTGTTCGCGCGCGAAGGCCTGCTGCTGCAGGTCAACGACGACGACGGCGGGATGCTGGCGCGCAACACCGGGCAGACCGACGAAGTGTTCCGCCTGCGCGCGATCGGGCATTCGCTGCAGCAGGCGTTCGAGCGCTACTACATCGCCATTTCGGTGCTGGTCAAGAACGGCCCAGGCAAGCTCGGCGCCGGCGAACTGGAAAGCCTGTGCCAGCAGGCCGCGCAACGCCTGAGCCTGCTGTACGCCCCGGCCGCGCCGGAGTTCTTCGACAAGACCCTGTTCCGCGGCTTCATCCAGAAGCTGCGCGAACTGAAACTGGTGTGGCCGGACGCGAACAGCAAGCTGATGTTCGACGAGCGTTTGGATGCGTGGGCCAAGGACGCCAAGTTCATTCTTGGCCGCGAGTTGCGCCATACGATCGAACGGGTCAGCCCGGAGGCGGCGAAGCCGGAAGAGACTCCGGTACCGCAGGATTGAGGCGGCCGCATGGTGCTTTTCTCGCCGCTAGCGGCAGACCTGCAGGAGCGGCTTCAGCCGCCGAACAGATCGCCAGTGACCGGCCCGGCAGGCGCGACGTCCGCTGGATAGACCAATTGCCCGTGCGCATCGCTGCGCGCGGCAGGGTTGAGGACGGCCGGCTCGCGGCGCTTGCCGTCGATCAGGTGGATCACCGGGTGGCCGTGGTGCAGCAGGTGATCGCAGACGATCTGGCGGTGGCATTGGCGCCAGTCGGCTTCGGCGCACATCACCGCGCAGGCGCCGACGCTGCCGAGCGCGCGCAGCTCGGCCAGCGCCGCGCCGAAGTCGGCGCCCAGTGCGTAGTCCGCGTAGTGGTGGAAGCCGGCACTGTGCCAGTGGCCGTTGCGCTGCGGGTCGATGCCGGGCTGCTTGCCGCGGCGCCCGCCCAACGCGCGGAAGTGCCGGTAGCCGATGCCGGCGGCGGCCAGGCTGCGCGCCAGCGCGCGGCCGTCGAACTGCGGGAAGCGCCGCGACCACGGGAATGCCCGCACATCGGCCAGCTGGGCGACCTGCGCGCCGTGCAGGATGTCCAGGAATGCTTGCAGCGGACGGGTGGAATGGCCGACGCTGAAGAACGTCGCCGCGCTCACGCCGGTTCGTCGGGAATCAGCAGGTTTTCCAGGCGCATGATGCAATCCTTGAGCTGTAGCTTGCGCTTCTTCAGCCGCTTGGCCTGCAGCTCGTCGTCGAGGTTGGCCGGGGTGCGCTGGATCTGTTCGTCGAGCGCACGGTGCTCGCGACGCAGGGCGTCGATGCGCAGGGAGATCTCGGCGGGCGTCATGTCTTCCACGAGCTCCGAGCATACACAGGCAACGGGTCTGCCGTCACCGTAGGCGGCGACGGCGACTTTGTCGGCACGCCGCGCTGGCGGCACACTGTCTCCGGCGCCGCGGCGGAGGCGGCGCCATTCCCTTTGTCCGTATCACCGGCGGCCGGATCGCCGCCGGGAAACGAGTCTCCATGCGTTTGCGCCCTTCCCTCTTGGTCCGCCGAGAACGGCAAGCGGGTGATCCCGGCCGGCACCCCGGTCAAGGTCACCGACTACGGCCGCTACCGGGTCAACCTGCTGATCGACGGCCACAAGCAATCGATCGGCAACGACTACAGCCGCGAGCAGCCCGCGTCACCAAGGGCATGACCCGCGAACAGACGCTGATGGCGCTGGGCTACCCGATCAGCAGCGAGAACCCGAACCTGGACGCTAAGCTGTGGCGCTACTGGCTGACCAGCTTCGGCGAGTTCCAGGTGTCCTTCGACGCTGCCGGCAAGATCGACAAGGTCACCGCCGATCCGCAGACCCAGAATCTGGTCTGGATGCCGTAAGCCGCGCAGCGCCTGCGCACGGGCAGCGGCCGTCGGCGCTGCGCGTGCGGTACGGGTCGGCGCACCGGCCCTGCAGCGGCCTCACTGCCCGTAGGGATGGACCAGCGCGATGCGCCCCTGCGCATCGTGCTGCAGTTCGGTGAGCTTCATCGAACGCAGGTGGGTGACGCCGCCGGACAGCATCGCGTCGTGATAGAACAGGTACCAGGTGCCCTGGAATTCGCAGATCGAGTGATGCGTGGTCCAACCGACCACCGGGCTCATGATCGGCCCCTGGTAGGTGAACGGGCCGTAGGGCGAATCGCCGATCGCGTAGCACAGCAGGTGGGTGTTGCCGGTGGAGTACGACAGGTAGTAGCGGCCGCCGTACTTGTGCAGCCACGGCGCTTCGAAGAAGCGGCGCGCATGGTCGCAGGCCCGCAGCGGCTGGCCGTGTTCGTCGACGATGCTGACCTCGCGCGGCGGCTCGGCGAACTGGGTCATGTCCGCACGCAGCCGTGCCACGCGCGGGCCCAGCGCCGGCGCGGCATCGCCCGGTTCCTCGTGCGCCTGCGCATACACGTTGTCGCGGTACTTCTGCAGCTGCCCGCCCCAGATCCCGCCGAAGTACAGGTAATGCGCGCCGTCGTCGTCGGCGAACGCGGCCGGATCGATCGAATAGCTGCCCTCCATGGCCTGCGGCTCGGCAGTGAACGGCCCTTCCGGGCGCGCACCGATGGCCACGCCGATCTGGAAGATGCCGTCGGCGCGCTTGGCAGGGAAGTAGAGGTAGTAGCGGCCGTCCTTGCACGCCGCATCCGGCGCCCACATCTGCCGCTGCGCCCACGGCACGTCCCTGACGTGCAGCGCCACGCCGCAGTCCACCGCCGGGCCGTCGGCGCTGTCCATGCGGAACACGTGGTAGTCCTCCATGTCGAAATGGCCGCCGTCGTCGTTGAAGGCGATGCCGGCATCGATGTCGTGCGAGGGATAGATGTACAGCGCACCCTCGAACACGTGCGCGGACGGGTCGGCGGTGTACATGTGGGTGACCAGGGGCTGCGAGATGGCCTTGCGGGCCAGCGCCTGCAGGTCGGCGGCATCGGTGTCGGCGGACATTGCGTACCTAGCGTGATGGGAAGAAACGTCAGTTGCCGAGCGCGGCGGCCTGCAGGCGGCGCGCGTCCAGTTCGCGTTCGATGCGCGATTCCAGCACCTTGTCGATCTCGTACAGGAACAGCAGCGCCACCCCGAGCAGGAACGGGATCGCGCAGTACACGCTGACCGCCAGGCGGATGCCGCCGGTCACCGCCGCGCTCTGCTGCGGCAGCGCGGCGTCGTAGCCGTAGAACGCGAGCAGGCCGGCGACCAGCGCACCGCCGACGCTCAGGCCGACCTTCAGCCCGCACAGCATCGCCGAGAAGATGATCGCGGTGGCGCGGCGGTGGTTCTTCCACTCCGAATAATCGGCCACGTCGGCGATCATCGCCCACAGCAACGGGATGGTGATGCCGTAGAAGAACCCGTGCAGCACGTAGGAGCCGAACACCAGGCCGATCGCCTGCGGCGGATAGACCGCGAACGCCAGCAGGAACAGCGTGGACACCAGCAGCGCCGCACCGAACACGTTGCGCTTGCCGTAGCGGTCGGCCAGGCGCTTGGAGCAGCCGATGCCGACGATCATCGCCAGGATGCCGCCGGCGCTGAACACGCTGAAGGCAGAGGTCGGCGCATCCTGCGGCCAGTGCAGCGCGGTCAGCCCGGCGCTGGCGAGCAAGCCGTTGATGCCGGCGATGAAGCCGTTGAACCCGGCCTGGTCGAGGAAGCGGGTCAGCGCCGCCGCATCCAGGTAGTACTTGAAGTAGTAGACGTACATGCCGCCCTTCATCGCCAGGTTGACGAACACCAGGATGGTCAGCGCCAGCATCACCAGCCACGGCTTGTTGCCGACCAGGTCGCCCAGGTCCTTGCGCACGCTGGAGCGCTGCGCGGCGATCGGCAGCACCCGCTCGCGGGTGCTGAGGAAGGTGATCAGGAAGCACAGCGTGCCGACCACCGCGAACAGCGCCATGGTGCGCTGGAAGCCCTGCGCCTTGTCGCCGTTGCCCAGGATCAGCACCAGCGGCAGCAGCAGCACCTGGATCACGAACTGGGCGATGGTGACCGCGAAGAAGCGGTACGCCGACAGGCTGTTGCGCTGCTCCATGCTGCCGGTGAGCACGCCGCTGAGCGCCGAGTACGGCAGGTTGTTGGCGACGTAGATCAGCACCAGAAAGGTGTAGGTCACGAACGCGTAGACCACCTTGCCCCGCGCGCTCAGCGCCGGGGTGCTGAAGGCGAGCAGCGAGATCGCGCCGAACGGCAGCGCAGTCCACAGGATCCACGGCCGGAACTTGCCCCAGCGCGTGCGCGTGCGGTCGGCGAGGATGCCCACCAGCGGGGTGAACACCAAGGCGCTGAACAGGCCGACCACCGAGATCAGCGTGGCCGCGGTGCCGGCGGGGATGCGGTAGATGTCGGTGTAGAAGAACGCCAGGAACGTGATCAGGGTCTGGAAGATCAGGTTGGCGGCCAGGTCGCCCAGGCTGTAGCCGATCTTTTCGCTGAGCGGGAGGCGGTGCGTGCTGGTCATGGGCCTGGGAGTCGCGGGGGGAGCGTGCTGCCCTCTGCGCCGGGAGAGGGGGCGGAGGACAAGGGTACGGCGAATCTGCACGCCGGTCGGCGCGGCCCCGAGGAGACCACGCCGCCGGCGCGCAGGATCAGAACGAACCGCGGATGCCGAGCATGATGGTGCGTCCGGGCCGGTACAGGTCGTAGGTGGCGTTCGGATACTGGAAGGTGGTGCGCAGCGGTTCGTCGGTGAGGTTGGTGACGTTGAGGGTGATCTGCGGCGCCGAGCGGATCCACGCCAGCGTGTAGCTGGCCGACAGATCCAGCTGCCCGCGCGCATCGGCCATCAGCCGCGCGTCGGGAATGCCGTTCTGGTTGGCGCCGGAGATGATCATGTCGTCGTTCCAGGCGTAGGACAGGCGCACCGAGGCGTTGTTCTTCTCCCAGTACACGGTGCCATTCCACAGGTTCGGCGCCACCCCCACCGCCACCGCCTGGATGCCGTCGCCCTCGGACGCCTGCTTGACGTGGGTGTAGTTGAGACTGAAGCCCAGGCCATCGAACAGGCGGTCCAGCGGCTGCACCCAGATCGCTTCCAGGCCGCGGATGTTGAGCGTGCCGTCGGCATTGACCTGGGTCTGTACGTCCACGGTGGCCGCGTTCGGCCCGCCGCGCTGGTCGAGCGCGGCCTGCTGGGTCGCGCTCAGGTTGTTGTAGTCCACGCCCAGGTCCAGGAACGGGATGCGGCGCACGCCGTTGACGGTGAAGCCGTCGATGCGCTTGTCGAACAGAGTCAGGCCGACGAAGCCCTCGCCGCCGGTGTACCACTCGCCGCCGATGTCCACGTTGGTGGAGCGGTACGGCGCCAGCTTGGCATTGCCCTGGGTGGCGGTCTGCGCGGAGGGATCGCTGAAGTTGGTGTTGGGCAGCATCGCGCTGGGATCGGGACGGGTCAGCGTGCGCGAGCCGGACAGGCGCAGCACCACACTGTCGGCCACGTCCCAGGCCAGGTTGAACGAGGGCAGCAGTTCGTTGTAGCTCGAGTTCAGCACCTGGTAGCGGCGTACCCCGCCGATGGTGACCGGGCCGCTGATGGTCTGGTCGGTGGTCACGTAGCGCACGCCGGCATTGAAGCGCAGCGAACGGTTCCACACGTCGGTCTCGGCGTTGGTCTCGACGTAGAAGCCCCAGTTCTTTTCCAGGATGCCGCCGGTGGAGGCGCCGGTGTTGGCGGCGTTGGTCTCCGGCGCACTGGCGCTCAGGCCGTAGTAGCCGCTGTCGCGCAGGAAGCGGTCGAAGTCCACGGTGATGAAGCCGCCCGGGCCGGGCTTGAGGTAGGACGCCAGCGCCGACTGCGGGATCAGCGAACCGGCGCCGCCGGTGCAGGTGGTGGCCGCGCCGCGGCAGACCAGGGTTTCCCATGCGGTGCTGTTGTCGAAGCCGCGGATACGGCGCTCGGCCTGGTCGTAGGCGACGCCGACCTTGATGTTGCGCTTGTCCTCGCCGAACTGCAGGTCGGCGCGCGCGCCGCGGGTTTCGGTCTCGCGCTTTTCGTTGCTGATGTTGAGGCGGCCGCCGGTCCAGCTCCAGCCAAGATTCGGATCGTCGAGGTCCAACGGGCTGGTGATCGACGGCTGGTCGCCACCGCTGTTGCGGTAGTCCACGGTGGTGAACGGCGAGGTCACCAGCACGCTCGGCGACTGCCGGTACAGCCAGCTGCGGGTGGCATTGGCCTGCACGTTGAGCTTGATGTCCTGGTCCGCGCCGAACAGCAGCTCGGCGCCGGGATTGACGCTCCAGAACTTGACCTGTTCGCGGTACGGCCGCGCTTCCAGAAAGTACTGCGCATTGGTGAATGTGGCATCGGTGACGACGTTGTTGTCGTCCAGCTGCATGTCCAACGGGAGCATGTTGCCGTTGCGCCCGATCAGATTCATGCTGGTGCGCTCGGTGGTGCGCTTGGCCTTGGAGAACAGCGTGTCCAGGTAGAAATGCGCGGTGTCGCTGGGCCGCCATTCCAGCGACATCACCGACGCGTCGCGGTCGCGGTCGCCCTGCATCTGCACGCGGCGGCCTAGGCGCGGGATCAGCGCGTCGCTGATCTGCGCGATGCTCAGGCCGGGGTTATGCGCCAGCAGCCAGGCCGCATCGATGCTCTGCCCGGGCGTGAGTCCGGCACCGGCGGTGACCGGCACCGTATCGGGAATGCGCCAGTTGCCGCCGCCATTGGCGTTGCACGCGGCCGGCTGGTTGCTCGAGGGGGTGCCGGCCGGCGGCGTCAGCCCGCATTGCGCATAGGTCAGGCCGGGGTTGGTCCAGCCGATGGTCTCGAAGCCTTCCACGCCGAGCTTGCTGCGCACCGAGGCCACGCCGAACAGCGCGCCGAAGGTACCTGCCTCGTTGGTCCAGCTGCCCATCAGCGCGCCGCGCGGCGTGGTCTTTTCGCTGGTGCTGTTCCAATCGCCTTGCAGTTGGTAGGTCAGATGCGTGCCGGGCCGATCGAACGGCCGCGCGCTGCGCATGTCCACCACGCCGGACACGCCGCCTTCGAGCATGCTCGCGGTGGGCGTCTTGCTCACCGTCAGCTGGGTGAAGAACTCGGTCGGGAACAGATTCAGGTCCACTTCGCGGTTCTGGTTCTGCGCATTGATGCCGATCGAGGCGGTGGCGATGCTGGCGCCGTTGAGCGTGGTCTTGGTGAAGCTGGTGCCCAGGCCGCGGATGGCGATATTCAGCCCTTCGCCGTTGACGTCGCGCGCGAGCTGCACGCCGGGGATGCGGTTGAGCGACTCGGCGATGTTCATGTCCGGGAACTTGCCAATGTCCTCGGCGAACACGGTATCGCTGAAGGTCACCGAATCGCGCTTGGCATCGGTGGAGAACTGGATACTGCGGCGGTAACCGGAGACATTGACCGTATCCAGCTGCTTGACCGCATCGTCGCCGGCCGGTGCCGGCGCAGGTGCCGCCTGCGGCGCCGTGGGTGCCTGCGCCCAGGCGCTGCCAGCGGCCATGCCCAGCAATGCGGTGGCCAATGCATGAGACAACGTGGTGCGCGCGTAACTGTTCTTCACCGTGATTCTCCCCAAAACAGGTGACCTGCGGCCCTACGATGCCACGCGGAGCAGCCAGCCGACGAATTGCCCGAGCGACGGAAAAACGTGCAGCGACTTCGGATGCCCGTGTCATGGGCCGTGGCCGCGGATGGTAGCGCTACCAAGATGGTAGTCACGCTGCACGGCAACATAATGCCGGACAAAATTGATACATCAATGAAACATGCGCCCAGTTTCGTTAGATACACGTCACGCTTCGCATCTCGCCACCGTGTTTCGTGTTGCTGCACACGATGGATCGTCTGAGCCGGCATTTTAATGATAGCGCTATCACACTGCGGCGACCGCCGCGCCATGCAGGATCGAAGCGAATGCACCGAGCCGGACACAGCGCAGACCGCATGCTGCATGCAGTATCCGACAGCCGTGCGCGCACTGCGCAGCGCATCTCGATGCTGAGGTGCCGGCAGCCCGTCAGTTATGTGCCGGTGTTCCTGATGGCCGGCTCGGCCTATCTGCTGGCGCTGTTGCAATGGCTGGCGCCGCCGTTGCAGCCGGCGCGGCTGCAAGCACATGCCTAGATCGTCTCCCCCACCCCCACCCCCCCCCAGCCATCAAGGTGCCATGATGAAAACACTGACTTCGCTTTTGTTTATGCTGTTGCTGGCCTGTTCCGCTGCAGCCGGCGCCGCGCCCATCGCGGCCGGCAAGCAGCGCTTCCTGGGCTGTGCCTACAGTTCGCCGCAGGCACAGGATTTCACCAAGGACTGGAACAAGGTCACCCCCGAGAACGCCGGCAAATGGGGCAGCGTGGAAGCCGTGCGCGGGCGCATGGACTGGGGCGCGCTCGATGAAGCCTACAACCTGGCCAAGCGCAACAACATGCCGTTCCAGATGCACGTGATGGTCTGGGGCAGCCAACAGCCGCTATGGATGCGGACCCTGTCGCCGACAGAGCAGCGCGCGGCCATCGAGCACTGGTTTGCCGCGGTGGCGCAGCGTTATCCGAACATCGACCTGCTGGAGGTGGCCAACGAAACGCTGCCGGGCCACAATCAGCCCGACAACAGGAAGAGCGACAGCGGCAACTACATCCAGGCGCTGGGCGGCACCGGCAGCACCGGCGTCGACTGGGTGCTGCAGGCGTTCCGTCTGGCAAGGCAGTATTTCCCGAGAACCAAGCTGATGATCAACGATTTCGGCATCACCAGCGATAACAACGCCACGCGCCAGTACCTGCACACCATCCAGCTGCTGCAGCAGGAACACCTGATCGATGCGATCGGCCTGCAGGAACACGCCTTCGAGACGGAACCGTACGCGCCGATTCCGGTGCATCGCGCCAACCTGGACCTGCTGGCCACGACCGGCCTGCCGATCTACGTCACCGAATTCGACCTGGACGGGCCGAACGACGCCCAGCAGTTGGCCAACTACCAGCGCGTGTTCCCGCTGTTCTGGGAGCACCCGAGCGTGCGCGGCGTGACCATGTGGGGCTTCCGCCGCGGCCTGTGGCGCGACAAGGAAGGCGCCTACCTGGAACGCGACAATAACAGCGAGCGCCCGGCAATGACCTGGCTGCGCAGCTATGTGGCGAGCAGGCCGTAACGCGGCGCGTCAGGCTTCTCCATTTCCCGGACCTGCACTCCATCATGTCCTCACCCGCCCTGTCCCTGCACCCCGACCGCCTGCTGCCGGCGGAGCCAGGGATGCGGGCGATCGCGCGGCGCCTGTACGCACAGGTCGCCGCGCTCCCCATTGTCAGCCCGCACGGGCACACCGACCCGGCCTGGTTCGCCGGGGATGCGCCGTTCGCCAACGCCACCGAACTGCTGCTGGTGCCCGACCACTACGTGTTCCGCATGCTCTACAGCCAGGGCGTGGACCTGGACGCGCTGGGCATCCCGCGCGCCGACGGCAGCCGTGCCGCGGTGGACCCGCGCGCGGCCTGGCGCGTGTTCGCCGAGCGTTTCCACTTGCTGCGCGGCACGCCCTCGGCGCTGTGGCTGAACCATGTGTTCCACGAGGTGTTCGGCCTGCGCGTGCGGCTGGATGCGGCCAGCGCCGACCTGTACTACGACCGCATCGGCGAGGCGCTGCAGACTTCGGCGTTCCGGCCGCGCGCGCTGTTCGATCGTTTCGGCATCGAGGTGATCGCCACCACCGAATCGCCGCTGGATCCGTTGCAGCACCACGCCGCGATCCGCGCCAGCGGCTGGGGCGGACGGGTGATCACCGCCTATCGCCCCGATGCGGTGATCGACCCGGAGCATGAGCAATTCCCCGACGCACTGCGCCGCTTCGGCGAGCTCACCGGCGAGGACGTGTATGCCTGGGACGGCTATCTGCGCGCGCATCGCCAGCGGCGCGTGTTCTTCGCGCAGATGGGCGCCACCTCCACCGACCATGGCCATCCCAGCGCGGCCACCGCCGACCTGTCTGCGGCCGCAGCGGCGCGCCTGTTCGCGCGCGTGCGCGACGGCGGCGCCAGCGCCGAGGATGCCGAACTGTTCCGCGCGCAGATGCTGACCGAAATGGCGGCGATGAGTGTGGACGACGGCTTGGTGATGCAGCTGCACCCGGGCTGCTTCCGCAACCACAACCGCGCCCTGTTCGCGCGTTACGGCCGCGACAAGGGTGCCGACCTGCCGCTGCGCACCGACTACGTGCACGCGCTCAAGCCGCTGCTGGACCGCTTCGGCAACACCCCGGGTTTCACCCTGATCCTGTTCACCCTGGACGAGAGCACCTACGCGCGCGAACTGGCACCGCTGGCCGGGCACTATCCGGCGCTGCTGCTCGGCCCGGCCTGGTGGTTCCACGATGCGCCCGAAGGCATGTGGCGCTTCCGCGAGCAGACCCTGGCCAGCGCCGGTTTCTACAACACGGTCGGCTTCAACGACGACACCCGCGCGTTCCTGTCGATCCCGGCGCGGCACGACGTCGCCCGCCGTGTGGATTGCGCATTCCTGGCCAAACTTGTGGCCGAGCATCGCCTCGACGAGGACGAGGCCGCCGAGGTCGCGCTCGACCTGGCCTACCGCTTGCCGAAGCGGGCGTACCGGCTGTGAGCGCGCCGCACTCGAGCGCCGCCATCGCACGATGACCAACGCCATGCCCGCCCTGCGCAAGGCCCTGCTCGCGGCGCTGCTGCTGGCCGGCCTGTGCGGCATTGCGCCAGCGCA
>NZ_CAPJ01000222.1 GCF_000331775.1 Xanthomonas translucens pv. translucens DSM 18974
AAAATCTATGCGATCGAGGGCACGCAACTTGGCCAGCAGCAAAACATACTGGCGAGACCACTCGCTAGCGTCCTGTCCAGGAAAATCTTAATTGCCCAAAGATTATATTTTGAAATGGGTTATTAGTGAACTCATTACCAATTCAGAAAGGAAAATGCAACATGCGCTCATCGGCAGTATTACAAAACACTCCATCAACGCAGCACTACACTGAGCAGACCAAGGCAGAAACCCCAGAGCCCGCAGGCTCCTCCCAACCTAAGTTTCAACAATTCGAAGGGCTGTCTTCAAGGCCCAGACACGCAATTGGGAAGGCGCCCCGGCAAACGTCAAAACCCGACATGCAAGGCCGTCTGGTTGTTGTATCAAATCGCATGATCGACCCCAAGAAGCCTGCTGCCGGCGGTGTCGCCGTTGCCTTGGAGGAAACGATGCGCGACAACGAAGACCTATGGCTAGGCTGGAGCGGGAAAGTCGGCGGACGGCTCGGCACCCAGGAGGTAAAAACCGAGTCTTTTGGAAAATCAAAACTCGCTGGCATCGACCTGACACGCAAGCAGTTCGACAACTATTATTCTGGATTCTGCAATTCCGCACTGTGGCCGGTCATGCATAACAGTGCGCAATGGGCCGATTTCAGTCCGGAATTTTATCGCAGCTACCGACAGGTCAACAAGATGTTCGCATCGAAGCTGGCCCCCATGCTGAAGCAGGATGACGTCCTCTGGATCCATGATTACCACCTTATCCCCTTGGCGGAGGAGCTGCGGAAACTGGGCTGCAAGCAGCGCATTGGATTCTTCAACCATACGCCGTTTCCGACGCCGGATGTATTCAAGGAAATCCCACAGCATAAGGAGTTGATGAAGGCATTCTTTTCCTACGACCTAGTGGGCATGCAGATCCCCAGGGATGTGCAGAATTTTCGCGATTATGTTGCGAACGAGAAGGTCGGAAAGAATATCGATGATCGAAGCACCGAAGCCTTTGGTCAGAAGACCAATGTTCAGCATTTCCCCATTGGCATAGACATACCAAGCCTGGAAGCCCTCCAAGCCGGCGAGGACTCGGCGGAACTTATCAATCATCTCAAGAAGGAAAGGAAGCAAGGCCGCACGTTGATGATCGGGGTAGAGCGGCTGGATTACTCCAAGGGAATACCGGATCGCTTAGCCGCGCTTGGCGATATGCTGGAAAAACGTTCCGATTTGAGGAATAAGGTGACATTCGTGCAGATTGCTGCACCGTCGCGGCAGAATGTGCCGGCCTATGCAAAGTTGGCCCGTGACACCCGAACCCTCGTGGACAATATCAATCGAAAGTACGGGACAAAGTCGTGGTCGCCGATCATGTACATCGACCATTCGGTCAACCGCAACGCCTTGCCGGAGATCTATCGCATGAGTCGTGTCGGCGTCATTACGTCCAAAGCGGACGGCATGAATTTGGTGTCCAAGGAGTACGTTGCCGCGCAGGATCCCAAAAATCCCGGAGTATTGGTGCTATCCGAAGGCGCGGGATCAGCCTATCAGCTCAAAGAGGCACTTCAGATTCCACCAGAGGACCGTGCAGCCATCACGGGAGCCTATGAGACAGCGCTAGGTATGCGCCTGGGAGAGCGTCGGAAAAGACATGGGCCACTCCTTGAAAATGTCCAAACCGAGGATCTCGGCAAATGGCGCTCAGATTGCCTGGCCCCCTTGTGCGCCGATCCGTCAGCCTCCACCGGATCGGCCGGCGATCACCCCGTGCCGGCTCCCCAGTCCAAACGCCGCCGCACGTCCTGACGCCGCCTTCGAGAGCGGGGGGAGGCTTGGTCGCCTCAAGTTCCAAGTGCAACACGACTCCCTCCTGATTATCCCTGATCGAGCCGGTGCGCCGCTTTGACAATGCCTCGCCCAGGCGCTGCCGCCAGCGCCTGGGCGAGGCCGGGGTGGAGAAACTGCTGGCGCAGACGATCAACGCGGCCAAGGCGATGAAGGCGCCGGAAGTGGAGTGCATCGGCAAGGGCAAGGCACGCAGGCCGTATGAGTTCGGAGTGAAGGTCGGCATTGCGGTGACGGCGAAGAAAGGCTTGATCGTGGGCGCACGTCGCCTCCCGGGTCATCCCTACGACGGCGACACGCTGTCCGGGCAGCTCGAGCAGGCGAGCGCGCTGATGCAGGACGTGGCCGCAAGACCGCAGGTGGCCATCGTGGACCTGGGCGACCGGGGGCGGGAGGTGGCTGGCGTACGGATACTGCACCGAGGCAAGGCCAAGTCGCTCACACGCAGGCAGTGGCGCTGGATCAAGCGCCGTCAGGCGGTGGAACCGGTGATCGGGCATCTGAAGCAGGAGCACCGGCTGGACCGCTGCTGCCTCAAGGGTGCGCAAGGCGATGCGCTGAACGCCATCGATGCGGCTGCCGGCTACAACCTGCGCTGGCTGATGCGTTGGATCGCGTTTTTGCGTGCTTGGCTCCAAGCCAGCGTGCTCGCGCCGATGGCGAAATCCACCGCAGTCGTTGCGGCGGTCATCTCCTGACGGGGATTCTGCAGGGACAACTACTTACTTCTCCTTCCGCCAATTAAGCGACCCACGATTCTCCACCGTGCTCGATTCCACCTCCGCGTCGAAACCGCGGCCGAGCAGGTATTTCAAGGTCAAGACAGAACCGCTGCCAACCAACGACACCCCGTAGCTGACGTAGAGTTTCGGCGACAGATACTTGCCGAAGCCGACCACCGAGCCGCCGAGGGTGCGCGATTGGCTGACGCCGGCGTCGTCAAAGCCGAGCCTGGCGCCGAGTTGCGAGGCGAGAAGGCCGCTGCCGGCCGATAGCGCGCTGGCCGCGGCGGTGACCTGGTCGGCTTCGTCGCTGCTGGCGTTGCTGAGGCTGCGGCCCAGCACCAGGTACGACATCGCTTCGGATTGCGACATCGACGGCTCCGACCACACGTCGGCGCGGGGGGCGGTGGCGCGGCCGGTGACGTCGATGCCGGCGGTGACGTCGCCGACCTGGCGTTGCGCGCGGATGTTGATGCGCGGGTCGGAGACGATGTTGTTGCTCCAGGTCAGCTGGCCACGGGTGATAGTCAGGTCCTGGCCGTAGGCCTTGTACTGGCCGCTGACGTCCAGGCCGCCGGTGGCGGTCATCTCGCGGCCCTGGCGCGAGCGCACCTGCATGGCGCCGGTCAGCGCGCCCTTCAGGCCGAAGCCGGCCATCTTGACCTGGTCGCCGAGCACCACGCGCAGGTCCATTTCCAGCGGCGAGCTCGGCGCTTCTTCCGGGTCGGCCGGGTCCAGCACCACCACGTCCTCGGACACCGAGGTGCCGCGGTCCAGCCGCTCCAGATCGATGTCCGCCGATGGCACGGTGACCTGGCCGTTCAATGTCATCGTCTTGTTGGCGATGCCGAACTGCAGGTCGGGGTTGGCCACCGCGCGTAGTTCGGCGGTGTTGGACACCAGCACGTTGCTGCCGCGGATATTCAATTGCAGCGGCGTGGTGTCGCCGTACCAGGACAGGCCGCCGTCGACGTTGAGCGTGCCTTCGCCGGATTTGACCGCGGCCACGATGCGCGCCGAGCCATCCGGCTGCGCGTCGAAGCGGCCCTTGCCTTCACTCAGGGTCAGGCCCAGCGCCGGCAGTTCGCCGGTGAAGTTGCTGAGCGTGGCGTCGCCGCCCATCGACGGTTGCGAGCGCGTGCCGCGCAGGCTGACGTGGCCTTCGACCAGGCCCTTGGGCCGCACCAGGTCCGGCGAGAACAGCTCCATCCAGTACAGCCGCGACATGTTCATGTAGATCTCGCCGGTGAGCGGCGCGTACGCGTCCCAGCCGGTGTCCACGGTGGCGTCGATGAAGCCGTCGCCCTGGAAGCCGACGCCGAGCTTGGAGTGGATGTGCTGGGCGGTGAAATCGGTGACGAAACTGAACTGGTCGTAGCGCAGCAGTTCGCCGCGCGCGTTGTCGCCCAGGCGCAGGCCGCCTTCGCGCGAGGCCAGCCGCAACGCTCCCTGCCAGGCGTTGCCGGCCGGCTTGAAGCTGCCGTCGAGGGTGAGTTCGCCGCGCAGGTACATCTTGCGGCCGCTGTTGGGCGGCAGCCAAGGCTGCAGCAGCGACAGTGGCAACGCGTCGCCGCGCACGGTCAGGCCCTGCTTGGGCCAGTTCGCGGCCATGCATAGCGCGCCGCCACCGGTCGCGCCGAGGCAGGTGTCGGAAAGCGTAACGGCGCTGCCGGCGATGGCGAACGTGGCCGGTTGCCGCAGTTGCCACGGCTCGCCCTTGGCCGGCGCCACCCGCAGCGTGTTCAGGCCGCCCTGCCAGCGCGCGCCGTCGCGGCGCAATTGGCCGGCGAAGGCGAGCGCGCCCATGTCGTTGTGGGTGTCGGCGCCGAGCTGCAGGTTTTCCACCGCGCCGCGCGCATCCACGCGCAAGGTCTGCAGCACCACGCCGGCGCTGATTGCGCTGCCGCGCAAAGCCAGTTCGCCGCCGCTGCCGCGCCACGGCAGGCGCCCGCGCAAGCTGACGCTATCGGCGCCGTAGCTGTCCCACTTCAGGCCGTTGCCGGTGAGGTCGGCGGTGAGGTCGGGCGCGTCGCGGCGGCCCTTGACCTGCACGCTGCCACGCAGGCTGCCGGTGGCGCCGGGCAGCAGGTCGGCCAGTTGCAGCGGCTGCAGTTGCGCATCGATGTCGAGCTGGTCGCCGACCTTGCCCTGTGCCTGCACGCGGCTGTCGCCCAGTGCCAGTTGCAGCTTGCCTTCGCCCTGCGCGCCCTGCAGCGCGAATTTGCCTGTGGCATCGAGCGGGCGGCTGCGCAGCTTGCCGTTCAGGCGCGGCACATCGAGGCTGGCCTGGTAGCCGGCGGCGCTGCCATCGGCATGCGCCGGCAGCTGCTTGCCCTTGGAGGCGAACTGGCCGGACAGGTTGCCGTCCCAGCCCGGCGCGAAATAGCCGGGATCGAAGCCGGCCAGCTTGGCGTTCAGATCCCAGCTCAGCTCCGGCACCCACGCCACTTCGCCGCCGAGGTCGAGCGTGCCGGTAGGCATCTTCGCCTGCACCTGCGCCAGCTGCGCGCGTTGGTCGTTGCCGCGTACGTCGAGATGCAGTTTGGCGCTGTCCTTGCCGCGCGCGACGGTGGCCTCGCCGTAGGTGGCCCACTGTTTCAGCGTCCCGGCCAGGCCGAGGTTGGCCTCGACCAGCTTGATCGGCACGGCCGGCGCATCCGGGGTGGACGGATCCGGGGCGGTGGCGAAATTCAGGCCAATGGCATTGACGGAGAAACGGAACGTGGCGTTGTCCGGATCGCGGAAGTCGGCCGTGCCGCGCAGCAGCGCCTGGCCGTCGAAGGCGCGCAGTTGCAATGGCGCGACGGTGAGCACCTGGTTGTCCAGGCGCACGTTGGACGGGTCCAGCGTCAACTTCTGCGCGCCGTACGCGAGTTGGCCCTGCAACTTGGCATCGCCCCCCTTGCCGGAAGCGCTCAGGTCGAACGCAATCGGTTCGCTGGTGGTCGCCGCGGCATCGCCGGGCGGCACGAACAAGGATGGGTCCAGCGCCTTGCTGCTGGCGGCGAATTGCCAGGTGGGATCGGTGCGCCCGGTGAACACCAGCGTGGCGCGCAGCGGCGCCGGCGCGTTGCCGGCGATCGCCACTTCCATCTTGTCCAGGTTGCCGCGCGCGACCAGGCCCAGCCGCGCCGGGGTGCGTCCGCGCGCGGCCGGCAACACCGCAGTGGCGGTGAGATCGGTCTTGTAGTCCTGCGCCGGCACGTAGTCGCCATCGACGCGGAAATCGCCGCGGTCGCTGGTCACCACCAACTGCTTCGAACGGAATTCGCCATTGGCCACTTCGATGCCGCCACGCAGCGTGTGGATAGCGATCATCGGCTGCTGCGCCTGGGTGATGCGCAGGCCATCGATCAGGATGCGATCGGCCTGCAGCGCCAGCGGCACTTCGATCTGCGGCAGCGACTGCGGCCAGCTGGGCAGTTCGAACGGTTCGTCGCTCTTGGCGAGGTTGAGCGTGGCGTTCTGCAGCTGCAGCGTGTCGAGTTGCAGCTTGCGCCCGAGCAGCGGGCGGATGTCCGGATCCAGGTAGGCGCGCTCGGCGGTGAAGTGGATCTGGTCGTAGCGGAAATCCAGGTTGTACAGGGTCAGCGGCCCGGCCAGCGGGCCTTCGGCGCGCTCCCAGGTCAGCGAGGAACCGGCAGGCAGCCGCGCCACGATCTGCGCCAGCAGCACGTCGCGCCCGGCCACGGTCTGCAGCAGCCAGTACAGCGCCAGCAAGCTCAGCAAACCCAGCCCGGCGACGGTGAGGGCCGAGCCCCACCAGAAGCGCTTGCGCCGGTAGAAGCGCGCGCGCCGCGGCGGCGGCGTGGGCGTGGCCGGGCCGGTCGCGCTCACAGGTTGGCTCCGATGTTGAGATAGAGCTGGAACTGCGAGTCCGGATCGTTCAGGCCATGCGCGATGTCCACCCGCACCGGTCCCACCGGCGAACGCCAGCGCACGCCGAAGCCGACGCCGGTATGCCAGTCGGGGGTATCGTCGAAGGCGCTGCCGCTATCGACGAAGACCGCACCGCCCCACGGCCCGCCCTTGAAGTAGTGCTCGTATTCGGCGCTGCCGGTGAGCACGTGCTTGGCGCCGAGCGCGAAGCGGTCCGGCTTGGCGGTGCGCGGGCCGACCTCGCGGAACGCATAGCCGCGGATGCTGTTGTCGCCGCCGGCGAAGAAGCGCAGACTCGGCGGCATCGCCACCAGCGCGTTGGTCCAGGTGCTGCCGGCTTCGCCGCGCAGGAGCAGGCGGCTGTTGTCGCCCAGTCCCTGGAACCAGCTCAGGCGCATGTGCGCCTGGGTGAAGCTGGCGTCCGAGCCCAGCCCTTTGGCGCCGGCACGCAGACTGAGGTTGCCGCTGAAGCCCTTGCGCGGGAATACCTTGTCGTCCACGCCCACGTAGTCGGCTTCGATCTGCGGATAGACCAGCGTGGAGTACTGGTACAGCGCGTCGTCGAACACCTCGTCGGTAGCGTAGCGCCAGCGCTCACGCAACGCATTGAGCGAGGCGATCGCGGTCCAGTGCTCGTTGATCTCGCCGCTGCGGCTGCCGGTGAGCTTGAGGTTGCGCAGGTCGATGTAGTCGGTCTGCTCGTCGTAGGCGCGCAGCGAGGCGGTGTACCAGCCGTCGAGCCAGCGGAACGCCGGCACCCGGTAGCTGGTGATCAGGCTCTTGCGCTTCTGCGCGTAGTCCAGCTGGGTGCTGAGCTTGTGCCCGCGCGCGTTGACGTAGCGCCGGTCCACGCCCAGGCGCACGCCGGCGCCGCTCTCGCTGCCGTAGCTGATGCCGCTGGTGTAGATGCTGCGCTTGGCGCGGGTCAGGTTCACGTCGACCGGCACGTTGCCGTCGGCGTCGGCCTCTTCGGGCTTGGGCTGGATGTCGACGGTGCTGAAATAGTCGAGCTTGACCAGCGACTCGCGCAGCCGGTCGAGCTTGCCTTCGTGGTAGTAGCTGCCTTCGTCCCAGTACACCAGCGGATCGAACAGCGTCTGGTTGAAATAGTCCTGGTGAAAGCGGATCGCGCCCATGTTGTAGCGGCGGCCGCTGTCCCAGCTCAGGTCGATGTCGGCGGCATGCTCGGCGCGGGTGACCTCGACCCGGCGCTGGGTGAAGTCGGCATCGAAATAGCCGCGCTCGGCCAGGCGCCGGGTGATGGTGACCTTGCTGGTTTCGTAGGTGGTGTGGTCGAAGACCTCGCCGGTCTTGGGACGGAAGTTGCGCAGATCGTCGCCCAGGTAGCGATCGTCCTCGGCCGGCCCGGTGATGCCGACGTGGAAGGTACGCACCCGCACCGGCTCGCCCTTGTCCACGTGCACGGTCACGGTGAGCGTGTCGTCCTTGCGCGGCGCTTCGACGGTGATGGTCGGGGTGTAGTAGCCGAACGGTTCCAGTGCCTGCCGAGTCTGCCGCTCGGCCTGGCTCAGCAGATACTCCAGGCGCGACTCGCCCTGCACCTTGCCGATGGCCTGGTACAGCGACAGCGAGACCTGGATGTTCTCGATCATCGCCGCATCGTCGTCCTTGTCCAGGCCTTGTATCTGGACTTTTTCGATGGTGCCGCTGGCCTGGGCAAGGCCGACCAATGACAGCAAGGACACGAGAAGGGAGAGGCGGAGGATCGATCGCATGGGCGCCAGAATACCGACACATGGCGTGAAGCTGTTAACTGAGCGTCCGCAACGGCGATCCAGCGCCGCATCTGCTGATCATGTCCCGGGCCGTCCGGCATGTCGTTGGCCCACGCAGCGCATGGCCGAGCGGCGTTCGCGCTGCTGCGCTACCGCGCCGCGGCGAACGAAGCCAGACCGGGTCAGGAACGCGGCGGTAGCGCCTTCATCCCAAGCGGACAGCGCCCGCCATGCCGATGCGCTCGGCATCCGTGCATCGACAACCTTGTCCACCGTGACCGAGACTGCACGCCCAGGCTTGTCCGCGCCGGATCGCGACACTGACGCGTTGTGCCGTGCGACCTCGTCGCTGGGCGCGGGGCGACCGGCCTGCCGCTGCATCCTGCTTGCCCGGCGGCAAGGTGGGCGCCCTGCCATGGTGAGACCGCCGGCGCGGCCTGGCCAATGGATACGCCGCGTGTGCGGCGCCTGCCTGGGCCCGCGGACGTATTCACCGTACCGGAGACTGGCTACCCGCGACTCCCGAAGCCATAGGCTGCATGGTGCGAATGCGCTGTATGGCGCCAGCAATGAATGTCCGATCGTTTTTCCTGAAACCATTCTGTGGCGTCTCCCGATCCCGATAGGTTCGTCCACAGCCGCACATTTTCGCCTATCCTCCATGCATTGTCATTTCAATGCAATAAAGTTTATCCCTGATCTGGAAATTCATTCGCACCAGATTTCATGCTCTTCATGTCCAATCAAGTTTTATGATTGGGCGCATATCATGAAAAACGTATTCTAGATACTCAAGGCGGACGGTATGCGAGGCAGACGAATCCTGCAAAAAACGCTTGCCCTGCCGATCGGCCGACATTGGCGCATCGCCAGTCAAGGCAGGCGTATCGCACCAGCTCTGGAAGCGCCGATCGCGCCACCATTTGAACTAGGCCGCATCGGCAAGCGCATTCATCGGATTGGGCTACAGCCGCGGCGACGTCCGTAAAAGCCATTGCTTGAGGAGCGCGTTCCTGCGCGATGCGTTCGGCAGTCGCAGCGCGGCATCGACGGTGGGATCGCCACAGGCCTTTCGCCGGTGTCTGCAAGCTTTGACGCGCCAGCACAGTGCGCCGTGGCCGATGCCGCGCGAAAGAACACGCCGGCTCATGAGCACCTCCACCCAATGCGCGTTCCGTCAATGGTGTTCCATTTCGTGGCCGGACCTGCCCCATTCGCCCCTTGGCATCCATGCGATGAACACCAAGGTTCGCCAGGCATGTGATCTGGTTGCTTGTCCGGTTTCATGACGCGGTGTTGAGAAATGACTACATTAAAAATCCTTCTCGGAAGCTCGTCTGCTCCCCCGTCTCCTGTTAAGGAGGCGCCGCAGGCAGCCAGTGACGACGGCGCTGGACCGAGCGCTCCGGCCGAATCCCTGCCTGCGGCCCTGCTCACGGCCCGGCCCAGCCGCACATCGCCCGTGCGCGCCGGCCAGCCGCCTTTGTACGTGCGCACCCAGTCCACGCCCGGCGGCCGACGCGCACGCGTGTGCGCCGGCAGCCCCGACACGCAGCAGGTTGCGCTTGCGATGGATGAGTGGATGGAGCGTCGTCCGCCTGTCCAAGGCGAATCCAGCCTGGGCAACGGCGGCATGCTGCTGCGTTATGCCGCCGATCCGCAGAAACCTTCGGCGCCACGCAACGAAGCGTTTTTCATGTCGCATCCTGGCCTGCTGGTCGCCGCGCTGACGGTGGATCCGCAGCTCGAGGCGCAGGCCGGCGGGCCGCCGAGCGCCGAGCGCGTCGCCGCCCAGCTCGCGGCGCCGCCGATCGGCATGCTGACCGACATCTGGCAGGACGCGGACGGCAGCGCCTTCATCGAACGCGCCGGCCATCTGCACCTGGCCGGCGCGGATGGCCGCTGGACGCCTCTGCGTGCGTTAGTCATGCGCAATGCGCCGACGCTGCAAATGATCGGCCGGCAAGCCGACGGCGCCGTTTACGTGCACGACGGCCGGCAGCTATGGCGCGCGCACGCGACAATGGCATCGGCGGCGCCGATTGCGCAGATCCCTCCTGGCAGCGTGGTCCGCGTCGATGCCAATGGCGCGGCGCAGGAGTTGCACGATGGCTGTCTGACATCGCATGCCACGAACACGCCCAGTCGCACAGTGGAACTGTGGCGACCCAGGGCCGCAGGCCCAGGATTCGAACCCAGCCCGGCGATGCCGGTCGATCTGCTGCCGCTGCCCGGTGGGATCGGTGACGAGGCGCTGATCCTGGATGACAAGGGGCGTGTCTACCACGCCGATCTGAGCGGTAGCGGTTCCATCCAGGCACAGCGGCTGGAGTTGCCCAAAGGCAGGCAGCACCAGGACGGTTGGGTGGTCACCCGCATGGGGCTGGCCGCCGACGACACCGTGCATTTGTTGCTGGAAAACGAACAAGGGCGCCGTGCGGTGCTGCAGCGCCCGCCAGGGCAGGACGTCTTCTCCCCGGCGTACCTGCTCGACCAGCCGATGCTGCTGATCCGCGCCGACGGTCTGCACGCGCCGGCGGACAGCGAGGTGAGCGAGCCGGTCCTGCTCGATGGCCACGCGCGCCTGGGCCATATCGATGGCGTTCTGCACTATCAGGCTGCGCCCGGGCAACCGTGGACGCGGCCGACCGGGGACGGCGGCGCACCGTTGACCGACTTGGATGTCCTGCAGACCAGTCCCTTCGGTTTCATAGACCGGCGTTCGGCCTTTGCACTGCTGAAAGGGAAACGGCAACTGGTCGAACTGAAACTGAACGGGCGCACCACTTGGTTGCCCGCACATCCCGCACCCAGCACGCCCTCCGGCGGACCACTGGCGGTCGTTCCCGATCGCGTGCATGTCGACACGCTGCATCTGGCGGACTTCGATGAGCCGGTGCAGCAGCTGGCGGTGGACATCGACCAGACATTGGCGGTCCTGTCCGAAAACAATACCTTGCATCTCATTCCGCCGGGACAGCCCGCGCTTGAACTGAAAGGGCTGCAGCTTCCGATGGCGATCGCGATCGGACTGGATGGCCACCTGCACGTGCTCGACCACGTCGACGGTGTCGGCCCACAGCTGAAGCGGCATGTGGCCGATCACACTTGGCACGAAGTGGCGTTGATCCTGCCATCGGAAGAGCCGCCGACATCGCTGCGCAGCACGCGAACCGGGCAGCTACAGCTGCGCATCGGCGAGCGCTGGCATGCACTGCTGCCGTCGATGACGGCCGCCGACGGCACCCGCCAGGCGTCGCGCGTGGCGCCCGAACCGGCGCCGGAGGAACCCGCCGCCGACGGCACCCAGTCCGGGACCAACGCCATCTTGAATGCACGGCAGCCCACCCGCATCAGCACACGGCATCACGATGCCGCCGTGACCAGCACCTTGCTGGGTACCACCTCCAGCGATCCGCTGACCGCGCGCTCCACCGTGCGCGTGTTTGCCGACACGGCCAAGGCGCAGGCCAGCAGCATGGCCAGAATGCTGGGCGATGCCGCCGTGGCCACCGGTCGCGCCACGGCGCGGTCGGTGGGTATCGCGCTGCCGCGAACCGCCCAGCAGGTGCGCCTGAGCCGGTTTCGTGGAGATGCCCAGCAGGTGACCAACCGTGCGACCGAACTGTTCGAGCAACTGCCGGACTTGGCAGAGGCGCGCATCGCCGCCGCGGTGGGGCCGGTGCAGCCGGAACACTGCGCATTCTCGCCAGCGCAGCGCGATCAGCTGCTGCGCATGCGCGAGGCCGAACTCGGCACCTTGCTGCGCGAGCTGCGCAAGATCGGCATCCGCGAGCGCGTGATTGCGCCCGACTTCTCCGCGTTGAAGGACCGCAGTGCAGCAGCGACGGCGTCCAACGCCAGCTATCGCCTCGCCGAACGCTGGCGCAGCGCGCGGACCGCCGTCTCCACCACGGCCAAGCGTGCCGGCTTGCGCCACAGCGACGACCTGCTGCCGGCCCTGGATCGCAGCCTGGCGGCACTGGCGGCGGTGGCGGCGGACCAGCCCGAGACGCTGTCCGCGCATGAGGCCGAACTCTTGCTCAAAGTGCGCGAGATCAGCGGCCAGTTGAAGGCCGCCGGTGTCTGCCTACCGGCGATTCAACCGGACCCGGCCACCGGCACCGGCGGGGCACGCCACGCGCTGCGTAGCGCTTGCTTACTCGGCAGCCTGGTCGAGTACGACGCGCTGTTGCGCACCGATACCGTGCCGTCGCTGCAGCAAGCCGAGGAGCGACAGAAGGCGTCCGCGCTGCGCAGCCTGTCCAAGCTAGGCCTGTCGTCCTGGCAGGAACTGGAAGCCTTCGACGATGTCGTAGCCACGTTCCGCGAACAAATTGCTACGCCGGGCACGGCGCGCCGGCTGCAATTGCTGAAGAGCCTGGGATTGCCAGCCGATGCGGCTCCTGACGAGATGGCCTCGCGCATGACCGACCTGCTGCAGGATCTGTTCAACCGCAGCACCTTCTTCTCCGTCGCTTCGAAAGCGGCGGAGTTGCGCGGCGCATTGGGGTATCCGATCTGGGCCCAGATCAATCCGATCAACGTAGGCGCCGGCGGCGAAGCCATCCATGCCTTGGGGGTCGAACGCATCGGCGATTCGAAGGACGGCGACGCTGGACTGGTCGCATTCTTCGTTCGCCACGCCAAAGGCAACCTCTCCGCTACCTCCAGCGTCAAGATCAAACTCGATCCCTTGCTGGTGAGCCTGCCGCTGTACGAAAACAAAGCATCGGGAACAAAGTCGTCGCTCGGCTGGGGCAGTTCCGCCAGCCTCAGCCTGGGCGGTGCCTACCAGCATGGCGTGGGCGCGGCAGTCATCCTTTCTCCATCCACGATCCCCGAATTCGCACGGCTGCTGTTCGACCAGCATGACCCGGACACCAGCAAACTGTTGCGCGCTGGCGTGAACGAAGGCGCGATCGGCCTGGACCTGTTCGAGACCAACTTCAACGCCAGCACTGCACTGGGCATGCCGGAAGCGGGCCTCAGTGATAGCCGCCAGTATGGCGCGCAGAAGCCTGCCGCCGATCCCGCGCATCCGCCGGCAACGAGCGCAGCCAATGGGCGCAGTTCCCTCTCCGGGAACCTCTCCACCGGCGCCACTTGGCGAGCGGGCATGCACTGGAGTGAAATGGAGCTGCATCTGGATCACGCCTGGACCGATATCATCGGCCTGGAGTTCCAGGGACGCGCCGATTTCAGCATGGAGGGCAATCTCAGCCTGAGCGCCGGCGGTCAAATTTCCAGCGCGTTCGGTGCCGTCTTCCGTAACCTGATCACTGCTTTAACCAATGTCGGCAGCCTGCAGCTGGGCAGCGTTCGCGTGGCGTGCGGCGATGTACAGCTGCCGCTGGACGCCGCATTGAGTGACGCGCCCGACGGGCCAGTGCTCGGCACTGCCAGCTACAAGCGAACGCTGGATGCCAAAGCGGCAAGTCCGATCACACCTGCCAGTTGGCAGCACATGGCCGACCTTCTGCGCACGACGTTTCCTGAAGGCGCCGCCGAACTGGATTCGCTGGACTATCCCTTACTGCCCAGCGAACGCATCGCCTTTCTCGAACACGTGATAGACCGCGTCCAGGGCGAAGGTGCCCGCACCATCGAAGCGCAAGGAGCGCTGGAGGGCGCGCCGTTGCGACTGCAGAGTGCACAGGCGCGAGCCGCCACGCGCGAGGCGGCCGGTTCGTTGTGGCATTCGCGCTCGGGAATCAAGCGTGCAATCGTGTTGCAGCTGCTGCACGAGCTGCGGCAGGAAGAATCGCTTGCCGCACGCCACCGAGCCCGGCTGATTCCAGGCGCACGCGTGGAACTGAACATGTTCGGGCGGGAATCGCTGGACAAGGTGGTGACCCATGCGCTCGGTCATTCGGGGCTGGGTTCGAAGATGGGCGACCTTGCCAAGGTGCGCCGGCAAATCAACGGCCTGGACGACGTGTTGCGCCGTTTCAAGGATATTCCCTACATCAACCAGGTTCGCTTCGTCTTCGAGATGAGGCCGCAGGCCATGACCGTCATCAACGACGCGCTTGCTGCCAAGGCGCAGGAAGAGGGCACCGACATGCTGGGAATCTCAACCACAGCGTCCGGGATGGACTGGCGCAGCGTACTCGACAAGACCCGCAACGCCCCGGACCTGTACCGCCTCGCCGCGATCGCCGTGCACAATACGGACTCCAACATGGTCGGTCACCAGGTAGGGTTGCCGCTTGTGAACCTGTCCACCAATGCCGGCACCTCACACCAACTGTTCGAAGCGGAAATCCAGTTCCGTTATGGTCTCTATGACCAGCTGCAGGGCGCCGAAGTGCTGGAAGCGGGCGGTCGCGCGCTGCAGCAACGCTTGCAGCTGGACGGTACCCAGGCGATCGGGCGCCAGGCCATCGCGCGGTCGTCGCAGTTCGGCCCGCCTTCTCCGCGCGGCAAGCGCCCAAGCGATGCAGCATCGAGCACGACATCGCCAGCACGGAGCGACCACTCGCATGCGCAACAACTCGACCCGCAACCGCTGCCGTACTCGCTTCATATGTCGCCTCGGCACGACCGCATTCAAAGCCCCGAGCTCGAGCCCTATGGAGATGGCGGCCCGGAGGCGCAGGCCGATCGCGAACGCGTCATGGCGGAAATCCACACATGGTCTCCCTCCCCGGACCGAACCAGGCGCTGACCGCTGCAGGCCATGCCTGGCCTGGCGTGGCCTGTGGTCGCTGGCCCGCGGTTCGGCTGCTGCCGGGTGACGTCGCCGCTGGACGCGCCGTCGCCGCGCCCAGCCGATACACGCCGGCCCGGGCCGCCGCGACGGCGCCGACGCCATGAGCACCGGAGCCGCTTCAGCGGACGGCAAGCCCACACCTGTGCGATCGTGATGCGTCTGCGCAGCCAATCGGGCATGGCGGACGTCCATGCGATGCGGGATGCGGCAGACAGCACTGGCGCGCGAGCCTGCGCGCGCTTGCCAAGCCGTGGCGGCCACGACACGCTGAGGACCTCGTCGTCCCTGCCAGGAAGACCCGTGTCGGCCGTGATCGAAACCGCGCGCTTGCGTCTGCGCCTGCTGGAACCCGAGCGCGACGCCGCGGCGACGCTGGCGCTGCTCAACGACCCCGGCTTCCTGGCCCAGATCGGCGACCGCGGCGTGCGCGACGCAGCCCAGGCGCGCAACTACCTCGCTGACGGCACGGTACGCAGCTACACCCAGAACGGCTTCGGCCTGTATGCCCTAGAGCGCCGCGACGATGGCGCCTGGCTCGGCATGGCCGGCCTGGTGCTGCGCCGCACCCTGCCTTGCCCGGACCTGGGCTAGGCGCTGTTGCAGCCGTCCCAAGGCCATGGGGTTGCAGGCGAGGCCGCACGCGCTGTCCTGGCGTACGCGCGAGACACCCTGGCGCTGACGCGCCTGCGCGCGATCGTGGTGCCGGACAACGCGCGCTCGATCCGGCTGCTGCAGGCGCTCGGCTTCGCCGCGCAAGGCCGCATGCGGGTCGCGGCCGATGCGCATGAGGTCGCGCTGTACGCACGCGACCTGTCCGCCTCGAACGAACGACCGGGGGCGTGAGCCATGGACGCTCTGGAATCGCTGCAGTTGCTGGCGCGCTACAACCAGTGGATGAACGAGCGGCTGTATGCCGCCGCGGCGACCCTGCCGGAGCAGGCGGTCGCGCAGCCGCGCGGTGCGTTCTTCGGCTCGTTACTGGGCACACTCAACCACCTGGTGGTGGCCGACACGATCTGGCTGCAGCGCTTCGCCAAGCACCCGACGCAGTATCCGGCATTGAGCGCAATCGCCGCCGCTCCGATTCCCGCCGCGCTGGATGCACTGCAGGCCACGACCCTGGCTGCGCTATTGACCCAGCGCCAGACGCTGGACGCCACCATCGCCACCTGGATGACGCAGGTGAGCGCCGCGAACCTGGACATCACGCTGCACTACCGCAACACCCGCGGCGACGCTCATCGCCGGCGCTTCGGCGATGTGCTGCTGCATTTCTTCAATCACCAGACCCACCACCGCGGCCAGGCCACCACCCTGCTCAGCCAGGCCGGCGCGGAAGTGGGCGCGACCGATCTGCTGATGTTGATTGCGCAGATGGAAGTCGAATGAGGATCGATGCTGCCGGCGGCGCGACAGCAATACGCGCTAACGATGGTGGGAGACAGCAAGATCCGCGCGCCCAGCGTCCCCGAGCGGTTGGCAGAAAACTCGCCGCATTGCCTTCGGCGAGTCGATGCGCGCGGCCATGATGCCGAAGCGCAAGGCACGCTAGCGACGACGCCAGCCCCCTGCTGCAGCCGCCTCCTGCGTCACGAAGGCGCTACGCCGTACCGCTCTGCGCCTGCAATCCGGCAACGATCTCGCGCAACTCCGCCACCTCGGCCTCCAGCGCCTGCACCCGCGCTTCCAGCTCGTCGTTGCCGGACGCCGCCGGGCGCGCCTTGAACGACGCCGCCAGCGCCTCCGCATCGATCGGCCCGCCGAGCAGATGCATGTAGCGTTCCTCGCGCTGGCCGCTGGCGCGCGGCAACTGCACCGCCAACTGCCGCTGCGCAAGACGCTCCAGCTGGTGCCGCACGTCCTCGGCATCGGCGAACCGCGCCATGCGCTCGGCCCGCGCCAGTAACTCGTTCGCCGTCTGCGGACCGCGCAGCAACAGCAGCCCGATCAGGATCACCTGCTGCTGGGTCAGATCCAGCGCCGCTGCCAGGCGATGCTCGTAGCGCACCGCGCGCGAAGAGAACTGCTGGCGCGCAAGCCCATACCCTTCCAACTGGCGCAGCGCATGCTGCACATCGCCAGGACTCAGCGACAGCACCGGCTCGCGCGAGGTCTTCTGGTTGGCCGCCACCACCGTCGCATTGACCGTGAGCGGATACGCGTCCGGCGTGGTGGCCTCTTTTTCGATCAGGCAACCGAGCGCACGGGCCTCGACGGCGGAGAGAACGGGCGGCGGCGGCGCATCGGTCGTCATTGCGGGAAACCAGCGGCAGGGGTGGCTAGAATAGCCCGGCATGCGGCAACAGCCGGGATTTTCCTGTCACCCTTCCATCCAGGCAGCGTTTGCAACACCATCTTGCCGTCAGATTGACCTGCTGTCGTGCTCTTAGCTGTGCGCGTTCTGTATGGTCTCCAGGGTCAGATTGTTGCCAGCCGCCAGCACCACGTCGCCGGTGCCGGCGACCTGCGCACCTTGCAACAGCACGTTGTTGCCGGCCGCGATCTGCACGCTGTCGCCGCTGAGCGTGGTCGCCACTGCCGTACTGTCGTGCCACTCGTCATGCGTGGTGGTGGTCTTGCTGGACAGGAAGCCCTTTTTCTTCTTCTGCATGTCCTGTTCGGCGTCGTGCTGCTCCTGCGCGGCCAGCAGGTTGACGTCGTGGCCAGCGGTCACGGCGACGCCGCCAGTCTCGGAATAGACCTGTGCGGCAGTCAGGTTGACGTCGTGGCCGGCCTGCAGGGCGATGTCGCTGCCCGCAGTGAAGTCCGTGCCGTGGACGGTCTCGTCGCGGGTGCTGGTGGTCTGCTTGAAGCGTTTGCGCGTCTCCAGCGTGTCGCTGCTGTCAACCGTGGTCAGCGTGGTGCTGTTGAGGTCGTGGCCGGCGACCACCGCCAGGCCATTGCCCGCGTCAAGCTTGGCTGCGACCAGGTTGACGTCGTTGCCGGCGCTGAGGATCAGGTTGCCGCCGGCAGTGAGCGCCTGCTGGTCGATGTACTGGGTCGTGGTGGTCGTGGTGACCTTGGTCTTACCCTGGCGGCTGTGGTCGGTGGTTGTCGTGCTCTCGCCCAGCACCGAGGTCACGTTGAGGTCGTGTCCGGCCGCGGCGATCAGGTCGCCGCCGGCCTTCACTTCGGCCTGGCAGATGGTGAGGTCGTTTCCGGCGAAGCGTAGCCGCAGCCGTCAGTCAACAGATATGGATTTTCATTACATAATTACTGGCCAAGTAGGCTCGACTTTATATACGGTGATTGATAGCCAGTGGCTTATTCGTTGACTTTCAAGTTGAGGTCGCCCGCTTTATTTAGCGCCTCACTCTAGTCACCGGAGCAAGGACAATATTTGTAATTTTCCTTCCAAACATTAACCACTCAACTTTCGTGACGCCCCCCTCATTCACCCTGACTATGAACACATTTCTCCGTTTGGAGAATTTAATAAGGCCATTTTTTTCATCCGACTCTTTTGCATAGTTGCTTTTAATAAGACTGGATTCGAAATCTTCCCACTTCAACTGCGGCGTTAAAGATTTTGAAAACATGCCAACCAGAGAAAATATCAGTGGAAATGAAAAAAATCCAATCGCCATGTCAATGGTTGCCAGCCTATTGATTGCATACTCGATACCAAAACCACTATCGATGACAATGTAAGAAATCGCAAATATAGAAAACAGAAATCCAATAAAAAAATAAACGGTTATTATGAATTTATAGCTGAAGATCGATAAGAAATTCTCCGTTAAATTTGAAATTACCCCACCCAAAAAACCATCAAAAATTGCACCTATCATTTCTTTTTATCCTTGTCTTTTTTTTCAGCGTAATGGTCAGCTGCCGCATTAGCCGCAGCCTTTACTGAAGTGCTCACGGCTATTTTATTTGTCTGTATCACAAATCCACCAGCCGTCTTTATACTTTCCATAAATCCTATTGGCAATCCCGCCCATCCCAGCACTTGTCGGGTAGCCATTCCACCTGTCGCGCCAATAGTGGAAGAGATAGCCAGTTTAGGCCAAGAGAATTTTTCCGAAAATTTTGAAATAATTGATCCGCCATCAGAATACGATTCCTTCACAGAACTCCAAGCGACTCCTGCGGTATATGTTCCAGCTCCTGTCACAGCTCCTCTAGCACCCACCACCGCCACCTCTGGCAAAGCGGCGAACGCTAGGCTTCCTGCCCCGAACGTTGCACCAGCAAGTGCAACTCCGCCGACAGATGTCACTAAAGCGGCGTCGCCGCGCGACTTGCCAGCGAATCTAAGGAGTTCTGAGTTATAATTATACTGTAGCGTATCCTTGCGAACGCCGGCCTGATAAAGGCTGTTGTAAACGGCAAGGAAATTGTCCGGACTGGAAGCCAAATCCTTTCCGTACAAGTGGAAGTCGTTGTATTCAGCATCCGTCGCCTGGAAAGCGCGGCCCCAGGCGTACTGGTTGGTGTTGGTACTCAGGAATTTCTGCGCACTCTCATCAACGTTGGTGTTGCCAATGAGCCCATTGATCACTGCATCGACTCGCGCGGCCGCTTCCACGGTTAGGCGACGCTTCGCTTCCTCCTCGCTGATTCCTTCCTGCAACGCAAACGATGGAGCATTCTGGCGGATCCAGGTCACTTCGTCCGGATGCAGCTGGCGATTGAATTGATCGCCCGACAACGCTGTCGTCGCCCCGGCCTGCCCGCCCAGTAGGCCGCCGATCGCTGCGCTGCCCAGCTCCATCAATGCGTTGTATGTCTCTTTGTCCGTTATCCCGTGTGCAACGAGGTAATCCGACATCGCGCCCTTGGCCGCTTCGGCACCAGCGGCAGCGGCCATTCCTTGTAGCGCGCTCTCACCGCCCAGCGCCGCGATGGCGGCACCCGTCAGGCCATGCAGCAGGACCTTGTTCGTGCCGCCGTCACTCCAGGCTTCCAGACGCGACTGTGCTTCTTTCCTCGTCTCTTCGTCCGGCGCATTCAACACGTCCGCCTGTGCTTTGCGCTGCATGACGGACGCCACGTCGCCTGCTACTCGGAAACCCACCTCGCCCGCGACTGCCGCCAGTTCCTTTTGCTCAGCCAGCTTCTTCTGATCGAAGATGTCCTTCAGACCCGATTGCTGCAGTTCGCTTGCAGTGCGATCCAATCCAGCCAGCGCGGTCTGATCGCCGTTGCGAACATCGACCGTTCCCGCAGCAATATCGCTCTTCGTCGTACTGCTGCTGTTGCCGCTGCTATTGCCCAGCATGCTCAACGCGGTGCCAGCGGCAACGCTGACCATGCTGCTACCCGAACCACCTGCCACCGACACGCCGCTGCTCTTGTATTCGGACTCGTTCTTCAAGTCCTCGACGGTCAGGCTGTCGGTAGACAGATGGTTGCGCGACGCATCGGCCGTACTGGCGATGGCTGCACCGATCAGATGCGTATTGCCGCCCACGGTGATGTCGAACCCACCATCACCTGCCTGGATGCCGGTCTGCTCCTTGACGCTGGTGTAGCTGCTGTTGACCTTCTGCTGGCTGTAGCTGCCGCCACTGCCCGAGCCGGTGGCAAGCGTCACGCTCGCCTGCTGTTGTTTGCTCTTGTAGTCGTTCTCGTCCTGCTCGCTCTGGATCAACAGATTGCCGCCGACCTTGGCCAGTACCTTGTCGCCAACCGCCTGCGCGCCCTTGATCGTGGTGTCGTTGCCGCTGGCCAGGGTCAGCGTGCCGTTGGCCGTTACCACGCTTTCGGTATGCAGGTCGCTGTTGCCCTTGGCGCTGCCCTTGCCGGCCGACACAGTCAGGTAATAGCCCGTCGTTGCACCGACGCTGAAGCCGATCTCGCCGCCGGCGTTCTTGTTCTCCGACTTCGTCGTGTTGTTTTCCTGCTGGCTCAGCAGGTTGAGGTTGTTAGCCGCCGCCAGCGCCACGTTTTCGCCGGCGATCTTGCTGCCAATGACGTTGAGATCCCCGCCAGTGGCCGCGATGGTGACATTGCCGTCGCTGAGGATGCGACTGCCGCCTGTGGTTTCCTCATGCGTCGTGGTCTTGCTCGACGAACTGCTGGCACCGATACCGATACGCAAGCTCACGCCGGTGGCATTGGCTGCTCCCTGAGCACCGCCTGCTGACGCCGTACCGGTCTTCGTTGTATTTCCAGCAACGGCTTCGCCGTTGTAACCCTTCAGGCCATTGCTGGCCAAACCGGCGGCATCGCTGATCGAGTAACCCGCTTTGACCGCGTACAGCGCCTTGAGCCGATCGTCTTCGACCTCGGAGCCACGCTCGACCGCACCATAGGCGGTTTGTACCGCATCGACCAAACCACCGGTCAAGCCCAGCGAGATACCCGCGCTCTGCTGCTTGGACGTCTGCACCGTATCGACACGGTTCTCGGCCGCGGCGATGGTCACTCCCTTGCCGACGATGGCCGTGCCGGTCTTGCTCAGCACGTCGCTGCCGGTGATGGATACCGCGTTGCCCGCGGTCATCGTCACCGAGCCGTCGGTGCTGCCGACCAGGCTGCCGCTGTTGGTGATTTCGGTGGCGTCGAGCGTGTCGGTCTTCTTGCTCGCGCCCAGCGTCACGCTGAAGCCGCCGCCGCTGTATAGGCCGGTCTTCTTGACCTGCTTGTCGTGCTCTTCGCTGTGTGCGTTCTGTACGGTCTCCAGGGTCAGATTGTTGCCAGCAGCCAGCACCACGTCGCCGGTGCCGGCGACCTGCGCACCTTGCAACAGCACGTTGTTGCCGGCCGCGATCTGCACGCTGTCGCCGCTGAGCGTGGTCGCCACTGCCGTGCTGTCGTGCCACTCATCGTGCGTGGTCGTGGTCTTGCTGGACAGGAAGCCCTTTTTCTTCTTCTGCATGTCCTGTTCGGCGTCGTGCTGTTCCTGCGCGGCGAGCAGGTTGACGTCGTGGCCGGCGGTCACGGCGACGCCGCCAGTCTCGGAATAGACCTGTGCGGCAGTCAGGTTGACGTCGTGGCCGGCCTGCAGGGCGATGTCGCTGCCCGCAGTGAAGTCCGTGCCGTGGACGGTCTCGTCGCGGGTGCTGGTGGTCTGCTTGAAGCGTTTGCGCGTCTCCAGCGTGTCGCTGCTGTCCACCGTGGTCAGCGTGGTGCTGTTGAGGTCGTGGCCGGCGACCACGGCCAGGCCTTTGCCCGCGTCGAGCTTGGCCGCGACCAGGTTGACGTCGTTGCCGGCGCTGAGGATCAGGTTGCCGCCCGCGCTGAGGGCCTGCTGGTCGATGTCCTGGGTCGTGGTGGTCGTGGTGACTTTGGTCTTGCCCTGCCGGCTGTGGTCGGTGGTTGTCGTGCTCTCGCCCAGCACCGAGGTCACATTGAGGTCGTGCCCGGCCGCGGCGATCAGGTCGCCGCCGGCCTTCACTTCGGCTTGGCGGATGGTGATGTCGTGGCCTGCCGCCAGTTGCAGGCTGCCGTCGGTGACGATGCTGGTGCGCACCGTGGCCTTGCCGTTGGCATCGGTGGCCGGGGTCAGCGACAGGTCGTGGCCGGCCTGCAGCGCGGCGTCGCCGCCGGCGGTGATGGCCACGCCGTGCAGTTGCAGGTCGTTGCCGGCGAGCAGCGACAGGTCCTGGCCCACCGTCAGGCTGGTGGCGTCGCCGCCGCGGGTCAGGCCGCTTTCGTTGCGCAGCGCGGTGGGCTGCAGCACCAGGTTGTTGCCGGCCTGCAGCGCGGCGCTGCCGCCAGCCTGCACGGCGGTGCCGGTGAGGGTCAGGTCGTGGCCGGCATTCATCAGCAGGGTGTTGTCGGCGCTGATGCCGGAACGGATATCGCCACCGGCCAACGCGTCGCGGGTGGTGCTGAGCAGGTCGTTGCCCGCGCTCAGCAGCACATTGCGGCCGGCAATCTGACCACCGAGGTTGAGCAGGTCCTGCTTCGCCTGCAATGCCACCGTGCCGGTGCCGGCGATGCGGCCCTGGTTCAACAAGTTGCCGGCGGTGGCGCTGACATTGACGCCGCTGATCGAGCCGCTGTTGCTCAGGCCGGCAGTGGCGTTGAGCGAGACGTCGCCGTTGTCGCTGGCGAGCAGGGCGCCATCGCTGCGCAGGGTCAGTGCGGTGCTGGACGACAGGTACACCACCGGCACCAGCACCTTCTGGCCCTGGTATTCCTGTTCGACCATCCACACGATGTCGTGGGTCAGCGCGGCGACCTGTTCGGCGGTCAGCGCCACGCCGACATCCAGGTGCAGCGCGCCGGCCTCGGCCACGGCGCCGTCCAGCAGGGCGCGGTACTGCGCCACGCCGTCGGCGTAGTTGCCCAGGTAGCGGCGGCCGGTCAGCTGGGTGATCTGGTCCAGCACCAGGCGCTGTTCGTAGAAGCCGTCGCCCAGGCGGGTCTGGGTCCACTGCGGATCCACGCCGAGCTTGTCGAGCAGGTAGTCGCTGCTGATGAAGTTGTCGTAATTGACGAAGCGCGGATCGGTCTCGATCAGGTAGCGGCGGCCGGGGCCGGCGCTGCGGTTGGCGTTGACGCCGCCCAGACCGTTGGCGGCACGCCCCAGCGCGTTGACGCTGGCGCCGTTGGCGCCGACCAGGCGGTACAGACCGCCGATCGGCAAGGTGATGTTGCCCAGCGGGGCGCCGATGCCGCCGACCACCTGCGGCACGGTGCCGGTGCCGGGATCGATCTGCTGGCGCTGGCCGGCGACGTTGCTGCCGGCCAGCACGGCCTGTGCACCGCCGGCCTGGACCTGGCTACGGGTGGCGTCGCCGCTGCCGGTGAGCGCTGCCTGTACGCCTTGCGCATGAACATCGACCGCGGATGTCTCGGTACTTTTAACCAGCGCGCCCTGTTCGTCGTCGATGCGGATCGGGCCGATGCTGGCGCTGACGATGCGATTGTTGACCGTTGCCCCGCCAGCGGCCTTGCCGGTCTGCGCCTGCACGGCTTTATTGCCGACGCCGCTGGCGCTCTGCGCGCTACGGCGGCTCAGCGCCGTACCTTGCCTGGCGTTGAACGCGGCGCCGCTGATGCTGCGCCCATCGCTGCCGACGGCACCGTTGTTGATGGTGGCACCGTTGATCGACACGCCTTGCCCGGTCATGTTGGCGGACAGCGCGACATAGCTGTCACTCACCTGGCGCGTGCCGGTGACCGTGCCGGAGGTCCCGTTCTTGTAGTCGGTGGTGGTTTCAAGCAGCGTGCGGCCCAGGGCCAGCGCGCGGTTATCGATGTTCTCGCCGCCGGTGAGCATGCCGTCGGCTAGCCCGTTGACGCCACGCTGGTTGACCAGCAGCGCGCCACCGGCGGCGATAGTGGAGGCGCTGTTGAGCACGCTGCCGGACAACGCCACGTTACCGCCTGCGACGATGCGGCCTTCGGCACTGGCGTCGGTGATCCGTTCCTCCGCCGTGGTCTGGTAGCTGTTCCAGATACCGGTGCGGCCGTTGGATGGCGCTCCGCTGCCACCGCCGCTTTCACCGCTGTCCATGCCGCTACTATTTTTCTTTGAACAATTAATAGGAAAGAAGGATGAACAACGACCGTTATCACCCTGACTTCCACCATCACTCCCCCCACTACTGGCCGAATCCCCCACCCTCACATCCTCACGCGGCTTGCCCGCGGCCGCCTGCTCGGACGCGCTGAGTTGGTGCTGTGCAGTGGCGACAGTGCGCCGCGTGTTATTGATCTGATTGGCCGCAATCAGGATGCTGCCGTCGGCCTCGATGCTGCCGGACAGGTTGTTGACCACGCCGGTGCGCGAAGTGATCGTGCCGCTGCCGTCGCGCGCGCCGCCGATGGCGATGTTGCCGAGGCTGAAGATCTTGGCGTCGCGGTTGAGCAGTTGGTCGCGGACCAGCAGGGTCATGCCGTTGGTGGCGCCGATCAGCGCCGAGCCGTAGGCGGCGTTGTCGGTGGCGCTGCCCAGGTCGGCGCCGTTGACCAGGGTGCCGGTGTCCACCAGTACGTTGCCGCCGACCAGGCTGCCGGTGTTGTAGATGCTGCCGGCCGTGAGCTGCAGATTGTTGCTGGCGGAAATGTCGCCGGCGTTGTCGATGGTTCCGCCGGTCGTCAACTGGGTATTGGCCGCCTGCATCGTCGCACCGGCGCGGTTGCTGATGTTGTTGGCGGTCACGCTGAGGCTGCGCGCGGCCTTGAGCGCGGAGGCGTTGACCAGGTTGCCGCCGACGTTGAGGCGGAAGTCGCCGTTGCTGGTGATGTCGGCGCCGGCGGTGTGGGTGTAGTCGCTGCGCACGGTCAGGTCGAGCAGGTTCTGCGCGAGGATGTTGCCGCCGCCGTCGAAGCCGACGGTGTCGATGACCACGTCGCCGGCGCCGCCGGCGCTGCTGCCGGCGCCGATGCGGCCGCCGCTGTTGCTCAGGCTCTGCAGGCTCAGGCGCACCGCCTGCTCGGCCTTGATGGTGCCGTTGCGGTTGTCGAGGGTGGCGCCGGCGCGCTGGAGCTGGAACGTATTGCCCGCGTAGACGTTGCCGCGCTGGTTGTCGAGCGCGTTGGTGTTAGCGACGAAATTGCCGCCGGCGACAAGCTGGCCGTCGCTGTTGACCACGCTGGCGGCGTTGAGCACGACGCGGCCGCGGCCGCCCAGGCTGCCGCCGGCGTTGCGCAGTTCGCCGCCGGTGCTGAGCTGGGTCAGGCCGCCGCCGTTGTTGGCGATGCTGCCCTGGCTGTTGTCGATGCGGCTGCCGGAGACGGTCATCGCGTTGCCGCTGTCGAGCTGGCCGCCGCTGTTGAGCAGTGCGCCGGTGACCGCGACCGTGAGATCGCGGCCGCTACCGATGCGTCCGCTCTGGTGGTTGTCGAGCTGGCCGCGCGCGGTCAGCGCCAGGTCGCGCCCGGCCTGGAGGGTGCCGGCGCTGTTGCTGAGGTTTTCGGCGCCGACGGTGGCGTCGTTGCTGGCGCCGAGCAGGCCGCCATCGTTGTTGAGCGTGTGCGCGATATCGGCACGCAGATCGCCGCCGCTGCCGCCATTGGTAACCGCCTGCAGCGTGCCGCTGCGGTTGTCGAGGCTGTCGGCGCGCACGGTCAGGGTGCCGCCGGCGGCCTGCAGCACGCCGCTGCGGTTGTCGAGCGCGCCACCGAGCTGGGCGTTCACGCCGCGGGCCGACACACTGCCACCGACGTTGCTCAGACTGGCCGCGGTCAACTTGGCGTCGCCGGCGGCGGCGATCGCGCCGTTCTGGTTGTCGATGCCGGCATTGGCGCCGAGTTGCAGCTGGCCCTGGCTCAGGATGCGGCCGCCGGCATTGGCGACGGCGCCGCCGATGCTCAGGGTCGCGGTGCCGGTGCCGGCGTGTTCGATACGACCCTGGGCGTTGTTCAACGACGCTGCGCTGAGGTTGAGGTCCTGGCCGTTCGTGGCCAGCTTGCCGTTGCCGTTGTCGAACGCGCCAGTGATGGCGATGCGGGTCTGTCCGCTGCCGCTCTGCACCAGCGTGCCGCCGGTGTTGCGCAAGGACGCTGCGCCCAGATCCAGGCGCGCGGCCTGCAGTTGTCCGCCGACGCCGTTGAGCGTGCTGTTGTCGAAGCTGCCGCCGGCGCGCACGGTCAGCAGGCCGCCTGCGAGCAGATCGGCGCCGCGATGGTCCAGGCCGTTGCTCGCGGTCAGGCTGGCATCGCCGCCGACGCGGGTGGTGCTGCCGGCCAGGTTGAGTTGGGTGGCCTGCGCGGTGAGGTTGCCGGCGGCGATCAGCTTGCCGCTGGCGCTCAGGGTGCGGTCGGCACGCAGGTCCAGCGCACCGCTGCTGCCGAGGCTGCCGTCGCTGCGCACGCCGATGGCGATGTCGCCGGCATGCAGGCTGAGGTTGCCACTGGACAGGGTCTGCCCGGCGTTGTCGATGCGCTGCGCCTGCAGGGCGATGTTGCTGCCGTTGACGGTGCCGCGCTGAAGCAGCGCGGCATCGCTGGTCAGCGTGAGCTGGTTGGCCGACAGGCTGCCGGCCACGGTCAGGTCGCCGTGCGCCTGTAGTTGCAGCGTGGTCGCCGCGCTGAGCGTGCCGCTCTGCGACAGTGCGCCGCCGGCTTGGGCGCTGAACGCACCGGCCGCGGCCAGTGTGCCGCCCAGCGCAAGATCGCCGTGGCTGACCAAGGCGACGTCGCCGCTTTCGCTGCCGAGCTGGCCGCTGCTGGCGACGCTGGCCGCTTCCACGCGCAGCGCGCTGCCGGCGATCAGGTCGCCGCGGTTGTCGACGGCGCCGCTGGCGGTCAGGCCCAGGTGCTGCAGGCCGTAGCTGCGCCCGGTCTGCTGCAGCGAACCGACATCCAGTTGCAGGCGCTGGCGCGCACGCAGCGCACCGGCGTTGTCCAGCGCGCCGCTCACGGTCAGGGTGGCATCGCCCTGCGCGGCAAGCAGGCTGTTGGCGGCGTTGTGGACGCTGGCCGCGGTCAGCGTCAGATCGGTGCCGGCCACGACCTGGGCGGCGTTGCTCAGTGCGCCGCCGGCGCTCAGCTTCAACGTCGTGGCTGCCTGGACGATGCCGGCGAGCGCGAGATCGCCGCTGCTGGTCAGCGCCAGCGTGGTGCCGGCATCCAGCGCGCCCTGGCTGTCGATGCGTGCGCCGGTCAGCGCGATCGCGCCGGCACTGTGCAGCACGGCCTGGCTGCCGGTGCTCAATGTCGCGCCCGCGCTCAGCGACGCGGCCTGGCCGCTGGCTTGCCCGTCCAGGCGCAGGTCGCGCTGTGCCTGGACCTGCAACGCCTGCGCGGCCGTGACCTGGCCGGCCAGGGTGACGTCGCGACCGTGCAGATCCAACGCCTGCGCACTGAGGCTGCCCGACTGCAGCAGGTCGCCTTGTGCCTGCGCCTGCAGTTGTGTGGCCGCGGCCACGGTGCCGCCCAGGCGCAGGTCGCCCTGGCTGGTCAGCGCGACCTGGCCGGTCTCGCTGCCGAGCTGGCCGCTGCTGGCGATGCTGGCGGCGTCCACCTGCAGATCATGTCTGGCGATCAGTTCGCCCTGGTTGTCCACCGCGCCGCTGGCGCGCAGCGTGAGGCGATCGCCCGTGTAGGCCTGGCCGCTGTGTTGCAGCGTGCCGACGTCCAGGGTCATGGCCTGGCCGGCCTGCAGGCTGCCGGCGTTGCTGAGGGTCCCCGGGGTGGAGAGTTGCACCGCGCCCTGCGCGGCCAGCGTGCCGCTGGCGGCATTGTCGATGCTGTGCGCGGCGACGCTCAGGTCGCAACCGGCCACGATCTGGCCGGCATTGCTCAGCGCTGCGCCGGCATCGAGCGCGATGTCGCGCGTGGCCTGCGCCACGCCGGCGATCGCCAGCGCGCCGTCGCTGCGCAAGGTGAGTTCGGTGCCGGCAGCGAGCGTGCCGCGGCTGTCGATCGCGCCGCCTTGCAGGGTCACGGCGGCGGCGCCTTGCAGCACCGCGGCCGTACCGGTGGCGATGCTGGCGCCGCTCAGGCGCAGATCGGCGCCGGCCAGGACCTGGCCATCGACACGCAGCGCGCGCTGTGCCTGCAACTCCAGCGCGGCGGCGGTCTGCGCGCCGCCGGCGACGCTCAGGTCGCGGCCGGCGGCGAGCGTGGCCGACTGCGCCTTGAGCGCGCCATCCACCTGCAGATCGCCCAGCGCGCTGGCGCTCAGCGCCTGCGCGGCGATCACGCGGCCGCCCAGTTGCATGTCGCCCTGGCTGCTCAACGTCACCTTGCCGGTCTCGCTGCCGATCTGGCCGCTGTTGCCGAGGCTGCCGGCGTCGATGCGCAGGTCGCCGCCAGCGATCAGCGTGCCGCGATTGTCCAGCGCGCCGGCGCTGTGCAGATCCAGCGTCTGGCCCGCGTACAGCTCGCCGCTGTGCTGCAAGCTGCCGGCCTGCAGCAGCAGGGATGTCTGGCCGCGCAGGCGGCCGGCGTTGTCGAGCAGGCCAGCGACGCGCAGGTCGAGCGTGTCCGCCGCAGCCAGGGTGCCGCTGGCACGGTTGACCGCACTGGCGGCGCTCACCTGCAGGTCGCGACCGGCGACGACCTGGGCGCTGTTGTCCAACGCCGCGCCGGCCTCCAGCACGACATCGCCGCCGCCTTGGGCGATGCCGGCCAGGGTCAGCTGGCCCTGGCTGCGCAGGCGCAGATCGGTGCCGGCATCGAGTGCGCCGCGGCTGTCGATGCTTGCGCCGTCGAGCGTGATCGCCGCAGTGCTCTGCAGCACGGCGTTGCTGCCGGTGGCGATGCTCGCCGCACTCAATTGCGCAGCGCCGCCGGCCACGGCCTGGCCATCCAGATTCAGCGCGCGCTGCGCCTGCAATTGCAGATTCGCCGCGCTTTGCAGCGAACCGGCGACGCTCAGGTCGCGCCCGGCGCTCAACTGCAGCGACTGCGCCTGGGTGGTGCCGCGCTGTTGCAGATCGCCGACGGCCTGCACGCGCAGCGCGGTGGCGGCGATCTGGCTGCCGTCCAGCAGTACGTCGCCACGGCTATCGACCAGCAGCTGTGCATCCTGGCTGCCGAGCTGGCCGCTGCTGGCGACGCTGCCGGCGGCCACGCGCACGTCGTGCCTGGCGATCAGGTCGCCGCGGTTGTCGAGTGCGCCAGCGACCTGCACGCTCAGCGTGTCGCCGGCGTAGGCGCGGCCGCTCTGCTGCAGGCTGCCTGCAGTCAGGCTCAGCGCCTGTCCGGCCTGCAGCGTGCCGGCGTTGTCGAGTGCGCCTTGCACGTGGGCGTCGAGCGCCGCCTGCGCCGAGAGTTCGCCCTGCGCCCGATTGGTCGCACTGGCCGCGCTCAGGCTCAGAGTGCGGCCGGCGAAGACGCGGGCCTGGTTGTCCAAACTCTGATCTGCCTGCAGCGCGACATCGCGCCCGCCCTGGGCGATGCCCGACAGCGAGAGGGCGCCGCGGCTGCGCAGGGTCAGATCGGTGCCGGCATCCAGCGCGCCGCGGCTGTCGATGGTGCCCGCGTCCAGCTGCAGCACCGTGGCGGTCTGCACCACGGCGTCCTGGCCGAGCGCGACGCTGTCGCCGCGCATGCCCAGATCGCCGCCGGCGACGGCCTGGCCGTCCACGCGCAGCGCGCGCTGCGCCTGCAGCTGCAGCGTCGTCGCACTGCGCAGCGTGCCGGCCAGGGTCAGATCGCGGCCCGCCTGCAACTGCGCCGATTGCGCCTGCAGACTGCCACGCTGCTGCAGGTCGCCGAGCGCGGCGGCGCGCAACGCACCGGCGGCGACCACGACGCCGTCCAGGTTGAGGTCGCCGCGGCTGTCGAGCGCGAGCTGACCATGCTGGCTGCCCAGCTGGCCGCTGCTGGCGATGCTGCCGGCGGCGATGTGCACATCGCCGCCGCCGATCAGGTCACCGCGGTTGTCCACCGCGTCGGTCGCGGCGAGGTCGAGGCTCGCGCCGCCGTAGGCCTTGCCGGTCTCGGTCTGGGCGAAGCTGCCGGCGCTCAAGCGCAGCGCGCCATCGGCATACACGCTGCCGGCGTTGCGCAGCGCGGAGACACTGGCGATGGTGGCATCGCCGCTCGCCGACAATGCCGCGCCACTGGCGTTGTCCAGGCTGCCGGCGGCCAGCGCCAGGTTGCCCCCAGCCACGACCTGCGCCTGGTTCTGCAGCGCCGCGGCGCTGTCCAGCGACACGTCGCCGCGCGCCTGCAGCGTGCCGGCCAGGCGCATGCCGTTGCCGCTGCGCAGGGACAGCGTGGTACCCGCGTCGAGCACGCCGGATTGGTCGATGTCCGCACCTTGCAGGCGCAGCGCGCCGCCCGCCTGGACTTGCCCGGCCTGCAGCAGCGCGCCCTGCGTGCGCAGATCGGCGTCGCCGCCGGCGACGATGGTCGCGGTGCTGCGCAGTTGCCCGTCGGCGCTCAGCTGCAAGCCGCCGTCGGTCTTCAACGTGCCATCCAGCAGCGCGTTGCCGCCGGCCTGCAGCTGCGCGCTGGTTGCGTTGAGCGTGCCGGACTGGTGCAGATCGCCTGCGGCCTGCGCGGTCAGCGCGCCCTTCGCCGCCACCGCGCCGTCCAGCATGAGATCACCGCGGCTGCGCAGGCTGGTGCCGCCGCGCTGGCTGCCGAGTTCGCCGCTGCTGGCGAATTGCGCCGCGTCCACGCGCAATGCGTCGCTGGCGACCAGGCTGCCGCCGCTGCGGGTGGCGCCGCTGCTGGCGATGTCCGCGTTGCGGCCGGCATAGCTGCTGCCGGCGTTGGCGAAGGCGGCCGCGTCGATGCGCAGGTCGCGCCCGGCGTACACGATGCCGGCGTTGTCCAGCGTACCGGCGGTCGCCAGGGCGAGGTCGCCGCTGGCGGACAGCACGCCTTTGGCGCCGTTGCCGATCGCCGCCGCCGTGATGTCCACACGGCCGCCGGCGCTGAGCTGGCCGGCGTTGTCGAGGCGGCCGCCGGCCTGCAGCGCGGCGTCCTGCCAGGACTGCACCAACCCGGACAGGCGCATGTCGCCATCGCTGCGCACGCCCAGGCCGGTGCCGGCATCGAGCGTTCCCGCCGCATCGATCCGCGCCGCCTGCACGTTCATCGCCCCGCCGCTCTGCAGCGTCCCGGCGTTCTGCAGCCAGCCGCCGCCGGCACGCAGCGCCACTGCACCGCCGGCGTAGGCCACGCCGCTACTGCGCAGGCTGCCGCTCGCGTCCAGGCGCAGCGTGCCGCTGCTGTACAACGTGCCGCCGGCGTCGAGTTCGGAGCCGAACAGGCTGATCGCGCCAGCGCTGCTGCGCCCGCGATGGTCGACGCTGCCGCTGGCGCGCGCGTCGAGCAGGCCGCTGGCGACGGTGTCGCCGCTCAGGCTCACTTGCGCGGCGCGCAGACGTATGCTGGCCTGCTGCGAGCCGAGCGTGCCCTGCTGGGTCAACGCGCCTGCGGCGCGCAGGTCCACGTCGTCGCGGGCGACCGTGGTGCCGCCCAGGCTCAGCTGGCCGGCGCTGTCGATCTGCAGGCTGCCGCTCTGCGCGGCCAGGGTGCCGCGGCTGACCACGCCGACGCCGGCTTCGGTGGCGATCAGGCGGATGCGGTCGGCGTACATGCCGCCGAGGTAGGCCACGTCGATGCCGATCGACGGCGCCGCGCCGTCGCTGCCCGGCAGCAGTTCCAGCAGCATGCCGTCGTAGCCGATGCGCTGCGTGCCGGTGCTGGCGAGCAGGTCCTTGGCCCACACCGAGCCGCTCACGCTGAGCTGGCGCGACAGCAGGTCCAGGCGATCGACGTTGTACGCGTCCAGGCCGTTGCTGCCGATGCTCAGTGCGCCGCCGGTGATGCTGAAACCGTTCAACGCACCGTCGCTGCCGAGTTGCGGCGTGCCGGTGGCCAGGGTGACCCGCGAGGCGTTGAGGAAGCCGCAGCCGTCGCAGCTGATGCCGTTCGGGTTGGCAATCACCAGTTGCGCCCTGGCGCCGGCGATTTCGGTATAGCCCTGCAGGCGGCTGGCGCTGGAGGTGACTTCGTTGAGGATCAGCGTGGCCGCGCCGCTGTTTTTCAGGTTGTCGTTGCCGGCGATATAGCCGCCGAGTTCGGTCTTGGAGATGTTGCCGCTGTTGTTGAGGATCAGGCCGTTGCTGCCGACGTCGAAGCGCGAATAGCGGTTGTGCGAGACGCCGTGCGCGTTGGGGGCGACGATATCGACCACCGGCACGCCGTTGGCCGCGGCCTGCTGGCCGGGCTGTTGCCCGCCGGGATTGGCGACCGGCACGACCTGGGCGTAGAGCGGCAGCGAGGTCCAGGTGACGGTGCAGCACAGCAGCATCGCCAGTGCGCGCTTGCAGCGCTCGGCCATCGTGGTGCCCATGCCAGCGGAATCCTTGTCCATCGCCATCTCTCTCTTCGCGCCACCGGCACTCAAAAAACAAAACCCGGTCCGCCCGACGGCGGCACGGGGATCAGAACTGATAGGTCACACGCACGCCGTAGGCCGGCTGCGCGGTATCGAAGTCGCGCGGCGCATGCAGATCCCAGCCGGCGAAACCGTCCCAGCTGAGTCCGCCGCGCGCGCCACGCACGCCGGCGAAGGCGCCGACCAGGCTGCGTCCGCGCTGTGCGCTGGCGCTGGGTCCGCCGATGCGGCCGGCATCCACGCCCAGGTACGGGACGATGCCCAGGCGCTGTACCGGCAGGTTGAGCGTGTTGCGCCAGTACGCGCCGCGTTCGGCACCGAGGGTGCGTTCGCCATCGAAGCCGCGCACGCTGTAGCGCCCGCCGATGCTGATGAATTCCGAGCCGAGCAGCAGCTGCGAGGCGGTCTGCGCGTGCAGGCTGCTGTCCCAGCTGGCGGCCACGCTGCCGAGCTTGAACGGCAGCCCGGTGCTCACATCCAGGGTGGTGACGCCGTAGCGGAAACTGGGGAAGCCCACCGCCGGGTCGTAACCGCTCCATTGCCCGTCGAACCAGGGCGTGCCGCGACGGTGCGCCAGGCGCAGATCCAGCTGCATCGGTCCCAGGTAGCGGCGGTGGCTCAGATAGGCCTCGGCGCTGGTGGTGTGGCGGCGCTGGATGCCGATCTCGACGCCGTCCAGGTAACTGCGCGCCTCGCGCTTGGCCACCACCACGCCGGCGGTGGTCTTGCTGCTGCCGTTGCGATGGATGACCCGCTGCAGGTCGAGCTGGGCGCTGTTGGACGCGCCACTGGACTGGAAACTCTGCAGATAGCCGTCCACACGCTGGTGGTAGCGGTAGGACGACAGCGACAGCGCGAACGTCCACCAGCCCCACGGCACGCTGTAGCTGAGGCTGTTGCCGCGCGTGCCGCGCTCGGCGCCGCGATCCACCAGGTCGTGGTTGTAGCCGATCGACAGCAGGTCGTTGATGCCCAGCGGCGCGTCCAGCGCGACGTCGATGCCGCCCTGCGCGCGGCCGGTGGCGCGCACGCCGGAGTCGTCGGCGTTGAGCACGCTGCGCCAGCGCCGGCCCTGCTGCAGGGTGATCACCAGGTCCGATTCGCCGGGCTGCTCGCCAGGCGCGATGTCGATCTTGGCGTCCTGCGAGGGCACCCGCTTGAACTGCTCCACGGCCTGCTCGATCGCGCGCAGATCGACCAGGTCGCCCGGCCGCAGCGGCAATGCGTTGCGCCAGAACGCACGGCCGTCGGCCGCTTGCACGCGCACCTGGCGCAGCCGGCCGGGCATCAGTTCGAAACGCAGCTGGCCGCTGGACAGCGCCTGCTCGGGCACGCCGATGCGGGTGGTGACCAGGCCGCGCGCGACCAGTTGGTCGAGCGCGCGGCGGCGGATCAAATCGATGCCCTCGCGGCCGATGCAGCGGCCCTGGTACTGGCGCAAGTACAGCCACAGCCAGGCGAAGCGCGCGCCATCGGCACCGGCGCCGCCCAGCTGGATGCGCTGGATCGGGAAGCACAGGGTTTCGGTAGGCAGCGCGAGGCTGCGCATGTCGGCCGGCGCCGCCGGCTCGCGCGGGCCGGCGAACGGCGCCTGGCGGTCCTGCTCCTGCTTGCGCTGCACCTCTTCTGCCTGGCGCAACTGCTCCTGCCGGTCGAGCGTGGTCGGCTGCTCCTGGGCGCACACGGAAACGGCCAGGCACGCCAGCACGCCGACCGCCACGACCATCAGGCAACGTCTTTTCCTGGACACACTCACACGTTTTCCCCTGTCACGCATCCGGCGTCTCCCCGCTAGGTGCAGGGCATCGATCGCATCCTTCCGAGTGCACTGCGCATCGCGCGCAGGCAGGGGACACTGTGGTGCACAGCACAGCAATCTCACAATCCGGAGCGCCCTGACGCCATGTCGGGAAATACCCTAGCGTTGGCGCGCTCCCATGAACTGGGTCGCGCTTTTAGTGGACCTTGCGCTCGCTTCTCATGCAGCAAGACGCCGGGCGCGTCCGCTTCGCTGCCAGCGTGGATGCGCGTGGCGGCAGCGGCAAGGCACGGCCGCTACGGCGGTGTGGCCCCGCGAGCGCCGCCGCAACCCGCTAAAATCGGTCGATTCCCCGCCTAGGTTCCCGCGCCCGATGACACCGATCGCCCGCACCGCACTGGCCTGCGCCGTGCTCGCCCTGTCCGCCTGCAAGCCGCAGGCGCCGGCCACCGATGCCGCGACACCGCCCACCGCCAAGAGCGCCGACGCCGCAGTAGCCGGCGACGACAACCTCAACGCGGTGCTGTGGATGCAGCGCTCGGCCGAGTACCGGGCTGTCGCCGAGCAGACCTACCGCGCCGCCGCCGACCGCCTGGACGCGGCGCTGAAGGAGCCGAACTGGGACGCGCTGGTGCCGGAGGAGCGCGGCAACGCCACGGCCGGGCTGAAGCCGGCGGTGGTGATGGACGTGGACGAAACCGTGCTGGACAACGCGCCGTACCAGGCGCGGCTGATCCGCAACGGCAAGGAATACGACGAGGTCAGCTGGGACCGGTGGGTGGCCGAGAAGAAGGCCAAGCCGATCCCCGGCGTGGTCGATTTCGCCAAGGCGGCCAGCGCCAAGGGCATCACCGTGCTGTACGTGTCCAACCGCGCGGTGCACCTGACCGACGCGACCCTGGCCAACCTGCGCAGCGCCGGCCTGCCGGTGGCCGACAACAGCGTGCTGCTGGGCCTGGGCACCGTGGTCAAGGGCTGCGAGCAGAACGGCGCGGAGAAGAACTGCCGGCGCAAGCTGGTCGGCCAGCAGTACCGCGTGCTGATGCAGTTCGGCGACCAGCTCGGCGATTTCGTGCAGGTCGTGGCCAACACCCCCGACGGCCGCGCGCAGCTGCTGCAGCAGTACCACGCCTGGTTCGGCGAGCGCTGGTGGATGCTGCCCAACCCCACGTACGGCGCCTGGGAACCGGCGCTGTTCAACAACGACGTCGCGCAACCGCGCGCCGCGCGCCACCAGGCCAAGCGCGACGCGCTGGAGCTGGCGCAGTGAGCCGCGCGCCGCTGGCGTTGGACGCGCGCGAACGGCTGATCTTCGCCCTGGACGTGCCCGGCCGCAGCGAGGCGCTGCAGTGGATCGAGCGGCTCGACGACGCGGTGGCGTTCTACAAGATCGGCATGGAGCTGCTGGCCTCCGGCGAGTACTTCGACGTGTTGGAGACGCTGGCCGCACGCGGCAAGCGCGTGTTCGTGGACCTGAAGTTCTTCGACATCCCGGCCACCGTCGGCGGGGTGATCCGGCGCCTGTCGCAGTGGCCGGTGGACTACTGCACGATCCACGGCTGGCACCCGGCGATGATGCAGGCCGCGGCCGCGGCCAACGGCGGCGACATGCGCCTGCTGGCGGTGACCGTGCTGACCTCGATGGGCCGCGCCGACCTGGCATCGATGGGCATCGACCGCGCACCGCAGGAGGTGGTGGTGGAGCGCGCCCTGGCCGCGCAGGCGGCGGGCATCGACGGGGTGATCGCCTCCGGCCAGGAAGCGGCGCCGATCCGCCGCGCCACCGGCGCCGGCTTCTCGATCGTGTGCCCGGGCATCCGCCCCGGCGGCCCGGTCGGCGACGACCAGCAGCGCACCGTCGGCGTGGCCCAGGCCTTCGCCGATGGCGCCGATGCGATCGTGGTCGGCCGCCCGATCCGCCAGGCCGCCGACCCGCGTGCCGCGGCCGAGGCGATCCAGCAAGAGATCGCCGCTACCCTTGCGAATGCGGCGGCGCGTTGATCGGCCAATAAATATCAAAGACTTAGCCAATAAAACTTAAACCATTGCATTAGCTTCGCACTGCCGGTAGCATGCGCAGCGTCCGGCTTTGCCGGAGATGCGCCACAAACCGTTCTCCGGCTTCGGTCGGATTTTGAAGAGGCCCGCGCCTTGGTGCGCGTGGCCTCTTTTTTTTGCCCGGCGCGCGGCCGGGCGGCCCGCTCCGCGCGGCAGGATGCCCTGCCCGACCATCACCTGCACCCAGCTGATCTCGGCGAACATCTCATCGCCGTTGCGGTAGAAACGGCCGCTGTCGCCGAACAGGTCCAGCGTCGCCTGCAACTCCGGGGTGATCGCCATGGTGCGGCACTGCCGCCAGAAGTCGCTGTCGTCGCGCTCGGTGGCGGTGTAGTGCAGCACCAGGAAATCGCGGATGCGGTCGAACTCGAAGGCGATGCGGTCGTTGTAGCGCTGCACCAGCACCGGGCTGATGCCCTCGCGCGGGAACAGTTCCAGCAGCTTGGAGATGCCGGACTGGATCAGGTGGATGCTGGTGGATTCCAGCGGCTCCATGAAGCCGCTGGCCAGGCCCAGCGCGACCACGTTGCGGTTCCATACCTGCTTGCGGCGGCCAGTGACGAAGCGCAGCGGGCGCGGATCGGCCAGCGCCGCGCCGTCCAGATTGGCCAGCAGGGTGGCCGCGGCTTCGTCGTCGCTGATGTGCGCGCTGGAATACACGTAGCCGTTGCCAGTGCGGTGCTGCAGCGGGATGCGCCATTGCCAGCCGGCCGCGCGCGCGGTGGCGCGGGTGTACGGCGTCGGCGGGCCGACCTTGGCGCAGGGCACCGCCAGCGCGCGGTCGCACGGCAGCCAGTGGGTGAAATCGTGGTAGCCGGTGTGCAACGCCTGCTCGATCAGCAGGCCGCGGAACCCGGAGCAGTCAATGAACAGGTCGCCGGCGATCGTGTCGCCCGAGGCCAGCCGCACCGAGAGCACATCGCCCGATTCCGGATGCAGTTGCACCTGCTCGACGATGCCTTCGTGCCGGGTCACCCCGCGCTGCTCGGAAAAATGGCGCAGGAACGCCGCGTACAGCGAGGCGTCGAAATGGTAGGCGTAGGCGATGTTGCCCAGCGGCGAATTGGGCGGCGCATCGCTGGCCGAGGTCATGAATTTGCCGCGCCTGGAGGCTACGGTGTTGAGCGTGTAGGCGCCCAGCGGCTTGGCCTTGCCGGCCAGCGCCTGCTTGAACCAGTACTGCTGGAACGGCAGCAGCCCGAGCGAATGCCCGATCTCGGTGCCGAAGCCGTGGATGTAGGAGGTGCCCGGCCGCTGCCAGTCGACGAACTCGATGCCGAGCTTGAAGCTGCCCTGGGTCTGGCGCACGAACTCGGCTTCGTTGATGCCGAGCAGGTTGTTGAAGGCTTTGATGTGCGGCACGGTGGCCTCGCCGACGCCGACGATGCCGATCTGTTCCGACTCGATCAGGGTGATGCGGTAGTCCGGGCCCAGCACGCGCGCCAGCGCGGCGGCCGCCATCCAGCCGGCGGTGCCGCCGCCGACGATGACCAGATTGCGGAGAGGGGCGGCGATCATGCGTGCGCGGTCCTGTACGGAAAGAAGGGAATATCCGATACGCGAACGGGGCCAAGCGGCCCCGTCCGGAAAAACCCCACGCGCGCCAGTCGGGCACGCGCGCGGGCGATGCGGTGGATCAGAACTTGGCGCCGATTTCGAAGCTCACCGTGCGCGGGAAATAATTGATATCGCCCGTCTTGTTGATGGTGATGTCCGGATCGAACTGGCCGTTGGAGCCGAAGCCGTTGTACACGTACGAGGTGTAGTTGTTGAAGTTGAAGGCGTTCAGCAGGTTGACGCGCGCCGACAGCTTGAAGTCGTTGTACACGGTGAACTCCTTGGTCGCCTGAAAATCCACCGTGCGGTAGCCCCAGATCTTGCCGCCGAGCAGGAACTTGCCGCTGGCCGGCGGCACCACACCGACCTGCTGGCAGGTGCCGCCATCCGCGTCGACCTTGCCGTAGCAGGCGATGGTGTTGATCGGCTCGGGTGTGGCCAGCACCAACTTGGCGCCGAAGGTGACGCCCCACGGACCGTCGATCGAACCGGACGCGACGAAGCGGTGCGCCGCCACGGCATCGGACTTCACGAACGGATAGTCGTGGATGGTCGCCTTGTCGAACCCGTACGCTTCGTCGATGTTGCGGTTCTGGCGCGCGCTGGTGTGGGTGTAGGACAGGTTCAGACCCCAACCCGACTCCTTGGTGTACGGCTTCTCCGCCGACAACAGCACCTGGCTGCTGCGCTGCTCCAGGCCGTTGCTGCCGATGATGGTGTTCTGGTAGCCGGGCACCGGCTCGCCCCACGGCGCGCTGCCGTTCTGGAAGTAGGAACCGTCCGGATAGCGGTTGATCAGCGACATCGCGAAACCGTCGTAGCTGAGAATGCGCTGGAAGGTCACGTCGGTGAGCCAGTTGCCGACCTGGTTGCTGATGCCGATGCTGTACTGGTCGCTGTACGGGGTCTTGAGCTTGTTGTTGAACATGAACAGCTCGGCGCTGCCGCTGACGCCGGGAATCGAGGTCAGCTGATCCACGCCGTTGAGGTAGCGCGGATCCCACGCGATGCAGGTGCGGTCGGAGCGGTAGCACTGGCTGGTGGCGGGGTTCCGGAAATACACCGCGACCGGCGACAGCGCCGCCTTGCTGGTTTCCAGCGCCAGCTGCTCGAACAGGTTGCGGTCGTAGGAACGGCCGGCGCCACCGTGCAGCACGGCGCTTTCGTCGCCAAAGAAGTCGTAGGAGAAGCCCAGGCGCGGCGCCCAGCCATCCTTGAAGTTCTTGCGGTTGTTGCCGGTGCTGATGTAGTCGGCGACATTGATGCCGCTGGGCAGCAGGCGGTTGGCCCAGGGCTGGCCCGGGTTGGCCGGATCGTCGGCGTACAGCGCATTGACGAAGTCCTGCGAGGTGACGAAGTCGGTGTAGGCCGGGCTCTTCTCGTAGTCCCAGCGCACGCCGGCGTTGATCATCAGCTTGTCGGTCGCGGCCCAGTCGTCCTGGATGTAGATGCCGTACTGCTTGGACGGCGATTCCACCGTGGCCTTCTGGCCCGGTGTGGCGTACGGGGCGACGAAGTCCACGCGGTACGGTGTGGACGCGACGCCATCGGCATCCACCGAATAGCTGAACTGCGGATTCAGCGCGGCCGCATCTTGCGAGGTCAGCTTGATGTCCTTGTAGCTCACGCCCATCTTGATGGTGTGTTCGCCGTGCCACTGGAAGCTGGTGAAGGTCAGGTCGTTCTGCAGGAACCAGCCCTTCTGGCTCTTGCGCTGCACGTTGGCGCCGCCGGCCGAACCGGTCTGCAGGAAGCTGTATTCGTCCACGTCGTTGGAGCCGGCGCGCGGGGACAGGTAGTTGTAGACAATGCCGTTGCCGATGCTCATCGGCGTCGGGTTGTTCTCAGAATTTTCGGTGCCGACGATCAATTCGTTGAACCAATTGTCGGCGCTGTGCTGCCAGCGCAGGTTGGCACGCTTGTCCTTGTTGATCTTGTTGGTGCCGTGGCCGGCCGCGCTTTGCCCGCCGACGTTGGCGACCTGGGTCTCGTCGCGGTACTGCCCGCTCAGCTCGATGCGGTCGCGGTCGGTCGGCTCGAAATCGATCTTGCCGAAGTACAGGTCCTCGGTGAACGGCAGGTTGGCGGGACCGTACAGGCTGGACAGGTTGGACGGCAAGAAGCCGACGAACGGGCCGGCTTCGGGGCTGGACAGGACGGTCTTTGGCTGGACATTTTCCTTGCCCTCGTAAGCGACGAAGAAATGCATGCGGTCCTGGATGATCGGGCCGCCGAGCGCGAAGCCGTATTCCTTGATCTGCGAATCGGACTTGTCGATGCCTTCCTCGTCAGGACGCTTGTCGCGCATGTCCTGGTCGGTGTAGCGGAAGAACGTCTCGCCGTGTAACTCATTGGTACCGGACTTGGTCGCCGCGGTGATCGCCGCGCCGCTGATCTGGCCTTACTCGGCCTTGTAGTTGGAGGTGATGACCTTGTATTCACCGATCGCCAACTGCGGGAACGGATTGCCCTGGGTATCGCTCTGGCCGGCGATGCCGCCGCCCTTGACGTAGCTCTTCTGGCCAACGCCGTCGATGTACAGATTGCCGGCGCTGGCGTTGGAGGCACCGCCACGCAGCTTGGTGTTGCCGCTGCCATCGACCTGGAACACCATGCCCGGCACGGTATCGGCGAACTCGAGGAAATTGCGCGTGGCCTGCGGCAACTGCTGGATCTGGCGCAGCGACACCACGTTGCCTACTTCCGAGGTCTTGACGTCCTTGAGCATCGGCGCGTTGACGGTCACCGTGTCCAGCGTGGTCGCCGCGCCGCCCGGGGCGGCAGCGGTACCGCCGTCGAGATTGACCGTGGACGAGGAGGCGACCTGCAGCGTCACGTTGCGCTTGATGCCGTTGGCCTCGACCGTATAGGTGCCCGGCGGCAGGCCGACGATGGTGTAGCTGCCGTTGGCGGCGACCGGCGTGCGCCGCACCGAACCGGTGGCGGTATTGGTGACGACCACTTCGGCGCCGGCCTGGGCATGGCCGCGCAGGATCGCGGTGCTGGTCTGCGCCATCGCCGGCATCGTCGCGAACAGGCTGGTGGCCAGGGCGCAGCACAGTAGGCTGCGTGCGGGCAGAGTGGACGCGGAACGCTTTCTCTTCATGACAGAAACCCCTCCCAGGGCAGTAAACGGGTTCATCCGTTGTTTTTTATAATTGGATACAGGCAGTGACGGCAAAAACGCGATGGGCGCTGTCAGTCCATGGCGGCCCTTCGCTGGCCGCTGGACGCGCGGACGATCAATTGCGGAACGAGATCGGTGGCGAGCAGCGCTTCCGCGGCCGGTGCGGCGGCTTGCGGTTCCAGCGCGGCGATCAGCAGTTGCATCGCGCGCGCGCCGAAGCCGGCGATGTCCACGCGCATCGTGGTCAGCGCCGGATGCACGTAGCGCGCCATCGGCACGTCGTCGAAACCGGCCAGGGCGATGTCGTCGGGTACGCGCAGGCCGGCGTGGGTGAAGGCGAACAGGCAACCGAGCGCCATCATGTCGTTGGCCGCGAACACCACGTCCGGGCGCAGGCCCTGCAGCAGCGCCTGCCCGGACCGGTAGCCGGAAGCTTCGTCGAAATCGCCCGGCAACACCCGCGGCGGCACCTGCGGGCAGCGCTCGCGCAGTTCGTCGCGGTAGCCGCGCAGGCGCTCGCGTGCGTCGAAGTTGGCGTCCGGCCCGGCGATGAAGGCGATGCGGCGGTGGCCGCTGTCGAGCAGGTGGCGGGTCATCGCGCGCGCGCCGCCATAGTTGTCCACGTTGAGCACCTGCGCGTCGGCGATGCGCTCGGCGCAGTTCATCAGCACCGCCGGCAGCGTGTCGGGCAGCATGTCGGTGGCGTCCTCGGTAGCGGTACCCAGATAGGGCGACATGAGCAGCAGCCCGTCCACGCGTCCGGGCATGCGCCGCACCGCCAGCCGCTGCTCTTCCGGCTCGCCGTGGTAGCTGGACACCAGCAGGTGCAGGCCGCGCTCGCGCGCGATCAGGTCGATGCCGCGGATCAGTTCGGAGAAGAACTCGCCGTGCAGGTCGGGCAGGACCACGCCGATGGTGTGGGTGCGGCGGCTGCTGAGGCTGCGCGCGGCGTGGTGCGGCACGTAGTGCAGGGTGCGCGCGGCTTCCAGCACGCGCGCGCGCACCGGTTCGGCCACGTGCTGGTGGCCGTTCATGGTGCGCGATACGGTCGCCACCGAGACGTTGGCCAGGCGTGCCACATCCTTGATGGTGATGCTCGCGCGCTGTTCCGGCGGGTGTGCGATGCGCGGATTCACCAGCGTGCCTCCAGGGTCGGCAACGGCTTGCCCAGCGCCACGCCGCGGCGGGCGATGCAAGCGTGACGCAGCGCGCGGAAAATTTCTGATAGGTATCGCACTGGGACCCCCGTCCAGTACCACCTCGAGTTGAGGTTGGCGGACGTTAGCAACAACTGCAAGCGGTTACATGATGCGCCGCAACATTGCGCAATCGGGCGGCACGCTGTGCGATACGCCGACATTGCGCCGATAGCGTTGTCTCGGCAAGGCCGATCGGGCCAAGCATTGTCCTGCCGCGACATCGGTATCGCGTCCCGCAACCGCGGCAACGGCAGCGCACGGGCGCGCGGCTTGCCGGAATCGCGCGCGCCCAGCAAGATGCGGAACGTTTTGGGGAACGAGCCGAATTAGAGTATGTCGCCGCCACGCCCGACCCGGCTTATGCCCTTGCATGTCGTCCCAGCGCTGCTGCTGGCCGCGCTGGCCCTGTCCGGCTGCAAGCGCAGCCCTGCCGAGTTGCCCGGTGCCAGCGCCGAACCGGCCGCGGCCGTGCGCGAGCTGGCGCGCACGCTGCAGCGCAACGACCTGGCCGGCTATGCCCGTGCCGCGGTCCCGCCCGAGCAGTACCAACGCCTGGAGCAGGCCTGGAGCGAGGACCGCAGCCGCTGGCCGCTGACCCAGCTGCCGCTGGCCGAGCGCCTGCCCGAAGTGCTCGACACCCTGGCCGCGCCGGACGCAGAGCGCCAGCTGCAGCGCGCCTTCGACGCGCAATTCGGCGGGCAGACCGCGAGCCTGCGCCAGGCCGCGCATTCGCTGGGCCTGTTCGGCGTGCAGTACCTGCGCAACCAGGGCGACTACACGCCGGAGCAGCGCGGCCACTACGTGCAGCTGGTGCAGGGGCTGAGCGGCTGGGCCGAAGATGCGCCGTTGGCCGAGCGCAAGCGCGCGCAGGCGGCGATCGCGCAGCTCAGCGCCGCCGCGCGCCGCACCGGCCTGCGCAGCGACGCCGACCTGCACGGCCTGGGCATGGAGCAGAGCCTGCAGCGGCTCGGCCCGTTCCTGGGCGAGCTGAAGACGGTGCTGGCCGACTACGGCCTGGACCTGGACGCCAGCGCGCGCGAACTGCGCACCGGGCTGGTCAGCCAGCAGGGCGACCAGGCCGTGGTGCGCATCCAGTACCCGC
>NZ_CAPJ01000221.1 GCF_000331775.1 Xanthomonas translucens pv. translucens DSM 18974
CGGTGCTGCGCCGCGAACGCCGCCGCGCGTGGTGGCCGGCGCTGTTGCTGCGCCCGCTGCTGCCGGACTGGCGCTGGCGGCTGGCGCTGCTGGCCTTCCTGCTGCTGGCGCTGCCGTGGATGAGCGCGCACTCGCTCGGCGACGCGCGCGATTACCTGGACGGGTGGCAGCAGTTCGGCGTGCAGCGCGACACGCTGCAGCTGCTGCAGCTGCTGCAGCGCGCGCTGCCGTCGCTGCTGGTGTATGTGCTGCTGGTGATCGGCGGCGCGCAACTGCTGGCCCGGCACGTCAGCCAGGACGAACGCGCGCTGCTGCGCGGTGTCGCGCAACGGCCGCTGGCGTTGCTGCAATTCGCCAGCGACAGCCGCCACGACGCCGCCGATCCGTACCGCGTCACCCGCGCACCATGGCCGCAGCGCGAGCTGCAGGGCCGCTGGCAGATCGCCGCGGCGCACGGCGACCTGTTCGGGGCGCGCATGCTGGCGCTGCACGACGGCGCCGAACCGGAACCGCAGGTGCAGGCGCTGCTGGTGCTGCCCGACGCGACTCACGCTGCGGCGCTGATCCCGATCGCCGCCGAACTCGACGCCGACGCGCAGGCGCAACTGCACGACCTGGCGCTGGCGGTGGCGACGGCCGCGGCAGCCGCGTCGCAACCGATCGCCGAGCTGCACCGGCACGTGGATGCCTGGATGGAAGCGCGCAGCCAGCAGCGCATGCTGCTGCAGCGGCTGCAGAGCATGGACGCCATCCACCGCCACTGGGCCGACGTGGCGCTGCCCGACAGCACCCTGGAGCAGATCCTGAAGCTGGTGGACCTGTTCGTCTCCGGGCGCACGCCGGCGCCGAAGGGCATGCTGCTGCACGGCCCGCCGGGCACCGGCAAGACCCTGATCGCGCGCAAGCTGGCGCGCCATGCCGGCTGCCATTTCGAAGCGCTGGGCGTGGCCGACCTGAAGGCCGCGCACGTCGGCCACACCGGCCCCAAGGTGCAGGCGCTCTGGCAGCGCTGCCGCGCCAAGGCGCCGGCGATCCTGTTCATCGACGAATGCGAAAGCGTGTTCGCGCGCCGCGGCGGCGTGGACAGCGACAGCTTCGGCGCCGAGCTGGTGCAGACCTTCCTCGCCGAATGGGACGGCTTCCACGAAGCGCGCGGCCAGGTGCTGGTGATCGGCGCGACCAACCGCCCGGAACTGCTCGACGATGCGGTGATGTCGCGCTTCACCGCCAGCATCGGCATCGGCCTGCCCGACGCCGCCGCGCGTGCGCGCATCCTTGGCGGCGAACTGGAACGCGCCGGCTTCGCGCTGGCGCTGGACCCGCGCGTGGTCGCCGACAGCAGCGGCCTGTCCGGCCGCGACCTGCACACCCTGGTGGCGCGGGCCGCCGCCGAGTGCATAGACGGCGAACTCGACGGCGACGCGCTGCTGGCGCAGTTGCGCTTGCTGCGCGGCAAGGGGTCCACCCGGGTGACGCCGCTGGACTGGAACGACATCGTGCTGCCGGCGCCGGTGATCGAGGAATTCGTCGGCCTGGGCAAGGAGCTGCGCAATGCCGAGACGCTGGCCACGCTGGGCGTGCCGGTGCCGCGCGGGATCCTGATGTACGGCCCGCCCGGTACCGGCAAGACCCAGCTGGCGCGGATCCTGGCCAGCCAGTCCGGCCTGGCCTTCATCGCCCTGACCGGCGCCGACCTCAAGGCGGCCTATCTGGGCCAGTCCGGCCAGCGCGTACAGGCCGCGTTCGAACGCGCTCGCGCGCAGGCGCCGTGCATCGTGTTCGTCGACGAGATCGACATCGTCGCCCCGGCGCGCGGGGCCGACGGCGACGACGCGCTGACCCGCGAGATCGTCGGCCAGCTGCTGCAGGAACTGGACGGCGTCGCCAGCCAGGCCGGGCAGGTCTTCCTGCTGGCCGCCAGCAACCATGCCGCGGCGATCGACCCGGCGCTGCTGTCGCGGCTGGACCGGCAGATCGAGATCGGCCTGCCCGACCGCGCCGCACGCCGCGCGATCGGCGCGCGCCTACTGCATGGCAAGCCACTGGCATTGGACGCCGCGGAAGCGGCCAACTGGCTGGCCGAACGCAGCGCAGGCCACTCCGGCCGCGACCTGCAGACCTGGATCAGCCGCGCCATGCGCCGCGCCGCGCGCCGCACGCTGCTGGAAAGCGACGATGCGGCCAACACCCGGCTGCAATGGGACGACCTGATCGAAACGGCGGATGCAGTGCGCGCATAGAGGCTGCTGGTCGCGGCTGAAACCGCTCCTACAGTGCGCCCGTCGGGTGCATGCCTGCCCCTGTAGGAGCGGCTTCAGCCGCGACCAGACACCCTCCGCAGCCCGATCGCCCGAGCCGCCTTCACCCCTCCGGCAACATCACCTCAACCCGATAATGGCGGCCGCTCTCGATGCCCTCGATCCGCGCCACGTCCAGCACTTGGCCGTCCACCCTGACCTGCAACCCAACACAGCCCGCAGCGCGCTGCATGCGCACCTCGAACACCGCGCCGCGAAACCGGCGCTGCACCGTCGCCTGCCTCCAGTGCGACGGCAACTGCGGGCGCACGCACAGCGCCTCGCCCTCGCCTTTCAGCCCAAAGAGGCCCTCGATCAGACAGCGGTACAGCCACGCCGCGGTGCCGGTGTTGAACAACTGGCTGGAACGGCCGGCGGTACGCGGCAACTCGCGCCAGGCGCCGCGGTAATAGTTCGGCACGAACACCGGCACCTGCCCGCGCTGCAGGTAGTCGGCCAGGTCCGGCCCCGGGATCATCGCGCGCAGCACGCGCCAGGCGCGGTCGGCGTCGCCGATCGCGTACAAGGCATGCAGGTAGAACGCGGCGGCGTGGTTGTAGACCGAACCGTTCTCCGCCGAACCCGGATGCTTCTGCGTCAGCCGGCCCACATCCTCGCGCATCGCGGTATACGGCGGCGCCAGCATCGTCGGCCCGTACGGCGTGTCCAGCTGCGCATCGACCGCCTGCAGCAAACGCTTGCGCTGCTCCGCATCCGCAGTACCCGCGAGCAGCGCCCAGCTCTGCGGATTGAGATAGATGCGGCCTTCCGCATCGTCCTTGATGCCGAAACGCACGCCGTCGTCGGTGATGCCGCGCGCGTACCAGTCGCCATCCCACAATTCGCGATTGACCGCAGCGTTGACCTCGGCCGCGCCAGCGCGGCACGCCGCCGCCTGCGCACTGCGACCATGCCGTTCGCAGAGCGTCGCCCACAGTTGCAATGCGTAGGCGGTGGCCACCGACAGCCAACCGGACACGCCGCGGCCGCGATAGCCGACCATGTTCATCGGGTCGCACCAGTCGCCCTGCGCGATATAGCTCAGCCCGCGCGCGTCGCGTGCGCCGAGCAGCCAGCGCATCGCCGCATCCAGCCGCGCGGCGACGCTGGCGCCATGCCCGTTGGCATCTACCACGATCTCGTCGAGCAGCGCCGCATCGCCGGTCTCGTCCAGATACGCCGACAGAAACACCGGCAGCCAGACGCAATGATCGGTATGCGGCACCTGGTTGATGTATTTCAGCGCCGCGCCTTCGATCAGCAGGATGCCGTCCGGCATCGCACCGCTGGCGTCCTGCTGCGACAGCGCATGCAGCAATGCCGCGCGTGCCGTCTGCGGGCGCAGGAAGCTCATGCCCATGTGGTCCTGCAGGAAATTGCGGGTCTGCGGATCGGTGGTCAGGCGGTTGACGTCGCCGTGATAGAACACCTGCCGCGGCAGCCAATGGTTGACCAGGTTGTCCAGGCACGGATCGGGCGTGGCGATGTGCAGGCAGCCTGCCGCCTGGGCCAGATAATCGCGGTACGCGGCCGCCGCCTCGGCGAAGCCGGCCGCAGATAGATAGCGCTGCCGCAGCGCCGCGATCTCCGCATCGTCGCGTGCCGGACCGAACAGGAAGCGCAACGTGTGTTCCTGCTGCGGCTGCAGCGTCAGGCAATACTGCAGGGCCGCGGTCGGCGTCTCGTAGCGCGCATCGCTGCCGCCCAGCCGCGGCTGCAGCACCGCGCTCGGCGCATGCAGGCCGCCCTCGCCCTCGAACGCCGCTTGCCGCGCATCCCAGGCATCGGGCATCTGCGCGTGCAGCAGGAACGTGCAGTCCTTGAAGTCGCGGTTGCGGAAATAATCCTCGACCTTCTGATACGGGGTGACGCTGCGGCACACGATGCCGCCCAGGTCCGCGCGGTACTCGCCGCTCTGCTGCATCCACGACATGTAGCCGACCGGAAAATATGCATACAGCGCGATCCGCCGCGCGCGCCCGTCCAGATTGCGCACCTGGCACTGCCACAGCTCGACCGTGTCCTCGACCGGCAACTGCAGGCGTACTTCCACCTCGATCTCGGCGTAACGCACGCACCAGACGATGTCGCGCTTGCCGACCGAAAAGCGGAACGCCTGCGGCGTCGCCCGCACCGGCTCGTATGGCACCGAGTACAGCGCGCCGCTGTCCTCGTCCTTGAGATAGAAGAAGCGCCCCGGATGATGCGCGTAGTACGGCTGCTCCGGCTGCATGAAGGTCCTGGCCTCCAGGTTCGGCGCATGCGCGTACTTGGCCGGCTCCGGCTGCATGAACTGCGCGGTGGCGTAGCCGCGGCAGGTGGCCTGGATCATCATCCGCCGGTTCCACAGGAAGCCGCCGGCATTGGGCAGCGCCGTCGCGCTATGCAGCTCGTAGCGCTCGCCGTCGGCGCTGGGCGCCAGCAAATCGCCCGTCTCAGGTTCGACGCTCATGCGCGCGCCTCCGCTGCGGCGGCGCGCTTGCGCGCGGCCAGTTCCTGCTGGATACGCAACAGCGCCGCATCGTCGAGCGGATAGAAGCGCATCGTCCACGCCGCCAGCAGCGCGATCGCGCCCGGGATCACCGTCAGCAGCAGCACGATCCCCAACTGCGAGGCATCGCTCTGCGCCTGGTTGGCCACATAGCCCATCCCCGCCAGCATCCACGCGATGCAGGCCGAGGCCAGCGCGCCACCGAGCTTCTGCGAGAACGTCGCCGCCGAGAACGTCATTGCGGTGGCGCGGCGCCCGGTCTTCCATTCGGTGTAGTCGGCGGTGTCGGCATACATCGAGAACGCCAGCGGCGATTTCGGCCCCAGCGCCAGGCCGATCAGCAGGTTGATCGCGAACAACGCCCAGATCGCCTCGCGCGGGATGAAGAACATCGCGCAACTGAGCGCACCCACCACCCCCATCAGCCACATCATCAGCTGGCGCTTGTCGCACAGCCGGGTTAGCAGCGGCGTGGCCGCCGCGCCCACCGCCAGCGCCACCGAATAGCTGCCCAGGAACCAGCCGGTCAGCTCCGGGCGGCCGACGTAATACTTGAAGTAGTACACGCCGGCACCGGCACGCATGACGATGGTGATCATGATGATCAGCGCCAGCGCGAACAGCACCCGCCACGGCCGATTGCGCAGCAGGTCGGCGATATCCTGCAGCACTGGCGTGGGCGGTTGCGGCAGCGGCTGCACGCGCTCGCGCGTGGTGGCGAACACGATCGCGAACAGCGCCGCCGCGGCGATCCCGTAGACCAGCATGGTGCGTTGCCAACCCTGCGCATCGTCGCCGTTGCCGAACCAGCGCACCATGTCCAGCGTGGCGTAGTTGACCAGCGTGGTGCCGGCGAAGGCGGCGATGAAGCGGAAGCTGATCAGCGTGGTGCGCTGCTGGCTGTCGGCGGTGATCACCCCGGACAGCGCCGAATACGGGATGCTGACCACCGTGTACATCAGCATCATCACGCCGAAGGTGACGTAAGCCCAGACCAGCCGCCCGGCGGGGCCCAGATCCGGCGTGGTATAGGCCAGCACGCCGCTGGCGGCCATCGGCAGCGCCGCGAACAACAGATACGGCCGGAACTTGCCCCAGCGCGAGCGGGTGCGATCGGCGAGCGCCCCCATCAGCGGATCGGTGACCGCATCGACCACCTTGGTCAGCAGGATCATCGTGCCTACGGCCGCCGCCGGCAAGCCCATGGTGTCGGTGTAGAAGATCAGCAGGAACGCGGAGATGTTGGCCCAGTAGAAATTGAAACCCATGTCGCCGATGCCATAGCCGACCTTCTCGGTCCAGCGCAGCGGGGCATCGGCGCGTTGCGGCGGTATGGGCATCGGCGATCCTGTCGGGTGGTCATGCGATGATGGAACGGCGCCAGGCAGGTTGCGCTGATCGTGGCGTGCCGACGCTACACCACACTGCGCGCATCGCCAACGTCGGCGCGTGCATCATGCCAAAGCCCCAGCAAGGTATAACCGCTCGTGATGGACGCGACATCCCATAATTCCTTGCCGCAGCGCAGCGAAGCCATCGTCGTGATGGGCATTGCCGGCAGCGGCAAGACCAGCGTCGCGCAGGCGCTGGCCGCGCACTACGGCCTCGCGTTCCTGGATGCGGACGACATTCACAGCGCCGAGGCCAAGGCGCAGATGGCGCGTGGCGTGCCGCTCACCGATGCGCAACGCGTGCCCTGGGTAGCGGCGCTGGCACTGCGCCTGCGCCAGTCGATCGACGCTGGTCGCAGCGTGGTGCTGGCCTTCTCCGGGCTGCGCCGCGCGCACCGGCAGCAGCTGCGCGACAGCGGCGTGCCGATGTGTTTCGTGTTGCTGCATGGCGCCGCACATGTGATCGCCGAACGCCTGTCGCGGCGCAGCGGCCACTTCATGCCGCCCGGCCTGCTGCAGAGCCAGATCGACACCATGGAACTGCCGCTGGACGAGCCGGACGTACTCTCGGTGGACGTGGATGCGCCGTTCGATGCAATGGTGGCGGATGCCATCGCGCAGCTGGATGCCACGCCTGGCGGTGCGCGCGTCGGCGCTGTTTGACGCGTCTTTCGCGGCATTTGGGCGATCGCGATCGAGTCGCGCCGTCCGATACGGCTCAAGCTGCCCCCATAGGGGATTGTGCTCCAGCTCGGCCATTAGTGTTCGGCGATGAGGCTACGGGCTCGCTTTCCGGTACTGCTTCAGTCCGCCTCTGATCGCGCGAACCTGATCGTAGACCATATGCCCATCGGCCGGGCGAGCAACTTCGGTTTTTTGCGCATTTCTTCGGCGCAGTCATTTAGCACTGACTATGAATCGAAGATAATAAAAAACTTTACCGAATAAATTGATGAGGAGTCGATGATGACCCGATAAAAATCTACC